>NC_012587.1:3190000-3490000 GCF_000018545.1 Sinorhizobium fredii NGR234
TTCGGGACATCCGCATTGATCGAGGCGGTGTTGATGATCGAACTGCCGGGCTTCATATGCGGCACCGCTGCGCGGGTCAGATAGAACATCGCATGGATGTTGACGCGGAAGGTCAGCTCCCACTCCTCGTCGGTAATGTCTGCGATATCCGGGAAGGAGGCCTGATGGGCGGCGTTGTTGACGAGAATGTCGATGCCGCCGAGCTCGTTGACCGCTGTCTCGGCAATTCGCTTGCAATGGGCCGACGTCTGGATATCGCCGGCCACGAGGACGCCTTTGCGTCCGGCCTCTTCGACGAGCGCCTTGGTCGATTTCGCGTCCTCGTGCTCATTGAGATAGGCGATCAGCACGTCGGCGCCCTCGCGGGCGTAGGCGATCGCCACGGCCCGGCCAATGCCGCTGTCTCCGCCGGTGATGATGGCTTTCTTGCCCTCCAACCGTCCCGATCCCTTGTAGGTTTTTTCGCCGTGGTCCGGCAGAGGCTTCATGCGCTCCGTGGTTCCAGGCATGGGCTGGCTCTGACGCTCGAACGGCGGGCGCGGGAATTTCTCCATGGTCCAAAACTCCTCTTGGATCTGTGCGACATGATTTCGGCCCATCCGGCAACGGCCGCAGCGTCCAAACTCGGGTTCGCCAGGCTTTGTTCCGATTGGAAGACCTGGGCTCGTGTGATGGAACTTCGCCTTGGGGCTGGCGTTCACCCAGCGACCACCCTGAGGAGGGCCGAGAAATGGCAAATGCTGAAAACAGACCGACGAACGTCCGGTCGGACAGCAGCGCGCCTGTCAAGACCGACAGCGACCTGCATCCGGAGGCCGCCACGCAGCCGCTGGAGCCGGACGAACTCATCAAAAAGCGAGCCGCGCGCGAGGCGATGCGCAGGAAGAGGGACGACTATGTCGTCGAATCCGACCTCGAGGATGAAGACCAGCGCTTCCCGCTGCCGACGATGAAGGACCAGGACTGACCGGCGGCCCGCAGAGGAGAAAGATCATGAAAACCCCAAAGGACGGAGCGCCCGGCACCACGGAACAATCGCCGCGGTGGGAAGGGCCGAAGGAGACCCGGCCGAGAGGCTACCTGCCGGCCAAGGACGACCCGGAGGATGACCGCGATGCGGCCGGCGAAAACTTGAAGGATCCGCATCGCGGCAAGGTCTCGGACGCACTCAAGACAAAGGACGATTGACCCCGCTTCGCACGACGTAGCGGGTCGGCCGTTGCGTGCTGTGCGCAGCGGAACCGTGACGCTGTTCGCTGGTTTGAAGCAGCGACAATGCTGAAGGAAGTCGAAAGAAAGGAGCACCAAATGGTCAAGAGAAAAGAGTGGAGGAGCGACGATCCCTATTGGCGTTCGCGTGAAGCCGGAAGGGATTGGTACGGCGATGAAAGACGCAGCCGGCGGCGCTTCGCGCAGACGGTCGAGCCGCGCGGAGCCGACTACGAGAACTCCGAGTATTTCCCGGATGCCGAGGCCGGCCCTGGCCCTTATCGCCGGATGGGCGAGGACTACGGGCGTTGGAGCCAGGATCGCCGACACGGCGACCATGGTTCCGACTACGGCTATCGGGGGCGACCTGCCTATTCGCGTCCCGGCCGGGACTGGGACGAGGACGAGGAGCGTGGCTTCTTCGAGAAGGCCGGCGACGAGGTGGCCTCCTGGTTCGGCGACGAGGAAGCGGAGCGCCGCCGCCGGATGGATCAGTTTCGCGGCAAGGGGCCGAAGGGCTATACCCGCTCGGACAGCCGTATCCAGGAGGATGTCAGCGACCGCCTGAGCGACGACGGAGCGCTGGACGCTTCCGACATCGAAGTCTCGGTCACCGGTGGCGAGGTTCAACTCAGCGGCTTCGTCGAGTCCAAATGGGCGAAACGCCGCGCCGAAGACCTGGCGGAAAACGTCTCCGGCGTTGGTCACGTCCAGAACAATATCCGCGTCCGGAGCGCCGGTGGATCGGCCGGCGGAACGCCCGGCTGGAACACTGGCGACACCAGCCGGAATCTGTGATCAGATGACGGCGGGGGCCAGTCCCGCCGTCATACCATTGATGGCGGCTGCCGCCTTCGGCTCCGATCGTACCGCGCGCGCAAGAAAAGTCAGCAGGCGCGCCTCTTCCACACGAAGTTCGGGCTTTGCACGCCCACGTCGACGCAACTGCTTGGCGGTCGCCGGGCAGGCCGTATCCGCGAGACCGATGATTTCCGGATGGATGTAGCTCTTGCGGCAGATTGCCGGCGTGTTGCAGAGGACTGCGGCGGCCGCCTCGCACATCCTCTTGACGGTCGGGCGCTCGCCCTTCTCCATCGCTTCCCGAGCGGCTGCGAAGGCGGCAACGCTCCCCGCCCAGGTCCGGAATGTCTTGGCCGAAACCGGGAAGCCGGCGACCTCCGCCAGGTAGCGGTTGAGACGACCCGAATCGACCGGGCGCAGCATATCGTTGTCGTCCCGCCACACGAAGAGCTGCCGCCCCGGCAGGTCGGCGATATCCTCGAGCAAGCGCTGCAGCTTCGGGCGCCGCAGCCGTCTCTGGACCCGTTTGCCTCCCTTGGCGGTGAACCGCAATTCTATGCAGCCATCGAGCAGCCGCAAATGGCGCTTCAACAGCGTCGTCGCACCATAGGTCGAATTCGCCTGGGCATAGGCGGGACTTCCCGTCCTGAGATGCACTTCGTCGAGCAAGGCGACCAGCGCGGCAAGAACTGTGCGTGCATCGTCGGTCCCGCCTTCCATGTGACGGCGAATCATGCGCCGGATCCTCGGCAGCGCCTTGCCGAACAGAAGAAGCTGGGCGAACTTGTCGCCGCTCCGCAGCGCCTGCCATTCCGAGTGATAGCGATATTGCTTTCGACCGCGTGTGTCATAGCCGGTCGCCTGCAGATGACCGTTCTCGTCCAGGCAGATCCACACATTCTCGTAGGCGGGCGGCAGGCCAAGCGATGCGATACGGGCCTTGACGGCCGGGTCGGTCAGGATGGAACCGTCCGGCAGCCGGTAGGCGAATCCCTTGCCGGAGCGCTGGCGTCGGATGCCAGGCTCCGAATCGCTGACATAGACGAGCCCGCTTTCCTTCGGCGGAACCTCGCCCACGGCCCGATCGCGCCCGTTACGGCTGCGCCCGGCGCCGGGCCGATCAGGCATCCTCGCCGCGCGGCGGACGGGGTTGGAAGCGATTTGCAGGGGCATCGAGCGGCCCTTCCTTCAGGCGGTGAAATTTCGACCGAAGACTAACGCACGCCCGTGTGGGTAAGGTTCCATTCCGGATGCGGCGCCGGATCGATTTAGGCACCGGGCCCTGCATTGGTAGCGGAACATAATCGGTCGCACGCGGTTCCACCGACACTTGATTGAGGAAGACGCACCATGAGGAAAGCGCTCAAAGATGCGGTGGTGGTGATCACCGGCGCCTCGTCCGGAGTGGGACAGGCGGCGGCGGAGGAATTTGCCCGCCGGGGATCGAAACTCGTGCTGGCCGCGCGCGACGCGGTGGCGCTGCAGCGGGTGGCGCGGACCTGCCGAGACGTTGGAGCGGCCGTGCTGGTCGTGCCGACCGACGTGACGGACGCCGACGCGGTCAAGGAACTGGCAAAAAAAGCCCTGAGCTTCGGCAAGATCGACGTCTGGTTCAGCAATGTCGGCGTCGGCGCGGTCGGGCGGTTCCAGGAAACCCCGATCGAGGCTCACGAGCAGGTCATTCGGACGAACCTGATCGGCCACGTCAACGATGCGCATGCCGCCATTCCGGTTTTCCTGAAACAGGGCCGCGGCACGTTCATCAACATGATTTCGCTCGGCGGCTTCGCCTCGACGCCCTTTGCGGCGGCCTACAGCGCCAGCAAGTTCGGGCTTCGCGGCTTTTCCGAAGCGCTGCGCGGCGAACTCGCCGACGAACCGGATATTCACATCTGCGACGTCTATCCGACCTTCCTCGACACGCCCGGCGTCGCCCATGGCGCGAACTATACCGGCCGGAGGCTCAACGTTCCCCCACCCGTCTATGATGCGCGCCGGGCGGCGCGCGCCATCGTTCGCCTGGCTGAACGCCCACGCAGCGCCGTCACCGTCGGCGCCGTCGCCGATCTGGCGCGGCTGGCACATTTTCTCGCCCCCAACACCACCGCCCGCCTCCTGGCGCGCCTGACCTCGTCCTATCTCAGGCGAGCGCCACGCGCCGAAAGGAGCAGCGGCAACCTGTTCAAGGCTCCGGTCAATCCCGGCGGCATCGAAGGCGGCTTGCGTTCGGATCGCAGACTCCCGATCGCCGCCGTTGCGGCCGCGGCGGTCGTCGGTCTGGCACTTGCGGCGGTGATCGGCGGCCTACCCCGCACCTCATACCGGCGACACTGAAAACCGCCTCGGCCCGACACAGTGGAGGAATCCCGCAATGAAGGCTTTGACCTGGCACGGCAAAGGCGACATCCGCTGCGAGAGCGTTCCCGATCCCAACATCGAGGCCGAAGACGACGCGATCATCAAGGTCACCGCCTGTGCGATCTGCGGCTCCGACCTGCATATCTACAACGGCCTGATCCCGGCAATGGAGCGCGGCGACGTCATCGGCCACGAGACCATGGGCGAGGTGGTCGAGGTCGGCAAGGCTGCCGCCACGAAGCTGAAGGTCGGCGACCGCGTCGTCGTGCCTTTCACCATCGCCTGCGGTGCTTGCTTCTTCTGCGAGCGGGGCTTCTACTCCGCCTGCGAGCGAACCAATCCGGACCGGGAAAAAGCGGTGAAGATGTGGGGCAATTCGCCCTCCGGCCTGTTCGGCTACTCGCATCTCCTCGGCGGCTACAGCGGCGGACAGGCGGAGTATCTGCGCGTGCCGCATGCCGATGTCGGGCCCATCAAGATCCCGGAGGAGCTCACCGACGAGCAGGTCCTGTTCCTCTCGGATATCTTCCCGACCGGTTACATGGCCGCCGAATTCTGCGACGTTGAGCCCGGCTCCACGGTCGCCGTCTGGGGCTGCGGGCCCGTCGGCCAGATGGCCATCCGTTCGGCCTTCCTGCTCGGGGCGGAACGGGTCATCGCTGTCGACACCGTTGCCGAGCGGCTGCGGCTTGCCGAAACGGCGGGCGCGGCGACGCTCGATTACATGCAGGAGGACATTTACGACCGGATCATGGAAATGACCCATGGGCGCGGCGCGGACGCCTGCATCGACGCGGTGGGGACCGAGGCGGACAGCCGCGCAAGCCTCGATTCGCTCGTCGACCGCGTCAAGGTCGCCACCTATCTCGGCACCGATCGTCCGCATGTACTGCGCCAGGCGATCCATTGCTGCAGGAACTTCGGAACGGTTTCCATCGTCGGCGTCTATGGCGGCTATCTCGACAAGATACCCTTCGGCTCGGCGATCAATCGGGGACTGACCTTCCGGATGGCGCAGACACCCGTCCAACGCTATCTGCCGGTGCTGCTCGACCGCATCCGCAAGGGCGAAATCGACCCCTCTTTCGTGATCACCCATCGTGGCTCGCTCGACGACGGACCGGACCTCTATCAGACCTTCAACAAGAGGGCGGACGGCTGCGTCAAGGTCGTCCTGAAACCTTGAAGGGAAGTCCGGCCTTAGAGCGGGATGAGGAAAAGTGTGTGCGGTTTTCCGCCCGCATCCCGCTCTAACCTATTAGAATCGATCACGTTCATGATTTTAGGTCGATCCGACCTAAAATCATCGTGATCTAGCGTGATCAGAATTCCAGGATCGCGTAGGGCCGGCCGGTCGGCTTCTCGACATGGGTGGCGACGTTGAAGACGGGCGCGCCGCCCGGCGTGGTGCCCTTGTACGTGCCCTTGTGAGCGTGGCCGTGGACGACGGCGCTGACACGGAACCGGTCGATGGTTTCCGCAAAGCGCGAGGAACCGAGGAAGGGATAGATCTCTTCCGGCTCTCCTGCGACAGTCTCGGCGATCGGCGCGTAGTGCAGCACGACCACGGAATGCTGGGCGCTGGTTTTGCGCAGGGCGTTTTCGAGGCGCATCGCTTCGTCGACGGTCGCCGATACCATGGCTTTCAGGGCGGTCTCGCCGAAAGAACCGAGCATGTGCCGGCCGAAGCCGCCGACGAACCCCTTCGTGCCGGCAAAGCCGATGCCGGCGATCTCGACCGCCTGCCCATCCAGCAGATGGACACCCGCCTTCATGAGGATCGACGAGATCTCCTCGACGGCATCGCATTGGTGGTCATGATTGCCGAGAACCGCCACCACCGGGACCGTGCAGTATTTCAGGTCGGCGGCGAGAAGCTCCGCTTCGGCCGGCTTGCCGAGATCGGTCAGGTCGCCGGCGATCACCAACACATCGGCGACTTTTGAAATCTCCGAAAACAGTTCGGTATAGGAGACCGAACCATCCTCCTTCATATGGAGGTCCGCGACCGCGGCTACTTTCAGCTTGCCCATGGCAGCAACTCCCTATTTTCCTGGCCGCATCTCGAGGTCGCCGCCGACGTCGGCAAACCCCCATTCGGTGACGTCGATCTCATAATCGCGCCGCGAGTAAAGCCGGCCGCGGCAGATCTTCGTCTGGGGCAGCGGCAGGTCACGCTGCGCCGCCAGTCGGCTCAGCAGCTCGTCCATCAGCCACAAGGGCACCCTGTCGCGCTCCGAGGGATAGATCCACCGGAAATTGAGGAGATGGATCAAGAGCACTTCCCAATGCACTTCCATGTATTCGAGCAGCCTGCGCCAATCGATCCGGTCGTGGGTCTTGAGGATCGTGTGGGCTACGTCGGCGCCGTCATAGCGCTCGCGAAGCTGGATGAAGGACTTGGACCAGACCAACTCGGTCGGAGCGACGATCGACACGGGCGAGGCGCTGATCTCGACCGGCAAGGCGTGCTCGAACCAGGCGTCGTTGACGAGCATCGTTCCGTTCGGCGAGGCGAAGATGACGTCGAAGAAGAACTTGCCCTTGTAGACTTTGCCGAGCCACCGGTCGTCCTCGATCTCGACCGAGTAGCCGAGCGACTTGAAGTATTGAAGGATGCGGGTGTAGTCGCCTGCCTTGCAGAAGACGTCGAGATCCTTCGTCGGTCTCGAAATGCCGGTATAGGCGCTGACGGCGAAGGTCCCGGCGACCAGAAACGGGATCTTGGATTTGACGAGCTCCGTTATGGCGGTGGCGACGAAGGCTTCGGCTTTCTCGTCGACAAGCTGTGGCAGCGCGAGTGGCGTGCGGACCGTTCGCGGCGATTTCGACTTCGGTGGCATTGCCGATCGCATGCTTTCTCTCCTGCGAAGGAATACCTACGAGAACACGCGAGAACTCGGCTAGGTTCCGCAGCATCGAAGCGATCGCCGCGGGAGTGGCGGCGGGAGAGGAAACGCCGGCGCAGCCGCTGGCGACTGCGCCGAGAGAAATGCCGAACCGCTTATAGTGCCGGTGGACGGTAGCGGTCGCGCTCGCGCTCAACCTCATCGAGGCTCAAGGGCGCCGACGCCGCGTCGAAGGTGCTCCAGCCTTCTTCGACGTAGGCGCGCCGGCGAACCGAGGTGTCGACGGCATTGCGGTTCCTGAGGATCGCATCGGCCTGCGGCAGCAGGGCCTCGTCGACCTTCGCCACCACCAGCGTGCCGCCGCGGCGCACGCCCTCGGCGTAAAGATGCGCGTCCTCGTCCGGAATGCCCGAATCCGTCAACGACCCGATGATGCCGCCGGTCGCGGCACCGGCCACCGCCCCGGCAATCGCGCCCGCCGCTGTCGATGCGAGCCAGCCGGCGGCGACGACCGGCCCGACGCCGGGAATGGCCATCAGCCCCAGCCCGGTCAAGAGACCGACCGCGCCGCCGCCGGCCGCACCCAGCCCTGCCCCGACCCCTGCCCCTTCAGCGGCTCCGGAACTCTCGTCCGCATGGCGATCGCCGGCATTGTTGGCGACGATGCTGATATCCTGCGTCGGAATGCCGGCCGTCTCGAGGTCGTTCACCGCCTGTCGGGCGTCGTGATAATCGTCGAAAAGCCCTGCCACAGTTCTCATCTTCTTCTGCCTTTCTGTCGCGCTGGAGGGGAAGCGAGCGGATTTTTGCCCGTCTGCCCGCAATCATTGATCAGAGCACGGTGACGTTGCCCTGGTAGTCGAGAGAAACGGTGACGGTCTTGCCGTCCTTCATTGCCGTTCCCCGCCAGACCCCCTGGTCGTCGAGCTTCAGTCCCTTGACGTCGGCGTAACCGGCTTCCTGGATCCGCTCGCGCGCCTGGTCTTCCGTAAAACTGTTCTTGCCGGCGACCGGCGCTTCAGGATTCTGCGTACCCGGCGTGGTGATCGCCGGTGTGCTTCCGCCCGAGGTCGCCGATTGCGCAAAGGCCGGCATTGCTGCAGCGCTCAGGAGCACGGCAACGCCAAAGATCATGGTTTTCATCGTTTTTCCTCTCTCGGGGATGCTTTTCCCAACCAACCAAACCGGCCCGACATGGTTTGGTTCCGAGGTGTTTTCCAGGAAGAATCGAAGTGAGAGGGCACCCGGGAAAGGCACGTCCTGCGGAACTTTCTTGCGACTTGCCGGTTGCCGCTGCCGTGAACCGAGACCTTCGAGGAAAGCGCAATGGCAACCAACGTGAAGGACGGCAAGGCGCCCAAGAGTTCCGATGGAACGCGTGGCGGAAACCGTGCCGGCGACAAGGGCAAGAGGGACGCGGCCCGGAAAGACGAGGCCAAGAAGAGCAGTCAGGCGGCCGGCAAGGACCCGCAGCGGGGCAAAGGCTGACGGCACCCCAAACAAAAAGGCCGGGCTCAGCCCGACCTTTCATCGTCCCTCCCGCCGCTGCCAGTACATCCGTGGTCAACGACGAGAGGGACAGTAAGGAGAGTGTAGGCGCCGATTGTTACAGTGGCAAGACTGTCCGAAAGGGTGAGGTCGACAAAACCTGTTCGAGGCTCGCACCTTGATCGCGATCGACTGGCTTTCGCGCGCCCTTGGCTTCGCGACCGATTGTCGGTGCTTCCGGGAAAACAAGGAAATGGTGATCCCGGCGCGATTCGAACGCGCGACCCCCAGATTAGGAATCTGGTGCTCTATCCTGCTGAGCTACGGGACCACTTGCTATAGACCCATACAAAAGCAAGGCCATTTCGCCAAGTGTTTTTGCGCCCGCGGCCGGCGGTTTGCGAAAAGTCGGATGTGGCGATGCGAAATCATGGGGCTAGCGTGATCGACAAAGTGAGTGCTAAGCAGAAGCCGGCGGCGGTCGGAGGCGATGCCGCCTTTCCCGAATCCATCCTGGGACCTATCCGCATATGCTTATCGGAATCGATTGGGGCGGCACCAAAATGGAAGTCATTGCGCTCGACCGCAATGGCGGGACGCGTGCCCGGCACCGTGTTGCAACCCCGACCAGCGGCTATGACGCGTGCATCCGCGCCGTGGTCGAGCTCGTCGCCGCGGCCGAAGACACGGCCGGTGAGCGCGGCTCGATCGGCATCGGCATTCCGGGCAGTCCCAATCCGCGCACCGGCATCGTGCGCAACTCCAACGCCGTGCTGATCAACGGCAAGCCGCTCGGGCGCGACCTCGAGGCCGCCCTTGGCCGCCAGGTTCGGCTTGCCAACGATGCCAATTGCCTGGCGGTCTCCGAGGCGGTCGATGGGGCCGGCAAGGATGCGCATGTCGTCTTCGGCATCATCGTCGGCACCGGGCACGGCGGCGGGTTGGCGATCGACGGGAAGGTGCATGCCGGCTACCAGGGCGTCGCCGCGGAGATCGGTCATTATCCGCTCCCCTGGATGAAGCAGGACGAGTATCCCGGTCACAAATGCTGGTGCGGCAAGTTCGGCTGCCTCGATATGTATGCCTGCGGCACCGGGCTCGAGCTCGACTATCGCCTGACGACCGGCGTCGAGCGCCGCGGCCGCGACATCATCGAGGCGAAGCGTGCCGGCGATCCGGCCGCCACCGGCGTCTACGACCGCTTCGTCGACCGGCTGGCCCGCAGCCTGGCGCTGTTGACCAATATCGTCGATCCGGATGTCTTCGTGCTCGGCGGCGGCATGTCGAATGTCGACGAAATCTATGGCGAATTGCCGGAGCTGATTACCAAATATCTGTTCGGCGACAGTTTCGAAACGCCGATCCGCAAGGCCGTGCATGGCGACAGCTCCGGCGTGCGCGGCGCCGCCTGGCTGTGGAAGGAGTAGCGCGTGTCGAGTTTCGGCGGCCGCCCTGTTTCCCCCTCTGGCCTGCCGGCCATCTCCCCCACAAGGGCCCACAAGGGGGAGAATACGGGCGGCTCACCTCTCTCTCTCTCCGGCCGAGACGCTGCTGAACACGAAACTCTTAAGTGGATGCGTAGACCGTGCCACATCCTTTCCCCCCTTGCGGGCCCTTGCGGGGGAGATGGCGGGCAGGCCAGAGGGGGCATCGCCATCACCCCAGTCCCATCCGTCCAGCTCCCCTAACGACAGCGGAGGCATCATGAACAATATCGACAATGATCTGCGCCGGATCGCGCTCCAGGAACAACAGTTGCAGTTCGAGCGCTTCGACCTCGACACGGCCTGGACGCTCGGCTCGACGCTCCGCCGTATGGCGGCCGAGCGCAAGCACGGTGTCGTCATCGACGTCACGCTGTTCTCCATGCAGGTCTTCTATGCGGCGCTCGACGGCGCAACGCCGGACAATCCGAACTGGGTGCGGCGCAAGCGCAACACGGTTTTCCGGCTGTTCAGAAGCAGCTATGCCACCGGTCTCGGCCTTCTCAAGCAGCAGACCAACCTGCAGGCGAAGCTCGGCCTGCCGGATCAAGAGTTCGCCGCGCATGGCGGCAGCTTTCCGATCGTCGTGAAGGGGACCGGCTGCATCGGTGCCGTCACGGTGTCCGGACTGCCGCAGCGCGACGACCACAATTTGGTCGTCGAAGCGCTGGCCGAACTCCTCGGCGCGGATCACGATGCGCTGAAACTCGAGAATTGACGGACGGGCCGATGGACGTTTCTTTGCAGGCGACGGAGTTCGGCCGCTGGCTCATGGAAGCCGCCCTGCCGCTCTGGCGCGAAAAGGGGTTCGACGCGGCCGGCGGCGGCTTCGTCGAGACGATCGACATGGCCGGCGAGCCGACGCAGGCCAATCGCCGCTCTCGCGTCCAGCCCCGCCAGGTCTATTGTTTCGCGGAAGCCGGGCGGCGTGGCTGGCAGGGAGACTGGCGCAGCGTCGCGGAGGACGGACTCGCCTATTTCGATCGCATCTATCGGCAGCCGAGCGGCTTCTACGGCGCGCTCGCCAAGGCCGACGGGGAGATCATCGATCGGTCTTTCGACCTCTACAACCAGGCCTTCGCGCTGCTCGCCTTCGCCTATCTGGCCGAAGTCCTTCCGGATCGGAAGACCGAGATGATCGGCCGCAGCAATGATCTCCGGCAGAAGCTCGAAGCCCATTGCAAGCATCCGGTCGCCGGCTTCGAGGAGGACAACCCGCCGCGCCTGCCGCTTGGCTCCAACCCGCATATGCACCTCTTCGAAGCCTGTCTCGCCAGCGAAGTCGTCGACGGGTTCGACCGGGTCGCCTGGGCCAATCTCGCCGACGAGATCGCCCATCTGGCGATGGATTGCTTCATCGACGCAAGGACGGGCGTGCTGCGGGAATTCTTCGACCGCGACTGGACGCCCTTTCCGGGCGAGAAGGGCCGCATCGTCGAGCCCGGCCACCAGTTCGAGTGGGCATGGCTGCTCCTGCGCTGGGCGGAACGGCGCGGCAATGCGAAAGCGATCGTCAAGGCGCGGCGGCTGTTCGAGATCGGCGAAGCGCACGGCATCTGCCCGAGGCGCGACGTGGCGATCATGACGCTCTTCGACGACCTGTCGGTCGCCGACCCGGTGGCGCGGCTCTGGCCGCAGACGGAATGGCTGAAGGCGGCAATCCGCTTCGCCGCGCTTTCGGACGGCAGCGAACGGCAACGCTATCTCGCCTCGGCCTCGCGCGCCGCGGCAGCGCTGCAACGGTTTCTCGAAACTCCGGTCCGCGGGCTCTGGCGCGACAAGCAGAAGGCGGACGGCAGCTTCGTCGACGAGCCCGCGCCGGCCAGCAGCTTCTATCACATCGTCTGCGCGATCTATGAGCTCAAGGATTGCCTGAAGCGGATGTGACGGGCGTTGATTGCCCCTCACCCTCGCCCTCTGCCTGCGGGGAGAGGGGACTTGGGCGACGCGACATATCGCTTCGCCCCGCTTGCGGGGAGAAGGTGCCGGCAGGCGGATGAGGGGGATACGCCGGCTCCGCGAACGTCATGACGGATATCCAGTCAGCCCGCCGCGCTCGCGGCGGCTTTTTTCTTGCCCTCGCGGTATTATTATGATCGTATGTTGACATAAAGATATCTTTATGTGACTTAATCGACAAAATAATTGTCGTTTTCAGAACGGGAGATTTCCCATGTCCGCCGCGTCCCTCTTCGGAGAACTCTCCCCCAAGCCCGACGGCTCGGAAATCTTTCGGGCGCTCAACCAGGCGGCGGCCGAGCGCATCCTGATCATGGATGGGGCGATGGGCACCGAAATCCAGCAACTCGGTTTCGTCGAAGACCATTTCCGCGGCGAGCGCTTCGGCGGTTGCGCCTGTCACCAGCAGGGCAACAACGACCTCCTGACGCTGACGCAGCCGAAGGCGATCGAGGAGATCCACTATCGCTACGCCCTTGCCGGCGCCGACATTCTCGAAACCAACACCTTCTCCTCGACGCGGATCGCCCAGGCCGACTACGGCATGGAGGACATGGTCTACGACCTCAACCGCGACGGCGCCCGGCTGGCGCGGCGGGCGGCGAAGCGGGCCGAAGCGGAGGATGGCCGGCGACGCTTCGTGGCCGGCGCGCTCGGGCCGACCAACCGCACCGCGTCGATCTCGCCCGACGTCAACAATCCCGGCTACCGTGCCGTCAGCTTCGACGATCTCAGGCTTGCCTATGCCGAACAGGTGCGCGGCCTGATCGATGGCGGCGCCGATATCATCCTCATCGAGACGATCTTCGACACGCTGAACGCCAAGGCGGCGATCTTCGCGACGCAGGAAGTGTTCGCCGAGAAGAAAATCCACCTGCCGGTGATGGTTTCCGGCACGATCACCGATCTTTCCGGCCGCACCCTCTCCGGCCAGACGCCGACCGCCTTCTGGTACTCGGTGCGCCATGCGGCGCCCTTCACCATCGGGCTCAACTGCGCGCTCGGCGCCGACGCGATGCGCGCCCATATCGACGAGCTTTCGACCGTCGCCGACACGCTTGTCTGTGCCTATCCGAATGCCGGCCTGCCGAACGAATTCGGCCGCTACGACGAAAGCCCCGAAACGATGGCGGCACAAATCGAGGCCTTTGTCCGCGATGGCCTCGTCAACATCGTCGGCGGCTGCTGCGGCTCGACGCCGGCCCATATCCGCGCCATCGCCGAAGCGGTGCAAAAATATCCGCCGCGCCAGGTGCCGGAAATCGAACGCCGCATGCGGCTCTCCGGCCTCGAGCCCTTCACGCTCACCGACGAAATCCCCTTCGTGAATGTCGGCGAGCGGACCAATGTCACCGGCTCGGCGAAATTCCGCAAGCTGATTACCACGGGCGACTATGCCGCGGCACTCGACGTGGCGCGCGACCAGGTGGCCAACGGCGCGCAGATCATCGACATCAACATGGACGAGGGGCTGATCGATTCGACCCGCGCCATGGTCGAGTTCCTGAACCTCGTCGCTTCCGAGCCGGACATCGCCTGCGTGCCGGTGATGATCGATTCCTCCAAATGGGAAGTCATCGAGGCCGGGCTCAAATGCGTCCAGGGCAAGGCGCTGGTGAACTCGATCTCGCTCAAGGAAGGCGAGGAGGCGTTCCTGCATCACGCGCGGCTAGTGCGGGCCTATGGCGCCGCCGTCGTGGTGATGGCTTTCGACGAGAAGGGCCAGGCCGACAGCAGGGCGCGCAAGGTCGAGATCTGCCGGCGCGCCTATCGGCTGCTGACCGAAGAGGTCGGCTTCCCGCCGGAGGACATCATCTTCGACCCGAACATCTTCGCGGTCGCCACCGGCATCGATGAGCACAACAATTACGGCGTCGATTTCATCGAGGCGACGCATGAGATCATCGCCACGCTGCCGCATGTCCATGTCTCGGGCGGGGTGTCGAACCTCTCCTTCTCCTTCCGCGGCAACGAGCCGGTGCGCGAGGCGATGCACGCCGTCTTCCTCTATCATGCGATCCAGGCGGGCATGGACATGGGCATCGTCAATGCCGGCCAGCTTGCCGTCTACGACGCGATTGACCCGGAGTTGCGCGAGGCCTGCGAGGACGTGGTGCTGAACCGCCGTCCGGATGCGACCGAGCGCCTCCTGGAGATCGCCGAGCGCTACCGCGGCCAGGGCGGCGCACAGGGCAAGGAGAAGGACCTCGCCTGGCGGCAATGGCCGGTTGCGAAGCGGCTCGAGCATGCGCTCGTCAACGGCATCACCGAGTTCATCGAGGCGGATACGGAAGAGGCGCGGCTTGCCGCCGAGCGCCCGCTGCACGTCATCGAAGGACCGCTGATGGCCGGCATGAACGTGGTCGGCGACCTCTTCGGCGCGGGCAAGATGTTCCTGCCGCAGGTGGTCAAGTCGGCGCGCGTCATGAAGCAGGCGGTCGCCGTGCTCCTGCCCTACATGGAGGCGGAAAAGCTTGCGAATGGCGGCGAGGGCACCCGCGCGAGTGCCGGCAAGATCCTGATGGCGACCGTCAAGGGCGACGTGCACGATATCGGCAAGAACATCGTCGGCGTCGTGCTCGCCTGCAACAATTACGAGATCATCGACCTCGGCGTGATGGTGCCCTCGGCGAAGATCCTCGAGGTGGCGCGGCAGGAAAAGGTCGATGCGATCGGGCTTTCCGGGCTCATTACCCCGTCGCTCGACGAGATGGTGCATGTCGCCTCCGAACTCGAGCGCGAAGGCTTCGACATTCCTCTGCTGATCGGCGGAGCGACGACCAGCCGCGTGCATACGGCGGTCAAGATCAACCCGCGCTACGGCCTCGGCCAGACCGTCTATGTCACCGATGCCAGCCGCGCCGTCGGCGTCGTGTCGAGTCTGCTCTCGCCGGAGGCGAGGGACGGCTACAAGGAGACGGTCCGCGCCGAGTATCTGAAGGTTGCCGATGCACATGCGCGCAACGAGGCGGAAAAGCGCCGCCTGCCGCTCTCGCAGGCCCGCGCCAATGCGTCGAAACTCGACTGGGACGCGTATCGGCCGAAGACACCCTCGTTCCTCGGCACGCGCGTCTTCGAGAGCTGGGATCTGGCGGAGCTTGCCCGCTATATCGACTGGACGCCCTTCTTCCAGACCTGGGAGTTGAAGGGCGTCTATCCGCGCATTCTCGACGACGAGCATCAGGGTCCGGCCGCACGGCAGCTCTTCGCCGACGCACAGGCGATGCTCGAGAAGATCATCGCGGAAAAGTGGTTCGCGCCGAAGGCGGTGGTCGGTTTCTGGCCAGCCGGCAGCGCCGGCGACGACATCCGCCTCTTCACCGACGAGAGGCGCGAGCGCGAGCTTGCCACCTTCTTCACGCTCCGCCAGCAATTGGCGAAGCGCGACGGCCGGCCAAATGTCGCGCTCGCCGATTTCGTCGCTCCGGTCGAGAGCGGCAGGCGCGACTATCTCGGCGGCTTCGTGGTGACGGCCGGCATCGAGGAAGTGGCGATCGCCGAGCGCTTCGAGCGCGCCAACGACGATTACTCCTCGATCCTCGTCAAGGCGCTTGCCGACCGCTTTGCCGAGGCCTTTGCCGAGCGCATGCACGAATATGTCCGCAAGGAGCTGTGGGGCTATGCGCCGGACGAATCCTTCACCCCACAGGAACTGATCGCCGAGCCCTATACGGGGATCCGCCCGGCGCCGGGCTATCCGGCACAGCCGGACCACACCGAAAAGGAAACGCTCTTCCGGCTGCTCGATGCGGAGGCGGCGATCGGCGTCAGGCTGACGGAGAACTACGCCATGTGGCCGGGCTCCTCCGTCTCGGGTCTCTATGTCGGCCATCCGGACGCCTACTATTTCGGCGTCGCCAAGATCGAACGCGACCAGGTCGAGGATTACGCAACTCGCAAGCGGATGGGGGTTCGCGAGGTCGAGCGCTGGCTCTCGCCGATCCTCAACTATGTGCCGATGCGGGAGACGCAAGCGGCCGAGTAGGCCGCTACCGGTTTGCCGCGACGATCATCGCGGCTGCCTTTTCGGCGATCATGATGGTCGGCGATTGGTGTTGCCGGAGGTGATCTCTCGCGGCTGGCCCGCGCGCGCTTCGTCACGCCGTCATGCTGGAACTCGACGCCGGCGACACGCGCCCCTTCGAGGATCAGCTTGCGGACATGCGCCTTGGTCAGGATCGTCAGGTTGCGCCGCTGCCTGGCGGGCTTCAGAAAGGCCTTGGCGGTGTTCCAGCGGATGCCGGAGCGCTGGTTGACGTCGAAATAGCCGGAACCTTCATTGGTGCCGCGGTTGAAATCGTCGGTTTCCGGAATGCCTGCCTCGGTTGCCGCCTTCTGGAAGGCGTCGAGCACCGCCCAGCGGACGCGCGCCTTCTCGACCCGCCACTCGCCGCCGGCGCCGTGCATGTCGTCGGCACCGCGATAGTGATCCTCGGATTTTTTGAAGAAGGGCAGCACCTCGTCCCAGTTCCAGCCGGTGCAGCCGAGCTGGCGCCACAGGTCGTAGTCGCGCGCCTGGCCGCGCATGTAGATCATGCCGTTGATCGACGAGCAGCCGCCGAGCACCTTGCCGCGCGGATAGAAGAGCGACCGGCCGTTGAGGCCCTCCTCGGCGGCGGTGGTGAAACACCAGTCGGTGCGCGGATTGTTGATGCAATAGAGATAGCCGACCGGAATGTGGATCCAGTGATAATTGTCGCTGCCGCCCGCCTCGAGCAGCAGGACGCGATGCGCTGGGTTCTCCGAAAGACGGTTGGCGAGAACGCAGCCGGCGCTCCCCGCTCCGACGACGATATAGTCGAACGTTTCCATTGGCTTTCTCTGATGTCGGGTCCCGACCGTGGCGGACCGATCTGTCTATTTGTGCCGGTGCTCGAAGCCGAGCCTGCGGCCGAGGCGCGAATTGTAGAACTCGCCGACGATGCCGCGGCGGAACAAGAGGACGCAGACCATGAAGACGACGCCGGTAATGATCGTCACCGGAAATTCCGAGGTCGCCAGGTAGTTCTGCAGCGTCACCACGAGTGCTGCGCCGAACAGCGGTCCGATCAGCGTTCCGATGCCGCCGAGCAGCGTCATCAGGATCACCTCGCCCGACATCTGCCAGCCGACATCGGTCAGCGTCGCGAACTGGAAGACCAGCGCCTTCAAGCCCCCGGCCAGGCCGGTCAATGCGGCCGACATGACGAAGGCGCCGAGCTTGTAGTTCCTCACCGAATAGCCGAGTGAGATCGCCCGCGTCTCGTTTTCCCGGATCGACTTCAGGATCATGCCGAAGGGCGAATTGATGATCCGCCAGATGATGGCGATGCCGATGACGAAGACGGCCAGCACGAAGTAATACATGTTCGAGGACTGCGAGAGGTCGATGAAGCCGAACAGATGGCCGCGCGGCACCGACTGGATGCCATCCTCGCCATGCGTGAACTCGGCCTGCAGGCAGAAAAAATAGAACATCTGCGCCAGCGCCAGCGTGATCATCGCGAAATAGATGCCCTGGCGGCGGATGGCGAAGAAGCCGATGACCGCGCCGAGCAGGGCGGCGCCGGCGACACCGGCGAGAAGCCCGAACTCGACCGGCAGGCCCCATTCCTTGACGGCATGCGCGGTGAAATAGGCGGCGCCGCCGAAGAAGGCCGCATGGCCGAAGGATAGCAGCCCGGTATAGCCGAGCAGCAGATTGAAGGCGCAGGCAAAGAGGGCGAAGCAGAGGATCTTCATCAGGAAGACGGGGTAGAAAAACAGCGGGGCAACCAGGAGAAAGGCGAGACCCGCCCCAAGAAACACCGTCTGGGCGACGACCGGTGTGCGTTCCTTCTGGTTCTGAAGTTCGAGTGTCAGCGTCATATCAAGCATCCCGGCCGAAGAGGCCGGCAGGCCTCAGCAGGAGAACGATGGCCATGATCACGAAGATCACGATGTTGGAGGCCTCCGGATAGAAGACCTTGGTCAGGCCCTCGGCGACGCCGAGCAGGTAGCCGGTGACGATCGCCCCCATGATCGAACCCATGCCGCCGACCACCACCACGGCGAAGACGACGATGATGATGTTCGATCCCATCAGCGGCGAGACCTGGTAGATCGGTGCGGCGAGCACGCCGGCAAGCGCGGCAAGTGCGGCGCCGAGGCCATAGGTCAGCGTCAGCAGGAACGGCACGTTGATGCCGAAGGATTGCACCAGCACCGGGTTTTCGGTGGCGGCGCGCAGATACGAGCCGAGCTTGGTCTTCTCGATGACGAGCCAGGTACCAATGCAGATGAACAGCGAGAAGACGACCGCCCAGCCGCGATAGATGGGCAGGAACATGAAGCCGAGATTGGCGCCGCCGGTCAAAAGCGCCGGCGTCGCATAGGGCTGTCCGGAAGCGCCGTAAAAATAGCGGAAGGTGCCTTCGACCGTCAGCGCCAGGCCGAAGGTGAACAGCAGGCCGTAGAGCGGGTCCAGCGAATAGAGCCGCCTCAGCATGGTGCGCTCGATGGCGGCCCCGATGAGACCGACGAGAAGCGGCGCCAGGATCAGCGCCGGCCAGTAGCCGATGCCGAAATGCGCGAGCAGCAGCCAGGCGATGAAGGCGCCGAGCATGTATTGCGCGCCGTGGGCGAAATTGATGACGCGCAACAGGCCGAAGATGATGGCAAGGCCGAGGCTCAAAAGCGCATAGAAGGAGCCGTTGATGAGGCCGATCAGCAACTGTCCGAGAAAGGCCTGGAGCGGAATTCCGAAGATCGTCGTCATCACTTACACCCCGAGCACGTCGTGCAGCATGTCCATGCGCGCGGCAAGCTCCGAGACCGGAAACTCGCCCGCGACCTTGCCATGATCCATGAGATAGAAGCGATCGGCGACCTTGCTGGCGAAGCGGAAGTTCTGTTCGACCAGCAGAACCGTCATGCCGCGCTCCTTGAGTGTCTTCAGCACCTCGCCGATGCGCTGGACAATGACCGGGGCGAGGCCTTCGGTCGGCTCGTCGAGCAGCATCATCCTGGCGCCGGTGCGCAGGATGCGGGCGATCGCCAGCATCTGCTGTTCGCCGCCGGAGAGTTTCGTTCCCTGGCTGTTGCGGCGTTCGTGGAGATTGGGAAAGAGCTCGAAAATCTCGTCGATCGTCATGCCGCCTGCAGCGACGGCCGGCGGCAGCAACAGGTTCTCGTAGACGGAGAGCGTCGAGAAGATGCCGCGCTCCTCGGGAATGAAGCCGAGGCCGCGATGGGCAACGCGATGGAGCGGCACGCGCATCAGGTCCTCGCCGGCAAAGGTGATCTCGCCCTTGCGCTCGCGGACGATACCCATGATGGCGCGCAGCGTCGTCGTCTTGCCGACGCCGTTGCGGCCGAGCAGCGTTACCATCTCGCCCTCGCCGACGACCATGTCGACACCATGGAGAATGTGGCTCTCGCCGTACCAGGCATTGAGGCCGGAGACCTTGAGCAGCGGTTTCATCTAGAGGCCTCCTCCGTGCCCATGTAGGCGGTGCGCACCCGCGGATCCTCCGACACGGTGGCATAGTCGCCCTCGGCCAGAATTTCGCCGCGCTGCAGCACGGTGACGTGATGGCAGAGCGTGGCGACGACGGAGAGATTGTGCTCGACCATCAGCACGGCGCGCTCGCGCGCCACCTCGCGGATGATCTCGGCGACCATGCCGACATCCTCGTGGCCCATGCCGGCCATCGGCTCGTCGAGCAGCAGCACTTTCGGATCGAGCGCCAGCGTGGTGGCGATCTCGAGGACGCGCTTGCGGCCGTAGGAGAGATCGGCCGCCAAGGCGTTGCGCTCCTTGTCGAGGCCCACCGAGCGGATCAACTGCTCGGCCTTGCCGTTCAGGGCGTCGAGCGCCGACAGCGGCTTCCAGAACTGCGTCGCAAGCCGGTTCGGCCGCTGCAGGGCGACGCGGACATTGTCGATGACCGTCAGGTGCGGGAACACCGCCGAGATCTGGAAGGAGCGCACCAGGCCCAGGCGGGCGACCTTGTCCGGCGCGGTGTTGGTGATGTCCTGGCCGAGCAGCGTGATCGTCCCGCGGGTCGGCTGCAGGAACTTGGTCAACAGGTTGAAGACGGTCGTCTTGCCGGCCCCGTTCGGACCGATCAGCGCATGCACGCGGGCATGGTGGACATCGAGGTCGACGTCCTTGACGGCCGTGAAGCCGCCGAAGTCACGGCGGAGACCGCGGGCGGACAGAACCACCCGCGGTGCTCCATTCTCCAAGGGCGCGGCGACGCTCATTCGTCGGCGCCGGTCAGGATTTCACGAGTTCGCAGCCGCTCTGGGCCGGATCGATGAAGGCCTCCTTGCCGGGAATGGTCGCCAGAACCTTGAAATAGTCCCAGGGCTCCTTGCTTTCGTCCGGCTTCTTGACCTCGAGCAGGTACATGTCGTGGATCATGCGGCCGTTCGGCGCCACCGTCCCATTTTCGGCAAAGACGTCGCTGACGGGCATCGCATGCAGTTCCTTGGAAACAGCGTCCGCATCGTCGCTGCCGGCCTTCTCGATCGCCTTCAGATATTGCGTGACGGCCGAATAGGTGCCGGCATGAACCATGTTCGGCATCTTGCCGGTGCGCTCCATGAAGCGCTTGCCGAACTTGGCGCTCTCCTCGTTGCGATTCCAGTAGAAGCCCTCGGTCAGCGTCAGGCCTTGCGCCGCCTCGAGCCCGAGACCATGCACCTCGGCGAGCGTGAAGAGCAGGGCCGCCAGGCGCTGGCCGCCCTGGACGATACCGAACTCGGCCGCCTGCTTGATGGCGTTCGAGGTGTCGAGGCCGGCATTGGCAAGTCCAATCACCTTGGCGCCGGAGGATTGCGCCTGCAGCAGGAAGGACGAGAAGTCGGTGGTGGCGAGCGGATGGCGCACCGCGCCGACCACCTTGCCGCCGTTTTCCTTGACGTAGTTGCTGGTGTTCTCCTCCAGCGAATAGCCGAAGGCGTAGTCGGCGGTCAGGAAGAACCAGCTGTCGCCGCCCTGCTTGACCAGCGCGCCGCCGGTACCGACGGCGAGCGAATGCGTGTCGTAGGCCCAGTGGAAGCCATAGGGGCTGCATTGCTTGCCGGTAAGCTCCGTCGTCGCCGCTCCGGTGACGATGTCGATCCTCTTCTTCTCCTTCGAGATCGCCTGGACGGCGAGCGCCACCGAAGAGGTGGTGAGCTCCATGATGCTGTCGACCTGTTCGGTGTCGTACCATTGCCGGGCGATGTTGGAGGCGATGTCGGGCTTGTTCTGGTGGTCGGCGGTCACCACCTCGACCGGTACGCCCAGCACCTTGCCGCCGTAGTCCTCGACCGCCATCAGCGCCGCCTCATAGGAAAACTTGCCGCCGAAATCGGCATAGACGCCGGACTGGTCGTTCAGAATGCCGATCTTGACCTTGCCGTCGGATGCATCGGCAAGGGCAGCGGTGCTGCTGGCAAGCAGAATTGCAAGCGCAGCGATCAGTTTCTTGTTCATGTGTCCTCCTCCCAAAGGATGTTCAGGGCGATGCGGGGCCGTCATGCGCAAACACATAGGGCCCGGCCGCTGCCTTTCGAGGCCCCGGCCGTTTCCTTGCGTCGCTCTGTTCAAATTTGGCCAGACATGCTCCTCAGATGTCGGCACGGCGCCTACCATCGGGAAAATTTCGCTTGGAAGCAAGCGGCCGAAACCGTAAATTGCAAACAGCATCTGTTCATTTTTGAACAGAGAGGAGAGGCATGAACCCGAATTTCACCTGGGACGACCTGCAGTTCTTTCTGGCGGTGGCGCGCACCGGCCAGCTTTCCACCGCGGCGCGGCGGCTCAGAACCAGCCATGCCACCGTTTCCCGCCGCATCGACCGGCTGGAATTTGCCCTCAAGGTCAAGCTCTTCGAGCGCAATCCGCGCGGCTACGTGCTGACGGCGATGGGTCAGCGCTTCGTCGAGACGGCCGAGCGGATCGAGCGGGAAACCGAGCAGCTCCAGTTCGACATCAGCGACGGCATGACCGCCCAGCGCGGTGTCGTGCGGCTGAGCACGCTCGAGGGGTTCGGCAATTTCTTTCTTTCCGACCGGCTTGCCGAATTCGCCGGCCGCTATCCGAACATCTCGCTGGAGCTCGTGGCGATCCAGCAGATCATGTCCTTGTCGCGCAAGGAGGCGGATATCGCCGTGGCGCTCGCCGCGCCCAAGGCTGGACCGTACCATTCCGAGGTGCTCACCCCCTATACCTTGCATGTCTACGGCGCACGAAGCTATTTGGCCCGGCACTCCAAGATCCGCACGCGCAATGATCTGAGCTCGCACCGCTTCGTCGGTTACATCGAGGACATGATCTTCACGCCGGGGCTCGACTATCTCGGCGAAATCCAGCCGGGCCTGCGCGCCCATTTCCAGAGCTCCAGCATCCTGACGCAGCTGAAGGCGGCGCGTCAGGGGCTTGGCCTTTGCGTGCTGCCCTATTTCATGGCGAAGGACGAAACCAATCTGGAGATCGTGCTGCCGGAGGAGATCGAACTGAAGCGCACCTATTGGCTGATCTGCCACCGCGACCAGATGGCGATGCCGCGGGTGAGAGCGGTGCGCGATTTCCTGGTCGAAGCGGTCAAGGAGAACCGCGGCTCCTTCCTCAGAGACGGTTTGCCGACGATTGGCCAGAAGCGCCCGCTCGAAGAGCGATGAATTGCAAGCGCGGCCAGATGACCCTCAAAGCTCGGTAGAAATAATGTTGTCGACGGCGATCCGACCGGCAATCACGCCGCGATCCGAGCCCGGCGGTGCCGGCCCCTCCTCTATCACCGTATAGAGCCTTTCGCTGCGGAAGGCGCTCGCCATATCGGTGGTCACGCCTTCTGCCGGCTTTGCGTCGATCTCGCGGAAATCGAGCTCAGCCTCCGAGGCGACGATCCGGGCGTCACCGCTGGAACGCGCGACGACAACCACCTCCCCCTGGTACCTGGCGTTCTGCCAGTTCGGGTCCTGCGGCTCGGCCAGCGGCGTCAACCGGTAAATCTTCAATACGTCCTGCATGGGCTTCCTCGATGGGTCATTCCGACTGGTCGATCGCATGCGGTGCCGGCTGACCCTCTTCGGCCGGACCGTCGAACGGAAAGATCGTCCAGAGCACCGCAACCAGCACCAGGACGACGATCACGGCTGCGGTCACGGTTTTCGACATCGTACCTTCCCGGCAATTGTTGTGAATCGATTCACAAAACCTACGGTTTTGCCGCTTCCACTATCAATCGCCGGAGATTGGAATTGTTCCCAGGCCCTTCGCTCCGGTCCTGCACCTTCTCGCTGCAGCCGGTGGGAGGCGGCTCGGCCCGCTTGGCAAAATCGGGAACAAAGTGCCCGCCTCCGCTTTCCTCCCTAGACAAGGAAGGAAGGATATGATGGCACGCAACAGCTCCAACGAGCCGGCCCGCAGAGACCCGGCTCCGCCTCCCGAAAAGGAGGTGCCGGTCCATACGCCGAAGAGCATGCAAGTACGGCCGGTCGTGCAAGGCCGCGTACCTCCGGTGCGCAGCCGAGACGAGCAGAACGTCGACCCGGACGAGGCGCTTCCGAACGACGAAGAGGAGCAGTCGATCTCCGACAACCTGTCACGCGAGGAAGTGCGCTTTGGCGACGTGAAAACGCCGAAGCCTGACTGACTCCGGGCGACGCCGGAGCGTCCGCCGTGCAAGCCGGTTGTTGCGGCAGAAAGGAGCAAGCATGTCCAAGATCCCCGCGACGGCAAGCAACCCGGCACAGGTGCGCGGGGACATCCAGCAGGGACGGACCGGCGACAAGAAGCCGGGCTTCGACCCGGCGGCGGCACCGCTTGAGACCGACGGCGAGGCGGCTGGAACTCCGCTCGATCCCGAGGCGACGCGACAGGCGAGGGCAGCGCAGCTGCAAGACAAGCCAGTTGAGGTCGCGACCGAGTTCGGCGATGCGATGCGCCCCTTTGACGCTGCGCAATCCGCTCAGTCGTCGAGGCCGCGGCTCGGACTGTCGCTGCTGATCTCCGGCGTCGTGCTCACGGCAACCTTTCTCGTCTACGCCGTCGCCGCTGGCTGGATATGACGCCGACCGACGGCAGTCGCCCGGGGGATGTCGCTCGGGCGCAGATTGAATCGCTCAGTCGAAGATCGCCCCTTTTGCACCTTCGTATTCACGCGCCAGGCTCTCTATGGCAGCCGACGCCTCTTTGAAGCTCCAGCCGGCCTCTTCGGCCCTGTGCGCCAGAGCGACCAGATCTCCGGTCATGTCTCCGCCAATGGCCGCAACGATGCTCTCCTGGGACACTGCAGCGAGGTCCGCGACGGCCGGCCTCAGGGCGGCGATGCAGTCTGCCTGCCGACCGGAATAGTCGGCGTCCCGTTGCGGCCGGGAAATCGCCTGTGATTCCTCCATGTCTCTCTCCTTCGAAGTGGATCCCTCTACGCCGCGCGCGCGTGGAGGGAATAATGGTCGGATTGCGAGAATTGTTCCTGCGGCGATGACCCCGCCGCTATTTAATCACCGCCGACCGCACGAGAGGGGCGGCAATGTGGCCGATCGAGCCGGCGTCGCTTTTCAGGTTCCGGAACAATTTTCCGCGTCGCGAATTACTTAGGTATCGCTCCACAAATGGGGAGCGACAATCAAGTCCCCCACCTTCGCTGTAAGGCAGTGTCCGCGTCCCGCGGGCACTGCTGGCGAGCACCTTGCGGCGATCCGCTGCCAATCTCTCGTATCGGCACCCTCGACAGGGCCAATGCTACGACGCACTGGAAAACGGGGATGCCCGAGCACGTCAGGCGCGATGCCCAGCAATGAAGAGCGGCCCGGAAGGGAACCGCGAGTCCTCGGGCTTATCCCCGCCTCTCGCACAGGATGCCGGGATCCTCCTCCCCTTTCGAGACATCGAAGAGCGTCGCCTCATCACCCTCGGTCCACCAGATGTAGCGGTCGCCCGCATATCTTGCCCCCGACCCGGAAAGCACGCCCGACGCGACGATAAAGTGGCCGCCGGTCGAGAAGGTGACGAGTGAGACGGAGCCGGCATTGATGTATTCGGCTTCGACCGTCTCCCCACCGCAATCGTAACGAACCCTCTGCCGATCGGCCGCGCCGGCGCCGGGAATTCGCAGCGTCAGCTCGGCCATCCCGGAGGAGGCCGACTCCGCCGAAACAAGGCGCATGACGGGCGCGCCATTCGACCCTGTCAGAGTGAGTCGCCTGCCATCCACTTTCCAGCTGACCTCGTTTTTCAGCGTGTCTAGAAACTTCTGCTCCTGCTCCATGATGGCGGGGGCGCACAAGGTGCGCGCCGCGGCGGTGGGGCCGAAGGTGATCGTTCTCTCCGAGAGGCTGAAGACGCCGGTGAACATGTTGCAGCCGCCCATCCCGCCATAGGTACCGTCCTCGTGAATGTCGAGCACCGTCTCCAGATCGTCGATGACCCCGCCGCCGCCGATGTCCTCGGCGAGCCAGGAACCGATCAGTTCCTGCGGCACGTTTTCGGCGGCGACCGATTGCATGGAGGCGAGCTCGATCATCACGCAGGCACAGGACGCGGCTGTCAGGGCTTTGAGCATCGGGAACTCCTTACGCAAATCGGCGCGGCTTTGCCGCCACATCGATTCTTACTCCAGCGGTGCCGCATAGAGAAGAGCGGCCGCTTCTTCGCTTGTTGCCGGCGGGTTTCGGCTGTAGAGCCTATCTAAATCGTTCGAACGAGAAGAATACGGGATTTGGCAATGGCATCCGGCGACGAGAGCAAGCGCCGTCTGACGATACTGGGCTCCACCGGGTCGATCGGAACCAACACGCTCGACGTCGTCGAGCGGCTCGGCGGGCGCAACCGTTTCGAAATCGCTGCCCTGACGGGCAATGGCAACATACCGCTCCTCGCCGACCAGGCGCGGCGGATGGGTGCGGAACTGGCCGTAACCGCCGACGAACACCGCTACGGCGAACTCAAGGATGCGCTTGGCGGCAGCGGCATCGAAGTGGCCGCCGGGCGGAGCGGCCTGATCGAGGCGGCCGAACGGGATGCCGGCTGGCTGATGGCGGCGATCGTCGGCAATGCGGGGCTCGGCCCCACGCTTGCGGCTGCCCGTCGCGGCGCCGATATAGCGCTTGCCAACAAGGAATGTCTCGTCTCCGCCGGCAGCCTGTTCATCGAGGCGGTCGCCAAGGGCGGAGGCCGGCTGCTGCCGGTCGACAGCGAGCACAATGCGATCTTCCAGGTCCTGGAGAACGACCAGCGTCACGCCGTCGAGCGCATCATCCTGACCGCGTCGGGCGGCCCGTTCCGCACCAAGTCGCTCGAGGAGATGCGGCATGTGACGGCCGACATAGCGCGCGCCCATCCGAACTGGTCGATGGGCCTGAAAATCTCGATCGACAGCGCTTCGATGTTCAACAAGGCACTGGAAATGATCGAGGCGCGCCATCTCTTTCGCCTGCGCCCCGACCAGATCGAGGTGATCGTCCATCCGCAGTCGGTCATCCATTCGATGGTCGGCTACAGCGACGGATCGGTGCTTGCGCAGCTCGGCTGCCCCGACATGCGGACGGCGATCGGCTATGCGCTCACCTATCCGAAGCGCTGCGATCTGCCGATCGAGCGGCTCGACTTCGCCAAGCTCGCCCGGCTCGATTTCGAGGCGCCGGACGAGGCGCGCTTCCCGGCTCTCCGCCTGGCGCGTCGCGCCATGCAGGCGGGTGGCATTCAGGGCGCGGTGCTGAACGGCGCCAAGGAGACGGCGCTGGAGGCCTTCATCAAGGGCCGCATCGGCTTCCTTGCCATGGCGGAGATCGTCGAGAAGGTGATGGACAGGCTCTCCGACCTGCCGGCCGCCGTGACGATGGACGACGTCTTCGCCGCCGACGAAAAAGCCCGGCTGACGGCTGCCGGGCTCATTCAATAGAGCGACATGAAGCGCTTCGCATGAATGCGATGATCAGCACCCTTACTCCGGCTTTGATCCATCGGTGGTAAAGATAGCTGAAAAGGTCCTTCCGTCGCCAATTCTCCCGCTGCAGGTCACTGTCGCCGGCTCTCCGGTGAATGGGTTCGTGTACATACACTTGCCGTCTGCCTCGAAGTCCTCAGCTCCGTCGCCTCCCTTGACGTTGATGATCACCTTGTCGATCAGCGACACATCAGCATCCTTGGCCGGGTTCTCACCGTCCATTCCGGAGAAAGAGATGGCTATACCTTCTTGAGTTGAAAAATGGAAACCGACGCGGCCATTCGGGTATGAAGTGCTGACAAGACCCGGCGCACAGGGCGCGTAAATCTCGTCGCCGACCACAAGTTTGTCGCAGGTTCCCTTCAAAAGGTACACGTCTGCGCCGTTCAATTTCCTGGCTAAGGATGGCGTGGATGAGAATGCAATTCCAACGGCAACCACTAAGATATGCTTCTTCATAATTCACCCTTGAGAACTATGAAGAAACACTAACTTTGAACATTGGAATGCGCAATCTCCGGCTGTCTAGGCCACGGCCCGCGCCAGCGCGCAGCGCGACCACAGCGAATGCAGGGCGCCGACCAGGTGGTCGATATCGGCATCGGAATGCAGCGGCGTCGGCGTGATGCGCAGGCGCTCGGTCTTCTTCGCCACCGTAGGATAATTGATCGGCTGGACATAGACGCCGAAATTGTCGAGCAGCAGGTCGGAGATCCACTTGCACTTGGCCGCATCGCCGACGATCACCGGGACGATATGGCTCGGATTGACCATGTGCGGGATGCCGCGCTGATCGAGCAGCGAGCGCAGCCGCCGCACGCGCTCCTGATGGGCGAAGCGTTCGCGCTGGCTTCCCTTGAGATGCCGGATCGAGGCGAGCGCGCCGGCGGCCAGCGCCGGCGGCAAGGCGGTCGTGAAAATGAAGCCGGAGGCGAAGGAGCGGATGAAATCGCAGAGTGCCGCCGAACCGGTGATGTAGCCGCCCATGACGCCGAAGGCCTTGCCGAGCGTGCCTTCGATCACCGTCAGCCGGTGCATCAGCCCTTCGCGTTCGGCAATGCCGCCGCCGCGCGGGCCATACATGCCGACCGCATGCACCTCGTCGAGATAGGTCATCGCCCCGTATTTGTCGGCGAGATCGCAGAATTCCTTGATCGGCGCGATGTCGCCATCCATCGAATAGACGGACTCGAAGGCGATGATCTTTGGCGCACGCGGATCAGCCGCCGCAAGCTTCGCCTCGAGGTCGGCCACCGAATTGTGCTTGAAGATGACGCGCTCGCATTTCGAATGGCGGATCCCCTCGATCATCGAAGCGTGATTCCCGGCGTCCGAGAAGACGATGACACCGGGAATCTTCGAACAGAGGGTGCCGAGCGCGGCCCAGTTGGAGACATAGCCGGAGGTGAAGAGCAGCGCCGATTCCTTGCCGTGCAGGTCGGCGAGTTCGCGCTCGAGCAGGACGTGGTAGTGATTGGTTCCGGAGATGTTGCGCGTTCCGCCGGCGCCGGCGCCGCATTCGTCGATCGCCCGCTTCATCGCTTCGGTGACGACCGGCGACTGGCCCATGCCGAGATAATCGTTCGAGCACCAGACGGTGACTTCCTGGCTGCCATCGGCCGTGTAGCGCGTCGCCTTGGGGAAATCGCCGCGGTGGCGGGCGAGATCGGCGAAGACCCGATAGCGGCCTTCCTGGTGCAGACCGTCCAGTTCGTTTTTGAAGAAACTCTCGAAATCCATCATCATCTCCGATGCCCTGCCGCCTTTCATTCATTCAAAGCGACCAGGGGTCAACCCCGGAATGGGCCCGCGCGCGCAGCTGCGGCAAAAGGCCCCTAGTTTTGAACTATTCCAAAACGACTAGCGCAACTCAATCCCTTCAACTTTGATCGAAGTCAAGCAATTGTGACAAAGGACGGCCGCAGCCGCCCTTTTTCGAGACTAAAGTCGCCCCCTCAGGTCGCCGCGACGGCGCGCTTGGTCATAACCCTGACGAGATTGGCGCGATAGGCCGCGCTGGCATGAAGGTCTGTCAGCAAATCCGATGCATCGACCGTCACATTCGCCACCGCATCCGGCGACCAGTTGGCGGCGAGCGCCGCCTCGAGGCCCGGATGGCGGAAGACGCCGCTCGAGCCGGCCCCGGTCACCGCGACGCGGACATCACCATTGTCGCGCCGGGCGA
The DNA here is from genome assembly GCF_000018545.1 of Sinorhizobium fredii NGR234. Taxonomy (NCBI): domain Bacteria; kingdom Pseudomonadati; phylum Pseudomonadota; class Alphaproteobacteria; order Hyphomicrobiales; family Rhizobiaceae; genus Ensifer; species Ensifer fredii. The sequence continues at coordinate 3,219,234 of NC_012587.1, forward strand.
CGAAGACCCCGGCCATGGCGTAGCGCGAGGCCGGATTGGCAAACTTCTGGTAGGCCGCCTTCGCCGGCGCATCGAAGCGAACGGCCGTGATGATCTCGCCCTCCTCCAATGCCGTCTCGAACAGGCCCGTGAAGAACGCGTCTGCCCTGATCTCGCGCCTGTCGGTGACGACCACCGCATCGAGCCCCAGCAGGGCGGCCGGATAGTCGGCCGCCGGGTCGTTGTTGGCGATCGAGCCGCCGATGGTCCCCATGTGGCGCACGGCGGGGTCGCCGATGTGAGCGGCGAGGCCGCAGAGGGCCGGACAGGCCGCGCTCAACTCGGCGGAGGTGGCGACCTCCTCATGCGTCGTCGCGGCGCCGATCCGGACCGACCGGCCGTCGACGGCGATCCCTTTCAGTTCGGCGATGTGGCGAAGGTCGACAAGATCGCTCGGCGCCGCCAGCCGCAGCCGCATCGTCGGGATCAGCGTCATGCCGCCGGAGAGATATTTGCCCTCCGCCGCGGCGCCCATCATTTGCACCGCCTCCTGGATGGAGGAGGCTCTGTGATAGTTCGTCTCGTACATGTGTGTTCCTCCCCGTCAGTTGCCGGTTTGAGCGGCTGCCCAGACCTTTTCCGCGGTCGCCGGCATGGTCAGCTGGTTGTTGCCGATCGCGTCGGTGATCGCGTTGATCAGCGCCGGCGGCGAGCCGATCGCACCCGCCTCGCCGCAGCCCTTGACGCCGAGCGGGTTGTTCGGACAGGGCGTGTTCGAGGTCGACACCGTGAAGGACGGCAGGTCCTCGGCGCGCGGCATGGCGTAGTCGAGATAGCTCGCCGTCAGCAATTGGCCGCTGTCATCATAGCGGACCTCCTCGAGCAGGGCCTGGCCGATGCCCTGTGCGATGCCGCCATGCACCTGCCCCTCGACGATCATCGGATTGATGATGTTGCCGAAATCGTCTGCCGCGACGAACTGGATGACCGTCGTCCGGCCTGTCTCCGGATCGACCTCCACCTCGCAGATGTAGCAGCCGGCCGGGAAGGTGAAGTTGGCGGGATCGTAGAAGGCGCTCTCCTTCAGCCCCGGTTCAAGCCCGGGTGGCAGATTGTGGGCCGTATAGGCGGCGAGCGCCATCTGGAACCACGGGACGGACTTGTCGGTGCCGGCGACCTTCAATGCGCCGTCTTCGATGACGATGTCGCTCTCGTCCGCCTCCATCAGATGCGCCGCGATCTTCTTCGCCTTGGCCTCGACCTTGTCGAGCGCCTTGGCGAGAGCCGACATGCCGACCGCGCCGGAGCGTGAGCCGTAGGTGCCCATGCCCATCTGCACCTTGTCGGTATCGCCATGCACGATATTGATGCTGTCGATCGGCAGGCCGAGCCGGTCGGCGACGAGTTGGGCGAAGGTCGTCTCGTGTCCCTGGCCGTGGCTATGCGAGCCGGTCATCACCTCGATCGTGCCGACCATGTTGACCTTGACCTCGGCCGATTCCCAAAGACCGACCCCGGCGCCGAGCGAACCGACCGCCGCCGAGGGCGCAAGCCCGCAGGCCTCGATGTAACAGCTCATGCCGATGCCGCGTTTCATTCCGCGTCCTTCTGCCTCGGCCTTGCGTGCCGCAAAGCCGCTCCAGTCGGCCGCCGCCATCGCCGCGTCGAGCGACGCTTCGTAGTCGCCGGCATCGTAATTCATGATGACCGGCGTCTGGTGCGGGAAGGAACGGACGAAGTTGGTGCGACGGAGCTCGGCCGGCGAAAGGCCGAGCTCGCGCGCCGCCGTCTCCATCGTCCGCTCGAGAAGGTAGGTCGCCTCCGGGCGCCCGGCGCCGCGGTATGCGTCGACCGGCACGGTATTGGTGTAGACGGTGCGGACATTGGCGTGGATCGCCGGGATGTCGTATTGGCCGGAAAGCAGCGTCGCATAGAGGTAGGTCGGCACGCAGGAGGAGAACAGCGACATGTAGGCGCCGAGATTGGCGATGGTGTCGACCTTGAGTGCGGTGATCCCATTGCCGGCGTCGAAGGCCATCTTCACGGTCGAAACGTGATCGCGGCCGTGTGCGTCGGTCAGGAAGGCTTCTGTCCGATCGGACGTCCACTTGACCGGCACACCGGTCCGCTTCGAGGCCCAAAGACAGACGATCTCCTCCGGATAGATGTAGATCTTCGAGCCGAAGCCGCCGCCGACGTCGGGCGCGATCACCCTCAGCTTGTTTTCCGGCGCGACATTGTAGAAGGCGCTCATCACCAGCCGCGCCAGATGCGGGTTCTGGCTGGTGGTGTAGCAGGTATAGTGATCGTCGCCGGCATCGTAGATCCCGAGCGTGGCGCGCGGCTCCATCGGATTGGGCGACAGGCGGTTGTTGAAGATCTTCAACTCCGTCACGTGCGCGGCGGCGGCGAGCGCCCGGTCGACGGCTGCGGCATCGCCGAGCTCCCAGTCGAAGATCAGATTATTGGCGGCCTCCGGGTGAAGCTGCGGCTGCCCGTCGGCGAGCGCCTGCACCGGATCGGTGACGACCGGCAGGGGCTCGTAGTCGACGACGACCGCTTCCGCCGCATCGCGCGCCTCGGCGACACTGTCGGCCACGACGATCGCCACGGCGTCGCCCACATAGCGCACCGTCTTGTCGGCAAGCGGCCGCCAGGCGCCCATCTTCATCGGCGAGCCGTCCTTGGAGTGGATCATCCAGCCGCAGATCAGGTTGCCGATCCCGTCGGCCAACAATTGTCTGCCGTCGAGCACGTCGATGACGCCGGGCATCGCCCTGGCTGCCGTCGCGTCGATTCCGGCGATCGTCGCATGCGCATGCGGACTGCGCACGAAAGCCGCGTATTTCATGCCGGGCACCGACATGTCGTCCGTATAGCGCCCCTTGCCCGTCAGGAAACGCCTGTCTTCCTTGCGCGCCACACGCGCGCCGATCCCATCAACGCCCATTGCCTATCTCCTCCCGAGACCAAGCGAGATCCTGGATTGTTTTCAGCGGCTTGCCGCTCATTCCGCGGCCTGACGCACGCCGCCCATCTCATGGGCCGCGGCGAGGATCGCCTTGACGATGTTGTGGTAGCCGGTGCAGCGACAGATATTGCCTTCGAGTTCGGCGCGCACCATCGCCTCGTCGAGAGCGCTGCCGTGACGTCGGATCATGTCGACCGCCGTCATCACCATGCCGGGCGTGCAGAAGCCGCACTGCAGGCCGTGATGCGCCTTGAAGGCCGCCTGCACCGGATGGAGCTCGCCGTTCTGCGCCAGCCCCTCGATGGTCGTGATCGCCGAACCCGCGGCTTGCGCGGCAAGTATGGAACAGCTCTTCACCGATTGGCCGTCCATGTGGACGACGCAGGCGCCGCACTGCGACGTGTCGCAGCCGACATGCGTACCTGTCAGTCCGAGATTTTCGCGGATAAAGTGCACCAGCAGCGTCCGGTCATCGCAGACGCCGCTCACCTGGCGGCCGTTGACCGTCATCGTTATTTTCGCCATTTCGCTCCTCCGGTCGGTCCGTACCAAGGCGAGCGCGGCTTCAAATCGGGTGAGATATGTTCACGCGACTGAAAGTACGCGCCCTGATATCAATGCCCTTTGCCAGCGGTCCGCTCCTCCCGGACTGCTTGGCGACGTTGTATCATTTGTCTTTTTTCCGAATGTCGCAACCGCCTCGGCTGCACAAGGGCAAAAAAATCCGATACCGCATGTAACGCCGGAAACAGCGCCTTCATCTTCTGTTCAGGAAGGATGGCATTATCTTGCGGCCGGACGATCGCGCCGCCTCCAGTAGACTTTCCTGGGCGGCGGGGTATTTTCCGCATTGCAAGTTCAAGTGGAGGGACGCCGGTTCCGTCTTTCCACCATCACTCAAAAGACGGACGAGGCGACAGGCTGACATCCGTAGAGATCGGAGAGGACTACATGAAGAAAGCCATCGCACTTGTTCTGGTCGCCCTGTCGGTCGCAAGCTGCACGCAGACGGAAAAGGGTGCCGGCATCGGCGCCGCGTCGGGCGCGATCATCGGCGGCGCGATCACCGGCGACGTGCGCGGTGCTGCCGTCGGCGCAGCCATCGGCGGTGTTTCCGGCGCCGTCATCGGCCATGTCACCGACCAGCCGGGCCAGTGCTACTACCGCGATCGCTACGGCCGCCGCTACATCGACGCCTGCTGATTGCCGCGGCAATCGTCGGACGATCGGCCCCGGAGCGATCCGGGGCTTTTTTGTGTTCGGAGGCGGCGACGGCCGCCGTGCGGCTGACGGGCGGCGCGCCGCAAGCTCGAGAGGTCGGCTGCACGAGCTGATCAGGCGCCCTTCGCTTTCTTCTGAGAGCGTCCAGCAGCTCTTACCGACAGGTTTTGGGGCCACGGCGGCGCGAATGAGTGCCTTCAACGCCCGTTCATCGATCCTGTCGCCCTCATGGATATCGATCGCACGCCGGGTATTGCCCTCCAGGCTGGAATTGAAGAGGGCCGAAGGGTCCTCCAACGAGGCGCCCTTGGCGAAGGTCAGCTTCACGACACTCTTATAGGTCTCGCCGGTGCAGATGATTCCGCCGTGCGACCACACCGGAACGCCTCTCCACTTCCACTCCTCGACCACTTCGGGGTCGGCTTCCTTGATGAGCCTTCGGACCCAAGCGAGCGTCTCGCCGCGCCAATCGTTCAACTCTTCGACTTTCGCGTCGATCAGCTGAGAGGGAGCGCTTTCTCCTTCGTTCGAGCCGTTCATCCTCATCTCCGTGTTCGTTTCACGTTTTTCAGGGGTGCTGTCGCGCACGTCGCCCTCGCCGCTCACATTCGTTCGCCGGGCAATTGGCTGGCCTGCTTCACCCAGGCGGCGAACTGAGCCTCGTCGAGTTCATCGCCCTCGTGAATATGGAAATAGCGCACCTCCTTCTGCTTCGACTCGCCGGGCGGCACAGGACTGAGCGACGCACCGCGAAAGAAGGCCACCTTGATGTATTTCGTGAAGCAGTGGATGCCGAGGAACCAGCACTGCTCTTCCATGCCGTATAGCGGCGAGTTCCATTTGACCGCCTTGCGCACCTCGGGGACGGTGCGCTCGATGAGCGCGTCGAGGCGACGCCCGACGTCGCTCTTCCAGTCCGGCATGGCCGCGATGTAGGCCTGCACGGGGGCGTCGCCGTAGCCCTTGGCGATCTGCGGGTTGCCGCCTGAAAGAAGGGTCGGCTTCGCGGCCGTTGCGGGGCCGTTGCCCTTGGTTGCCGTGGCTTTGCGCGCCGCCGGCAATCCCTTGGCCGCGGCCTTGGCGGGCTTGCGGGCAGATGACTTGGCGAGCGACTCGCGCGGCTTGGCCGCCTTCTGAGCGACCTTCGTCGGCTTGATGGGCACCTTGTCGGCCATGGAATTCCTCCGCTGATAGACGACAGGTGACCGAAGATAGTTCGATTTCCCGTGATGTCGACCGACTACGGGACCGCGCGTCCTGTTGGACGGTCAGCTCGGCCGGTGCTTCCGGGGCGCAGACATTCGCGCGATGACAATCGTCGTGCCCCTAGGGCCCGCGCTCGTCTCGAGCTCTGCATTCAATTGCTCGACAAGCGCCTTGACGATCGTGGTCCCCAGTCCCGGGCTCATCGCCGGATCCGATTTGCCGATACCGTTGTCCGACACCGTCAACTGCCAATCGGCGGCATCGGCTTTGTATGTGACGAGAACCTGGGCATCGGCACGCGGCGTCGGGAAAGCGTGCTTTATCGCGTTGATAAGGAGTTCCGTTACGATGAGACCGATGTTGACCGCTCCGCCCGAATCCACCTCCGCATGGTCCGCAAGCACTTTGACGGCGATCGGCTCCCGTCCCCCGATCATTGATTCTGCAAGGCTCTGGCACAGCTTGCTCAGATAGGGACCTACCTCGACCTTGTCGACGGCTGCGGACGAGTTCAGGTGCTGCTGCACCGCCGCGACGCTCATTACGCGCTGTCGGGCATCCTCCAGGTGGTCCCGGGTTTCTTCGGAGTTCACCGCGCGGGCCTTGAGCATCAGAATGCTCGCAATGATCTGAAGGCTGTTGGCGACGCGATGCTGGAGTTCCTGAAGGAGAACATTCTTCTGGCGCAGCAATTCTTCGGTCTGCGCGTGGAGCTCTTCCTTCTCGCGCTCCGCCAGGCGACGCGCGGTGACATCGACGAAACCGAGCAGGACTGTCGAGTTCGTCTTGCCGTCAAAGAGCACGCTGCGCGCGCTCAAGAGCATGATCTTCTGGCCGACATTGGGAAAGTCGTGCTCCACCTCGAAATTCTCCATCGGCGTCCTTTCGCCCACGACCTTTCCGAGAAGGAGACGCAGCGCGGGAATATCCCACTGGCCGTTGCCAAGTTCGTAGATCGGCCGATTGAGCGTCTCGGCGGGATCGACCTTGAAGCTCCGATAAAAGGAGCGGCTGGCCATGATCACCCCGAGTTTGTCGTCGAGCACGACAAAAGGTTCCGGGATCGTCTCAACGATCGCGACCGCCAGGCTGCGCGCGTCCTCGACGCTTTTGATCCTCGAAATCATCTCGAAGCCGTCCGGAAAAGAGGTGGAACGGAGGGGAGCCCAATGTGTTTTACTTTGTACGATGAACGCGCCCGGTCCACAAGAAATCGCCAGCTGTCATCGATCGAGATAGCGACATTGATGCCATCGTCCGTGCTCGCGTCCCGGCTGCAAACAGCGATGCCGTCGGTATACCGTCACACTTGTTACTCGCACCATCGGTTTTCCGGTGCCAGGCTATCCGAAGACCAACAATGAGCGTTCGACAGCGAATTGGGCCTCGAACGCGAGGCGCAGCAATTCGCACAGGAGTGGAGGTTTTAAAGCCATGACGATATCAACCGAGGCCGTCATGCACACGCCACCGGTTGTCTCGACCGAGGTGTGGGAGACGGCACGCAAAGAGCTGCTCGTCAAGGAAAAGGCCCAGACGCGCGCCCGTGATGCGCTTGCCGCCGAGCGACGGCGGATGCCGTGGATGGCGGTTACAAAGGACTACACGTTCGAGGGGCCGGCGGGCAAAGTGAGCCTCACCGACCTGTTCGACGGCCGGCGCCAGCTGATCGTCTACCGCGCCTTCTTCGAGCCGGGGGTGTTCGGCTGGCCTGACCGGGCCTGCCAGGGCTGCTCCATGGTGGCCGACCAGGTCGCCCACCTCGCCCACCTGAACGCCCGAGACACCACCCTCGTCTTCGTCTCGCGGGCGCCCCAGGCCGATATCGCGCGGCTGAAGAAGCGCATGGGCTGGGAGATGCCGTGGTTCACCATCACGGACAGCTTCGATGCCGACTTCGGCGTCGACGAATGGCACGGCACGAATGTGTTCTACCGCGACGGCGACCGCGTGTACCGGACCTATTTCATCAACAACCGCGGCGACGAGCAGATGGGAAGCACCTGGAACTACCTCGACATCACGCCGCTCGGCCGGCAGGAGGTCTGGGAAGACTCGCCCGAAGGCTATCCTCAGACCCCGCCCTACAAATGGTGGAACTGGCACGACAGCTATGCCGAGGGTGCTGCGCCCGACAACAAGTAGGTTGAGATGCCGGATGCCGGAGAGGCGGCGTCCGCGACGAGCGCGCCATAGCCCGAGCCTCTTCCGGAGGATCAACGGGCTTGGCGGGCTGTCGATCAAAGGCCCATCCCGGCCATCCCGGATCAGCGGCCAAAGCCCTTGAGGCCCTGAAATCGCCCCAAGCGTAAGGGCGATCGGCCTTTATTTTTGTGCCCGAAGCACCACAGAACGAGTCCATTGTGCCCGAAATCCAACCCGAATCGCCCCTTCGGGGGTGGATGCGGCCGACCCTGATCGTTAACAAATGGAAAACTTTGCCCTGCTAGAGTGCCCATTGCCGCACATGCAGGCAGTGAGTAAGGAGTCGCCTGAAACGGGATGCGGAGGATGTCTCCACCACGCTCGGGTACTGCGTATTGGAAGGCGGCGACAGCACTTGCTCTTGCGGCCTCGACGGCGCTCGGCCCGATTTTCGCCGGCCAGGCCCATGCGATCCGGATTTTCGGCATGCGCTTTTTCGAGAGCGCCGAAGAGCAGGTGCAGGTTCTCGACCCCGTCAACTACACGCTTACCTTCGAGCCCGGCACGGACGACGAGGAGTTGCGCGAGGCACTCGAAAACGCGTCGCAGCTCAACCAGGATCAGGAAAAGCCGGTCTCCGGCGACCTCGGACTTCTGATCAAGGCGCGCGACGACCGGGAGCGGCTGCTTGCCGCGCTCTACGAGAAGGCCCGCTACGGCGGCACCATCACGATCCTGATCAATGGCCAGGACATCGACAGCCTGCCGCCCGACCCTTCCTTCCCCGACGGCCAGGCCGTGCCGGTGACGGTGCGCGTCGCGCCGGGGCCGGCCTTCACGCTCGATGCGATCAAATTCGAGGGCGATGCCGCGGGGCTCGACCCGGCGACCTACGACCTGACGCGCGGCGCCCGCGCCGACTCGACGCTGATCATCAAGGCGGGCGAGCAGATCGTCATCGATCTCAAGGAACAGAGCCGGCCGCTCGCCAGGATCAGCGAGCGCAGCGTCGTCGCCGACCATGCCACCTCCACGGTCGACGTGACGATCAGGGCCGAATCCGGACCGGTTGCGCCTGTCGGCGACCTCACCGTCACCGGCACCAAGACCGTCGACCCGAATTTCGTGCGCGACTATTCGCGGCTCAATCATGGCCGGCCCTATTCGCCGGAAAGCATCCGCAAGGCGGCCGAGCGGCTCAGGACGCTGAACGTCTTCTCCAGCGTCACCATCGTCGAGGCCGATCAGCTTGCGCCGGACGGCACGCTCCCGATGAACATCCAGGTGTCCGAAGGCAAGCACCGCTACTTCGGTTTCGGCGGCCAGGTCTCGACGACCGACGGTCTCGGCCTGCAGGGCTATTGGGGGCACCGCAATCTTTTCGGCCGGGCCGAATCGCTCCGGATCGAGGGCTCCGTCGACCGGATCGGCGAGACCACCGATGTCGGCGGGCTCGACTATTCGGCCGGCATTCTCTTCGCCAAGCCCGGAGCCTTCGGGCCGGCATCGACCTTCACGGCGAGCGTCAAGGCGGCGATCGTCGATCCGGATGCCTATAATGCCAAGACGATCACCGCCGCTGCGGGCGCCGGTTTCGAGCTTACGCCCGAGGATACCGTCTCGGTCGGGGCGGAGCTGGGATGGGCGGATATCGACGATGCCTTCGGCTCGAATTCCTATCTGACCGCCGCGATCCCGCTCGAATATGTCCGCGACACCCGCGACGACAAGTTGAATGCCACGCAAGGCTACCGGGCGATGATCAACGCGAAGCCGAGCTACGAGATCGAGGGCCAGACCTTCTTCAGCTCCTTCGAGACCTCCGCCTCCGCCTATCATGCACTCGGCAGCGAGAACCGCTTCGTGCTGGCCGGCAAGCTTGGCGCCGGGGTGCTCGTCGGCGGCGACGAGCTTTCCGACATTCCGGCGACCCGGCGCTTCTTCCTCGGCGGTGGCGGCTCGGTGCGCGGCTATTCCTTCCAGGAGATCAGCCCGCGCAATGCCGACAACGAAGAGACCGGCGGCCGCTCCTATGTGAACGGCTCGCTCGAAGTCCGCATTGCGGTCACCGATACGATCGGCATCGTGCCCTTCATCGACGCCGGCAGCGTCTCGACCGGGACCGCACCGGATTTCTCCGACATACGCGCCGGGGCCGGCATCGGGCTGCGCTATGCGACGCCCTTCGGGCCTATCCGTCTCGATTTTGCGGTTCCGCTCAACAAATATCCGGGCGGCACCGAATACGGCATCTATGCCGGCATCGGCCAGTCTTTTTGAGGCTGAGCCGCGAAGCCATGGTAGAATAGCATTCCGTCCAAGCGCGATGCGCTTCCGTCCTGCCGATTCCAGAGCGGCGTAACATGGTCTATGGATAGGACATGAATCAGGTCATCGGCACATTTCGATCAGCGCTGCGCTACTTCTTCGCCTTCCTCGGCGTGCTCGTCGTTGCGCTGCTTCTCCTCGTCGCCTTCCTCGGCTTCACCGTGCCCGGCGCGCGCGTCGTCGCCTGGGCGATCGAAAAATATGCGGCCACACCCGACCAGATCGTCCGCATCTCCGATCCGGGCGCGCTGCTCACCGGCGATTTCACCGCCGGAACGGTGACGCTTTTCGACGGCGAGGGAATCTATGCGGAGGTTCGCGACCTGTCGGTGAACTGGTCGCCGGCCGAACTTCTGTCGATGCGCTTCGACGCGAGCCACATATCTGCCGCCTCCGTCCGCCTCGAACGGCTGCCGATCCCCTCCACCGAGACGAAGGAAGTTCGAAGCACGCTCGCCCTGCCCGTGGATGTGAAAATCGATGCCCTCGATCTCCAGGAGATCGTCATCGGCAAGGCGATCGCCGGCAAGGACCAGTTCCTGACCGCCAAGGGCAAGGTCGACGCGACCAACTCGAGCATCGCGCTCGCCTTCGATGCGGCCGAACGCGACCGGCCGGAAGCGCGCGCCGTCGCCGACCTCGTCTTCAATCCGGCCGGCAACGAGCTGAAGCTCGAGGCCGAGATCGCCGAACCGAAGGGCGGGCTGCTCGCCAAGCTGTTGCGGCTGCCGGGCGAACCATCGGTCGATATCCGGCTCACCGGACAGGGGCCGCTTTCCGACTGGACCGGCTCAGGCACCGCGTCGCTCGACGGCAGCGAGCTTCTGCGGCTGGAGGGCCGCCACGTGTTGGCGGCCGATGGCATGCACAACCTCAATCTCTCCGGCGGCGGTGCTTTCGCCACCCTGATGCCGACCGCCTTCAGGCCGCTTTTCGAGGGAACGACCAGCATCGACCTGACGGCCGCCTTCGACGGGAAGCGCAAGGTCCGGATCGACGCGGGCAAGCTTGCGACCGGCGCCTTGACGCTGAACGCCTCGGGAACAGTCGACAGCCGCGGCGAAAACAATCTTCAGGCAAGCGTCGCCGGCACGAGCGGCCCGTTCGATTTCCGCTGGCCGCTGAAGGACGGCGAGCTGCAGGCCCGCATCAACACGGCCAACCTGACGCTGATCGGCGAAGGGCAATCGGCGATCCTCGACATTGCCGCCGATATCGCCTCGCTCGGCCTGCCGCAGGGAAATCTCGGCGCTATCCGGCTCTCGGCGCAAAGTGACGCCTTCAACCTCGAAACGCAGTCCGGGTCGCTGAAGACGGCGGTGGAAATCGGCGAGACGCGCTTCGCAAGCGCCGATCTCGACCGGGCGATTAAGGCCCCCATGAAGCTCGCCGGCACCGTCGCGATCGCGCCGGAGGATATCCGCTTCGACCCGTTGACGATCGAAAGCCCCGGCATCGGCGGCTCCCTCACCGGCAGCCTCGATCGCACCGACACGACACTCGGGGCTGCGTTCAAGCTCTTCGCCGTTCCGGGCGTGCTGCCGCCGGCGCTCGCCGAAAAGTTCGAGAAGACGATCGCCGTCTCCGGCAATCTGCTGACCGAAGAAGACGGCAGCCTTCAGGTGAGCGGCCTCGAGATCAACTCCGAAGCCGTCGAAGCCTCCGGCTCGCTTACGCTTTCGGGCGAGACGCTGACGGCCGATCTGAAGGGCGCGGTTCCGGATCTCGGCCGATTTTTGCCCGACGCAAAGGGCAGCGCGGCCTTCCAGGCGGCCGCCTCCGGCCCCTTGGCCAAGCTCGGCGTCAAGGCGGAGATCACCTCGAGCGGCGCGACGCTCGCCGGACGCACGCTGAGCGATCTAACCATCAATGCCGATGCGACGGCGACGCCCGGCAGCCCCGAAGCGAAGCTCACCGCCACGGGCACGCTCGACGGCCAGGCGATCGACATTCGCGCCGACGTCGTTTCGAAGGACGGCCGCACCTCCGTTCCGGTGCTGGAAGCGAAAATCGGCGGCAACAGCCTCACCGGCACGATCGACCTGACGGCCGATTTCAAGCCGAACGGCAGGTTCGACTTCAACCTCCCCGATCTCGGGCTCCTTGCCGCCATGGCCGGCCAGCAGGCCTCCGGCGACCTTGCCGGTTCGGCGACGCTCGAGACCGTCAACGGCGTCACGTCGGTCGCAATCAAGGCCAATGGCAACACCATCGCGCGGGACGCGCTGACGATCGCCAAACCAGCCGTCGATCTCGGCATCGCCGACATTGCCAGACTGGCAATCAAGGGCAGCGTCAGGGCGGAAAGCATTGCGCAGGGCGACAACCGGGTTTCCGACCTCACCCTCGCTTTCGAACAGCAGGGAAGCCGGACCGGCTTTTCGGCCGAAGGCCTCTATGACGGCGCGCCGCTCAAGGCAGCCGGCGAGCTGACGAGCGACGCCGGCCGCACCGAGATCCGCCTTACCTCCGCCGCGGCGGCACCGAGACGCCTGCCGCTGAGCCTCGCCGGGCCGACCGTGATCGCCATCGAAAACGGCGTGGCTCATCTCGACGGGCTGACAATCCAGGCTTCGACCGGCACCGTCGCCGTTTCCGGCACGGCCGGCGATAACCTCGACCTCCGGGCGAGCCTGAACGACCTCCCCGCCGTACTCATAAACATCTTCGCGCCGACGCTCGGCGCCGAAGGCACCATTGCCGGCACGGTCGATATCGATGGCGAAGCGCAGGCCCCGGTGGTCGCCTACGACCTCGCCTGGAGCGGCGCCTCCATGTCCTCGCTGCGATCGGGAGGGCTTGCCCCGCAGGATCTGACCGCCAGGGGCGCGGTCACCATCACCGACGCGACGATCAGCTTCGACCCGACGACGATCGAGAGCCCCGGGTTCCGCGGTAATCTCGTCGGCAGCCTCGCCCGTGCCGAGAAAACGGCGACGGCGAGCTTCGACGTCCGGGCTGAGCCGGGCTTCCTGCCGCCTGGCCTTCAAGCGAGATTCGACGCGCCGGTGGCCGTGTCGGGCAAGGTCGAGACCGGCGGCGACGGCAGCGTCAAGCTGCGCGCCCTCGAGATCCAGTCCGGCACCGTCAACGCCAGCGGTTCGGCAACCATCGCCGAAGGTCAACTCACCGCCGACATGGAGGGTACGCTGCCCGATCTCGGCAAGCTGCTTGCCGATGCGGACGGAAAGGCCGGCTTCAACGCCGATGTTTCCGGCCCGCTCGATTCGCTGGCCATCAAGGGCGAGCTGACCTCGAGCGGCGCAAGGCTGGCCGGCCGCTCGCTGTCGGACCTGATAGTTACCGCGGACGCAACGGTCAAGCCGGGGAGCCCGCAGGCAAAACTCAGCGCGACCGGCGCGCTCGACGGCCAGCCGATCGATGTCCGGGCCGAAGTGGTTTCGGCGGAGGGCCGGACATCCATCCCCACCCTCGAGGCGAAGATCGGCGACAACCGCATCACCGGCGCGATCGACCTGACGGCGGATTTCAAGCCGAACGGCACCATCGACTTCAACCTTCCCGATCTCGGCCTGGTCGCCGCCATGGCCGGCCAGAAGGCGTCCGGCGACCTTGCGGGCTCGGCGAAGGTTGCGACGGCAAACGGCGTCACATCCGTGTCGATCAAGGCAAGCGGCAGCAGCATCAAGCGTGATGCGCTGGCGGTCACCAAGCCGGTGGCCGATATCCGCATCGCCGACATCGCCGCTCTGGCGATCCGTGGCACCGTCAGGGCCGACAGCGTCGCGCAGGGGCAGAACCGCGTCTCCGCCCTCAACCTGACCTTCGACCAGCAGGGCGGCCGGACGGGCTTCGACGTCGCCGGCCAGTATGACGGCGCTCCGCTTGTCGCCAAGGGCGATCTGTCGAGTGCCGGCGGCCGCACCGAAGTTCGTCTCGCCTCGCTTTCGGCCGCGCCGCGGAAGCTGCCGCTGAAGCTCGCCAGGCCGACGGTCGTCGCCATCGAGAATGGCGTCGTGCGCCTTGGCGACCTGACCATCCAGGCATCGAACGGCACGATTGCCGTCGCTGGAACCGCTGGTGAGAGGCTCGACATTTCGGCGAGACTCAATGCCTTGCCCGCCGCCCTGATCAACACCTTCGCGGCAACGCTCGGCGCCGAAGGAACGATCGACGGAACCGTCAATCTCAGCGGCACCGCCGCCGCGCCGGTCGTCAACTACGATCTGAGATGGAGCGGTGCTTCGGTCGCCGCCGCGCGCGGCGCCGGCGTGACGGGCCTGCAAATCGCGGCGAAGGGTCGATTTGCCAACAACCGCGTCACGCTCGACGCGACCGTCTCGGGGCCGGGTGGCCTCACCTTCCGGGGCGGCGGCCAGGTCGACGTTGCCGGCAACATGCCGATGTCGATGAAATTCGCCGGCGATGTGCCCTTCGCGCTGCTTGCCGGCATCATGGCGGAGCAGGGTTTCACCCTTACCGGTTCGGCGAGGGTCGATCTGTCCCTCTCCGGTTCGGCCAGGGCGCCGCAAATCGCCGGCACCGTTTCCACCACCGGCGGCCGGCTTGTCGACGTTCGGCGCAATCTGGCGCTTAACGACCTTGCGGCCAATGTCACGCTCGACGGCCGGCAGGCGACGATCACCAGGCTCTCCGGCAATCTCGCCAGCGGCGGATCGATCGAGGCAAGCGGCACGGTGGGCATTGTCGCCGGTTCCAACTTCCCGGCCGACCTCCGCATTCGCCTCAACAACGCCACCTATGTGGACGGCACCCTGTTCACCGCAAATCTTGCCGGTGACCTGACGCTCAAAGGCCCGCTCGTCGCGACGCCGGTGCTCGGCGGCGAACTGACGATCCGCAGGGCGGCGATTACCGTGCCGGAAAGACTGCCGACCTCGCTCGCGGCGATCGACATCAAGCACCGGAACGCGCCGGCCGGGGTCAGGCAGATGACGCGGGACGTGCGCAGGGAGACGTCCGGTGGTGCGAACGGCGTCAACGCCAGCGGTGTCATCGCCTTTGATCTCGCCGTCCGCTCACCCGGCCAGTTCTTCGTGCGCGGCCGCGGCATCGATGCCGAACTCGGCGGCGACCTGACGATCCGCGGCACCGCCGTCCGGCCGATCGTCTCCGGCGATTTCGACATGCGGCGCGGCCGGCTGGAAATCCTCGGCAAACGGCTGACCTTCACCGACGGCCATATCGGCTTCGGCGGCGATCTCGTGCCGACCCTCGACCTCGACGCCAGCTCGAGCGCCGGTTCGACCACCATCACCGTCAACATCGCCGGACCGGCCAATAACCCGACGGTGACCTTCTCCTCCTCGCCGGCGCTGCCGCAGGACGAGATCCTGGCGCAGCTGATTTTCAACCGGTCGCTCAACAACCTGTCGGCCTTCCAGATCGCCCAGCTCGCCTCGGCGGTCAGCCAGCTTGCCGGCGGCAGCTCGACGTCGCTGCTCGACGGCCTGCGCAACAAGCTCGGCGTCGACGACCTCGACGTCACCACCGACGAGAGCGGCGCCGCCCAGGTGCGGGCCGGCAAATATCTCAACGACCGGACCTATCTCGAGCTGCAGCAAGGCTCGGACTCCGCCTCCAGCAAGGCGATCATCAATCTCGACATCGGCCGCGGCGTGAAGCTGAAAGGCGAGGCCGCCGGCGACGGCGCGGCCGCCGGCGGCATCTTCTTCGAGCGGGAGTATTAGGCGGGACTTGTGCTGAAAGACCCCTCCCCAACCCCTCCCCACAAGGGGGAGGGGCTTTGGTGCCCGCTGCGCCCGACTGCCATTGCCCAATCGCAACCGCCGCCGGAACGGCTCAAAAGAGGCGGTGCGGGCGCGGCAGGTTAAGCCCTCCCACCTGTGGGGAGGGGGTGGGGCGGGGTCTAGAATCAGGAGCACAGCTGCCCCGATCAAGCAGCATTCCTCTCCACCCCGAAGACGTCCAAGTCGCTCTCATCGATCGCCATGAACAGCGCCCAGATATGGCCGAACGGATCGATGAGCGCGGCGACGCGGTCGCCCGTCGGCAGGGTCTCGACCGCATTGCGCAGGCTGGCGCCGGCGCCCATCGCCCGGGCGAGCACCCGATCCACATCGTCGACATGCAGCTCGAGAATCGCCGCCGTCGTGCCGAGCGCATGCGGCGAGCGCGGCCCGCCGAGGCGCGGCTCGGCATCGCGGCGCGGATTGGCGCCGGCCACCCGGAAGATCGAGGCGCCGATGCCGAGGTCGGCGCTCGTCAGAATGCCGCTCCATTCATGGCGCTGGAGGAGCTCGGCGCCGAAGACATCGCGATAAAATGCGATCGCCCGCTCCTCGTCGCCGTGCCTGACGAACAGTTTTATGCAGATCTGTCGCGCCGTTGCGCCGCCACCGGAAATGGCCATGACATCCTCCCTTGTTCGCTGAGACGCAGCATCTTAAACGAGCATGAGAACAAATCAAGAACAAACTCGACAGTGCGATCAGAAAGCGCCGGTCAATTTGCTGGTCTTGAGCAGAATGTTCGTTTCCGTGACGGTGATGCCGTCGATGAGCCGGATGCGGCGCAAGGTCTCGTCGAAGCTGGCGAGGTCGCGGTCCTCGAGTTCGGCGATGAAGTCCCATCGCCCATTGGTGCTGTGCAGCGCCCTCACCTGCGGCAGGCCGCGCAACTGCTCGGCAACCCGATCGGCCATCTTGCCATGAACCTCGATCATCACGACGGCGCGGACCCCCGAGGCAAGGATTTCCGATCCCGTCCGGATAGTGAAGGCCGCGATCGTTCCGTTGGCGACCAGCCGGTCGATGCGCGCCGCGATCGTGGCGCGCGATACCCCGGTCTTCGCCGAAAGCGTCGAGACCGGAATTCGCGCATTCTGCCGCAGGGCGCTGATGAGGGCCTGGTCGAGATCGTCCATTCTCTTTCACTTTGTCAGAGGCAGCTTATCAATATGCGAAGTATAGCCTTCTTATCCGCAGTTTTCCATCTTTTTGCTGTCACAGCCTTTGGCGATAATCCGTCTCGACCCTTGAGATTCCGATGAGAGAAGAGGCGGACATGAAGAGCATTACGTTGATCGGCGCACCCATCGAGGAAGGTTCCGGGCGCCGCGGCGCGGCCATGGGCCCGACGGCGCTGAGGATTGCCGGCATCGACACGGTGCTTTCCGAATTGGGCCATACGGTTCACGACGAAGGCGACCTGCGGCCACTGCCGGCCCGCGACCTTCCGAACCATGCGGGCGCGAACAATCTGCAGATGGTCGCCGCCTTCGCCCGGGCGCTCAACGACACGGTACATGACACGGCCCGCAAGGGACATGTCCCGATCATTCTCGGCGGCGATCATGCCCTGTCGATGGGCAGCGTCTCCGGCATGGCGCGCTACGCGCACGAGGTCGGCCGGCCGCTCTTCGTGCTCTGGCTCGACGCCCACGCCGACTTCAACTCGCCTTCGACGTCGCCATCCGGCAACATGCACGGCATGCCGGTTGCCTTCTTCTGCGGCGAAGCGGAATTCACCCCGATTCTCGCCGCAGATCGGCCGCTCGTCGATCCGAAAAGGGTCTACCAGGTCGGTATCCGTTCGGTCGATTCACGCGAACGCGAGGAGATCGCCGAGCACGGCGTCAATGTCTACGACATGCGGGCCGTCGACGAGATAGGCATGGCCCATATCATGCGGCAGATCCTCGACGACGTGCGCGCCGCCGACGGCCTCTTGCATGTCAGCCTCGACGTCGATTTCATGGATCCGGAGTTTGCCCCCGGCGTCGGCACCACCGTGCCGGGCGGCGCCACCTTCCGCGAGGCCCATCTCATCATGGAGATGCTTTGCGACAGCGGTCTCGTCTCTTCGCTCGACGTCGTCGAACTCAACCCGTTCCTCGACGACCGCGGCAAGAGCGCCCGCATACTGGTGGAGCTGACGGCGAGCCTCTTCGGCCGCCGCATCCTTGACCGGCCGACCCGGAGCGCCTGAGAATGGCCCGATCCCGGCCGCCGCCGAATCGAAGCGGCGGCCGGAGGAGATAGCGAGAGGCATCGATGAAGACCACGGCCGCCCTGATCGAGACCGAACATCTGCTCGGCGCACACAATTACAAGCCGCTCGACGTCGTGCTGACGCGCGGCGAAGGCGTGTTCGTCTGGGACATCGAGGGCAACCGTTATCTCGACTGCCTGTCGGCCTATTCGGCCGTCAACCAGGGCCATTGCCACCCGAAGATCTTCAAGGCGATGGTGGAGCAGGCGCAGAAGCTGACGCTCACCTCGCGTGCCTTCCGCAACGACCAGCTCGCGCTCTTCTACGAGGAGATCGCTGCGCTGACCGGCTCGCACAAGGTGCTGCCGATGAATTCCGGCGCCGAGGCGGTCGAGACGGCGATCAAGGCCGTCCGTAAATGGGGATACGAGGTCAAGGGCGTCGCCGCCGACCAGGCGGAGATCATCGTCTGCGCCAACAATTTCCACGGCCGCACCATCGGCATTGTCGGCTTTTCGACCGATCCCGACTCGCATGACGGATTCGGTCCCTTCGCGCCCGGCTTCAGGATCGTTCCCTTCGGCGACATCGATGCCTTCCGGGCGGCGATCAGCGAGAACACCGTCGCCTTCCTGGTCGAGCCGATCCAGGGCGAGGCCGGCGTCATCGTACCGCCTGCCGGCTATTTCGCGGAAGTGCGCGAGCTCTGCACGAAGCACGCCATCACGCTTGTCCTCGACGAGATCCAGACCGGTCTCGGCCGCACCGGCAAGCTCCTCGCGGAAGAACACGAGGCCATCGAGGCGGATGTGACACTGATCGGCAAGGCGCTTTCCGGCGGCTTCTACCCGGTTTCTGCCGTGCTTTCGAATTCGGAGGTCCTCGGCGTGCTGAAGCCCGGCCAGCACGGCTCTACCTTCGGCGGCAACCCGCTCGCCTGCGCGATCGCCAGGGCGGCACTGAAGGTGCTGACCGAAGAAGGCATGATCGAGAATTCGGCGCGGATGGGCGAACGCTTCATGACGGGGCTGACGGACATTCGCTCCAACATCATCAGGGAAGTCCGCGGCCGCGGCCTGATGCTCGCCGTGGAACTCGTGCCGGAGGCCGGCGGCGCACGCAAATATTGCGAGGCGCTGAAGGCGCGCGGCATCCTCGCCAAGGACACCCACGGCGACACGATCCGCATCGCCCCGCCGCTCGTCATCACCGCGGGAGAGGTCGACTGGGCGCTCGAGCAATTCGCGGCGGTGCTCGCTTCCACCTGAACCGTCCCACGCCAACTCGGCGATGCCTGGTCTTTCGCGGGGCATCGTAAAAAGCAAGTCTTAACGAATCCCGGCCTAGTATGCCGCCAAAGCGCAAGGCGGGCTCCCCGCGCATGATGCGGCTTGCGCCGCGCCGGATGTCGTCGGCGGTCCCATTACGAAGTCGCGCCTCGCGGGCGCCGACGGGAAGCCGGAAGGAGCTTTGAAATGACTGGCACGTTGAAAACGGCTGGATTTGACGGCGAGACGCTGGAGATCATCGCGTTCCGCCTCCACGATCAGGAATTCTGCGTCAAGACGACGACGATCCGCGAAATCCGCGGCTGGGCGCCTTCGACGCCGATCCCGCATTCGCCGCCGGAAGTGATCGGCGTCATGAACCTGCGCGGCACGGTTATCCCGATCATCGACCTCGCCCACAAGCTCGGCATGAAATCCACCGTCGCCAACGAGCGCAGCGCCATCGTCGTCGCCGAAGTCCACAACATGGTGATCGGCCTCGTCGTCGACCGCGTCTCCGACATCCTGACGGTCCAGGGCAGCCAGGTACAGCCGGTCCCGGAAGTCACCGCCTCCTTCGACAAGAGCTTCGCCGAAGGCATCATCGCCAACGAGAACGGCATGATCTGCTTCCTCAACCTCGCTCGCATGTTCAAGGAGCGCGAGGTGGAAGAGCTCGCCGCCTGACATCCGGCACCTCCAGCCGATCAAGGCCGTCTCGCTACTGCGAGGCGGCCTTTTTCGTTGGCCGTGCGTTGGGCGCGCCGGCTACGGCAGGTATAAAAGCGGAGCAAGTAGTACTACTTTTGATGAGACTGCAATTTTCTACAACTGATATTTGATTATTACTATTTTAATTTTGCATTAACTCACAAAATCTAACGTAGATTGTATAAGCGGCCGCGGGGCATGAAGCCCAGCATTTCCCGAGATCTTCCCAATGCATCAAGCGCTGACCTGTGGGGACGGCGCGCGGCCGACCAGACAGTCGACGCATCCCATCCTGTTCTTGTCCCCGGGGGCGTATGGCGAAGACCATCCGCACACCCGCCGATCAAGGTCCCATCCCGTATTGACTTCGATTCAGCAAGTGAAACGAGTTTGGAGAGCAATCATGTTTTCTTTTGCGAAGCGTTCGGATTCAAACCATATCATCGCGGCATTGTCGAAATCGCAGGCGATCATCCAGTTCGACCTCACCGGCAATATCCTCACCGCAAACGAGAATTTCTGCAAAGCGCTCGGCTACAGCCTTCAGGAAATCGTTGGCCAGCACCATCGCTTGTTCTGCCCCGCGGACTACGCCGCAACGCCCGAATATCGCGCGTTCTGGGCGCGTTTGGGCCGCGGCGAGTTCGACAGCAATGCCTATAAGCGTGTGACCAAGGGTGGGCGGGAAATATGGATACAAGCGACCTACAACCCGGTCCTTCGCAACGGCAAGCCCTATAAGGTCGTCAAGTTCGCCTCCGACATCACCGCAGCAAAACTCAAAGCAACGGAAGATGCGGGCAAGCTCGAGGCGATCTCCCAGTCACAGGCGGTGATCGAATTCACCCCGACCGGGGAGATCATCACGGCCAACGAGAATTTCTGCGGCGCCCTCGGCTACCGGCTCTCCGAAATCGAAGGGCGCCATCACAGCATGTTCTGCGAGCCGAACTACGCCCGCACGGCCGAATACAGCGACTTCTGGAGACGGCTCGCCCAGGGCGAATTCAGCGCAGGCGAATTCGTCCGCTATGGCAAGGGCGGCAAGGAAATCTGGATCCAGGCCGCCTACAACCCGATCCGCGACCCCAACGGCAAGGTCTACAAGGTGGTCAAGTTCGCGACCGACGTCAGCGAACGCATGGCGGCGATCAACGCGCTCGGCGCCGGCTTGCGATCGCTGGCGGAAGGCGATCTGACACGGACTCTGGAGACACCCTTCGTGCCGAGCATGGAGACGGTGCGCAATGACTTCAACGAAGCGATCGCCCGCCTCTGTCGTGCCATGCAAACGGTCGGGGAAAACGCCGGAGCGATTGCCGGCGGCGCACGGGAGATCAGGTCCGCCGCCGACGATCTGTCGAAGCGGACCGAACAGCAGGCCGCATCCGTCGAGGAAACGGCCGCGGCGCTCGACGAGATCACCACCACGGTCGCCGATTCGAGCCGTCGCGCCGAGGAGGCCGGCCACCTTGTTGCCAAGACAAAGGACGGAGCAGAACACTCGAAGCTCGTCGTCCGGAATGCCATCGGCGCGATGGATCAGATCGAGCAATCATCCCGCGAGATCAGCAACATCATCGGCGTGATCGACGATATTGCCTTCCAGACCAACCTGCTGGCACTCAATGCCGGCGTCGAGGCGGCCCGCGCCGGCGAAGCGGGCAAGGGTTTCGCGGTCGTGGCGACGGAGGTGCGGGAGCTCGCCCAGCGTTCGGCAAGCGCCGCAAAGGACATCAAGGCGCTGATCACCACCTCCGGCGAGCATGTCCGCAGCGGCGTCGCGCTGGTCGGCCAAACGGGCGCCGCGCTGGAGCAGATCCTCGTCCAGGTCCAGGACATCAACCTCAACGTCTCGGCGATCGTCGAAGCGGCGCGCGAGCAGGCGACGGGCCTCAAGGAGATCAACCAGGCGGTCAATGCGATGGATCAGGCGACACAGCAGAACGCCGCCATGGTCGAGGAAAGCACCGCGGCGAGCCACGCCATGTCGCGCGAGGCAGAGGCTCTCTACGGCCTTCTCCGGCAATTCCGCATCGGTCAGGATATCAGCGGCGGTCCGAGGGAAATGCGCGCTGATGCGCCCGCTTCACCCGACCGGCCGCATGCCGCAACGGCAACAAGAGGCGCCCAAAAGCGAAACCTTGCGGTCGTGCCGGCCGCCGACGCCTGGCAGAACTTCTGAGCGCATCCTCGAACCCCGCGCTCGGAGAAGGCGAAGGCGACACGGCAGTCGCCTTTCCCTGATGGCTTTCAAAGGTGAGGTTTAGTTAGGACTACGCAAGACACCCCTGCCCAACCCCTCCCCACAAGGGCCCACAAGGGGGAGGGGCGCCTGCCGCGCCCTAACTGCGCCCCCAAGACTTGAGTCTTGCAGCAGCGATCAAGAATGCCGGAGAAGCTACGGCCCCGGGAGCCCCTCCCTCTTGTAAGGAGGGGTTGGGGAGGGGTTTCCCGGTTTCGACTACGCCGCTTCCGGGCGGCGGATCTTCGGTGCGGCTTCCAGCACCAGCGGGTTCAGTCCCTCGCCGCCGTGATCGATATGCTCGAACAGCTTGCGGCGCATCCGCGCCTCCCAATATTTGTTGATATGCGTCGCCACGCCCTGCGCCGCCTCTGCCGCCGGCTGGCTCTGGAAGAAGGTGGCGATCTGGTTCGCCATGTAGATCAGCTTGGCGTTGGGATTTTCAGTCGACATCGGCGACAGCTCCGGTCTCTATTGCGTATCAGCGCGGGATGCGGGCGGAAAAGCGCGCGCACTTCTCCTCATCCCGCTCTATACGCTCGGCATGGGTGAAGATTTCGAATTCGTCGCCGCGCACCAGCGCGATCAGCGTCATGCCGGCTTCCTCCGCCGTCCGGATCGCAAGCGCCGTCGGCGCGGAGATGGCGATGATGACAGGACTTCCGGCGATCGCCGTCTTCTGCACCATTTCGACGGAGACGCGCGAGGTCACGACGACGGCGCCTTGCGCGCCCCTGAAGCCGGCCCGCGCGGCGGCACCGGTGAGCTTGTCGAGTGCATTGTGGCGGCCAACATCCTCGCGCACCGCGATCAGCCCGCGGCCCGGCACATAGAAGGCCGCGCCATGCACGGCGCGCGTCTCGAGATGCAGGGGCTGCTGGCCGTTGAGAAGCCCGACCGCCTGTACGACATCCTGCTCGGAAAGTCTCAGGGGCGAACCGGAAACATCCGGTGTCGTCCGCACCGCCTGCTCGATCGATTCGACGCCGCAGAGCCCGCAACCGACCGGGCCGGCCATATGGCGGCGGCGCAGGCGCAGGGCATCGTTCTGCTCCTCCCGGAGGGCGATCTGCAGGTCGATGCCCCTTTCCTCGGCGACCACGTCGACCGTCTCGATCTGATCCGGATCGGTGATGATGCCTTCGGTCAGACTGAAGCCGACGGCGAAATCCTCGAGATCGGCAGGCGTCGCCATCATCACCGCATGCGTCGAGCCGCCATAGGTCAAGGCGACCGGCGTTTCTTCCGGGACAACGCGCGTTTGCGAAACGAGCACGCCCGCGCGACGCGCCTTTTCCGGAACCTGCGCCGTTGTCCTGAAGAGGGTGCTGTCGGCCGCGCCGACCGTGACGGCAGCGGAAGAGGGCGGAAGTCGTTTGCCTGCCATTCCGCCTCCTACTCGGCCGCCTCCAGTTTGCCGGCGATCCGCCGCGACTGGCGGGCCTGCTCGTCATAGTCGACCTGCCAGTCGGACGGGCCGTTCGAAGGCGAGACCTGCACCGCCGTCACCTTGTATTCCGGGCAATTGGTCGCCCAGTCGGTGAAGTCGGTGGTGATGACGTTGGCCTGCGTCGTCGGATGATGGAAGGTCGTATAGACGACACCCGGCGCGACGCGGTCGGTGATCAGCGATCTGAGCGTCGTTTCGCCCGAGCGGCTGGCGAGCCTGACCCAGTCGCCGTCGCGAATGCCGCGCTGCTCCGCATCGTGCGGATGGATTTCCAGCCGGTCCTCCGGGTGCCAGACGACATTCTCCGTGCGACGCGTCTGCGCGCCGACATTATAGTGGCTGAGGATGCGGCCGGTGGTGAGCAGCAGCGGGAAGCGCGGTCCGGTCTTCTCGTCGGTCGCCACATATTCGGTGCGGATGAATTTGCCCTTGCCGCGCACGAAACCGTCGACATGCATGATCGGCGAACCGAGCGGCGCCTTCTCGTTGCAGGGCCACTGCACCGAGCCCATCTTGTCGAGATAGTCGTAGGAGACCAGGGCGAAACTCGGCGTCGTCGCGGCGATCTCGTCCATGATCTCGGATGGGTGACGATAATTCCAGTCGAGCCCCATGGCCTGGGCGAGCGTCTGCGTGACCTCCCAGTCGGCATAGCCGTTCTTCGGCCGCATCACACGGCGAACGCGATTGATGCGCCGCTCGGCATTGGTGAAGGTGCCGTCCTTTTCGAGGAAGGTCGAGCCCGGCAGGAAGACATGCGCGTAGTTCGCCGTCTCGTTGAGGAAGAGATCCTGAACCACGACGCATTCCATCGCCGCAAGACCGGCGGCGACGTGCTTGGTGTCCGGATCCGACTGCAGGATGTCCTCGCCCTGGATGTAGAGCGCCTTGAAGGTGCCGTCGACCGCCGCGTCAAGCATGTTCGGGATGCGCAGGCCCGGCTCGTTGCTAAGCGTCACACCCCAGAGCTTTTCGAAGATCTCGCGGGTCGCATCGTCGGAGATGTGGCGGTAGCCGGGAAGCTCGTGCGGGAACGAGCCCATGTCGCAGGAGCCCTGCACATTGTTCTGGCCGCGCAGCGGATTGACGCCGACGCCCGGCCGGCCGATGTTGCCGGTGACCATGGCGAGGTTGGCGATCGCCATGACGGTGGTCGAGCCCTGGCTGTGCTCGGTGACGCCGAGGCCGTAATAGATCGCGCCGTTGCCGCCGGTCGCATAAAGGCGAGCAGCGCCGCGCACCAGTTCGGCCGGAACGCCCGTATAGGCCTCGCTCGCTTCCGGGCTGTGATAGGGCTCTGCGACGAAGGCCGCCCAATCCTCGAATTCCGACCAGTCGCAGCGCTCGCGGATGAAGGCTTCGTTTGCAAGGCCTTCGGTGACGATGACGTGCGCCAGCGACGTCAAAATGGCGACGTTGGTGCCTGGCTTGATCGGCAAATGGTAGGACGCTTCGACATGGGCCGAGCGGACGAGGTCGATGCGGCGCGGGTCGATGACGATCAGCTTGGCGCCCTCACGCAGCCGCTTCTTCAGCCGCGAGGCGAAGACCGGATGGCCGTCGGTCGGGTTGGCGCCGATGATGATCGCGACATCCGTCTGCTCGACGCTGTCGAAATTCTGCGTGCCGGCCGAGGTGCCGAACGTCTGGTTGAGGCCGTAGCCGGTCGGCGAATGGCAGACGCGGGCGCAGGTGTCGACATTGTTGTTGCCGAAGCCGGCGCGCACCAGCTTCTGCACCAGATAGGTCTCCTCGTTGGTGCAGCGCGACGAGGTGATGCCGCCGACCGAATCGCGGCCGTATTGGTACTGGATACGGCGGAACTCCGAGGCGACATGGGCGAAAGCCTCCTCCCAGGTGACCTCGCGCCAGGGATCGCTGATCTTCTCGCGGATCATCGGGTTGAGAATGCGATCCTTGTGGCTCGAATAGCCATAGGCGAAGCGGCCCTTGACGCAGGAATGGCCGCGGTTCGCCTGGCCGTCCTTCCACGGCACCATGCGCACCAGCTCCTCGCCGCGCATTTCCGCCTTGAAGGAGCAGCCGACGCCGCAATAGGCACAGGTGGTGACGACCGAATGCTCCGGCTGGCCGATCTCGATCACCGACTTTTCGGTGAGCGTCGCCGTCGGGCAGGCCTGCACGCAGGCGCCGCAGGAGACGCATTCGGAGGAGACGAAATCCTCGTTCATCCCCGCCGAAACCTTGGAGTCGAAGCCGCGGCCGCTGATCGTCAGCGCGAAGGTGCCCTGCACCTCCTCGCAGGCCCGCACGCAGCGCGAGCAGACGATGCACTTCGCCGGATCGAAGGTGAAGTAGGGATTGGATTCGTCCTTCGGCGCCCATTGGCGATTGATCTCGCCATTGTTGCGCGCCTTGACGTGGTTCGCCCCGTCATAACCGTAGCGCACATCGCGCAAGCCGACGGCGCCGGCCATGTCCTGCAGCTCGCAATCGCCGTTGGCGGCGCAGGTCAGGCAGTCGAGCGGATGGTCGGAGATATAAAGCTCCATGACGCCGCGGCGCACATCCTTGAGCCGCTGCGTCTGGGTGGAGACGCTGATGCCCGCTGCCACCGGCGTCGTGCAGGAGGCCGGCATGCCGGCGCGACCCTCTATCTCGACGAGACACAGGCGGCAGGAGCCGAAGGCCTCCATCATGTCGGAAGCGCAGAGCTTCGGCACTTCGACGCCGGCTTCCATCGCCGCGCGCATGATCGAGGTGCCTTCCGGCACGGTGATCTCGCGCCCGTCGATCGTCAGCGTCACCAGCTTTTCGGACTTGGAAGCAGGAGTGCCGTAGTCGATTTCATGAATGAGAGACATTAGCGGGCCTCCTGCGAAGATATGTTCAAGGGGGCGGATTTACCCCCCTCTGGCCTGCCGGCCATCTCCCCCACAAGGGGGGAGATCGACCCGCGGCAAGCCGTCCGATCCGATAGAACGGTCAGCGAATGTCTAGCGGCGCAAAGGGCGTGCCGCACGTGTTCTCCCCCCTTGTGGGGGAGATGGCCGGCAGGCCAGAGGGGGGTGTACGTCGCCATCATTCCGCGGCCTCCACCACCGGTGCCGGCGAAAAGTCCTCCGGGAAATGCGTCATCGCGCTCGTCACCGGATAGGGCGTGAAGCCGCCGAGCGCGCAGAGCGAGCCGAATTTCATGGTGTTGCACAGATCGGCGAGCAGTTCGCGGTTCTTCTCCGGCTCGATGCCGGCCGCGATCCTGTCGGCCACCTCGACGCCGCGCGTCGAGCCGATGCGGCAGGGCGTGCACTTGCCGCAGCTTTCGACCGCGCAGAACTCCATGGCGAAGCGCGCCTGTTTCAGCATGTCGGCCGTGTCGTCGAAAACGACGAGACCGGCATGGCCGATCAGACCGTCCTTCGCCGCGAAGGCCTCATAGTCGAACGGAGTGTCGAACAGCGACCGCGGGAAATAGGCGCCGAGCGGACCGCCGACCTGCACCGCCTTGACCGGCCGGCCGCTGGCGGTGCCGCCGCCGATCTTATCGACGATCTCGCCGAGCGTCAGGCCGAAGGCTGTTTCGTAAAGCCCGCCATGCTTGACGTTGCCGGCGATCTGGATCGGGATCGTGCCGCGCGACCGTCCCATGCCGAAATCGCGATAGTAAGCGGCGCCCTTGTCCATAATGACCGGCACCGAGGCGAGCGAGATGACGTTGTTGATGACCGTCGGACAGTCGAACAGGCCCTTATGGGCCGGCAGCGGCGGCTTGGCGCGCACCAGCCCGCGCTTGCCTTCGAGGCTGTTGAGCAACGAGGTCTCCTCGCCGCAGACATAGGCGCCGGCGCCGGTGCGGACTTCCATGTCGAAGGCATGCGCCGATCCGAGAACGGAAGTGCCGAGCACGCCGGCAGCGCGGGCGATCTCGATCGCGGCGCTCATCGCCGCAATGGCATGCGGATATTCGGAGCGGGTATAGACGTAGCCCTTGGTCGCGCCGGTGGCGATGCCGGCGATCGCCATGCCCTCGATCAGAACGAAGGGATCGCCCTCCATGATCATCCGGTCGGCGAAGGTACCGCTGTCGCCCTCGTCGGCGTTGCAGACGATATATTTCTGTGCGCCTTGGGCTTCGAGAACGGTCTTCCACTTGATGCCGGTCGGGAAGCCGGCGCCGCCGCGACCGCGCAGGCCGCTTTCGGTGACCTCGGCGACGATCGCCGCCGGCGCCATGGAGACGGCCTTCTCAAGACCACGCAGGCCGCCATGGCCGCGGTAGTCGTCGAGCGACAGGGGATCGGTGACGCCGCAGCGGGCAAAGGTCAGCCGCGTCTGGTTCTTCAGGAACGGGATCTCTTCCGTCTTGCCGAGACAGAGCGGATGCGCGGCGCCCGAAAGCAGTCCGGCTTCGAGAAGCGTGGCGACATCGCGCGCCTTCACCGGGCCGTAGGCGATGCGGCCCGCGGCCGTTTCGACTTCGACAAGCGGCTCCAGCCAGTGCATGCCGCGCGAGCCGTTGCGGATAATGGCAGCGTCGAGGCCGCGGGCGGCGATCGCCTCGGCCATCGCGGTCGCCACCTTTTCGGCGCCAAGGGCAATCGCTGCCGCATCGCGCGGAACATAGATCTTGACGGTCATCGACGTGCCTCCGCGACCAGCGCCTCAAGTTCCGCGTCGTCAAGCCGCGCATGCACTTCGCCGTCGAGCATCGCCGACGGCGAGCAGGAACAGAGCCCGAGACAGTAGACCGGTTCGAGCGTCACGGCGCCGTCGGGCGTCGTCTCATGGAAATCGATGCCGAGCAGCGCCTTGGCGCGTTCGGCGAGCCGGTCACCGCCCATCGACTGGCAGGCTTCGGCGCGACAGAGCTTCAGAACATGGCGCCCTGCCGGATGCTCGCGGAAATCGTGATAGAAGGTGACGACGCCATAGACTTCGGCGCGCGACAGGTTGAGTTCGCGGGCGATCACCGGCAGACACGCCTCGGGCACATAGCCGAACTCGTCCTGGATCTCGTGCAGGATCGGCAGAAGCGGGCCTTCCAGCCCCTTGAGGTCGCCGACAATCGCCAGCGTCCGCTCGGCCACGTCTGCGCCCGGCAAATGAGTATTCACGCGAAGAGCCCTCCCGGCTCGTGGCGCGTCGCAATCAGAGCCTCGTGCTCGATCGTTCCCGCGCTGGTGTATTCTACGCATATCCGCAGAGGTCGGAGCTCCTTCGGCCTCTACACAGGCAACAAGCTTCGCGCTTAAGGCCAGAAGGGTCAATAATGCTGTTCCGTTGGTCGATAGAAAAAATCTATCGAGCGGCGTTGCGCTCGCTGAGCATGCGTGCCTCGTGCAGCAAGGCCGAGACCAATGGCGTAAACGGCTCACGATAGGTCGCCACCAGGCCGACCGTGTGGCGCACGTCCGGATCGACGATCGGGATCATCCGGATATTTTCGTGAAAGCCGAAGGATTTCGCGACGTTATAAGGCATTATGCTCGCCCATCGCCCGGTCCGGACATGCGAGAAGAGCACGATCATCGAGTTCGATTCGAGCGTCGGGGTCGCCACAGCGCCGGCTTCGGCAAAATGCTGATTGATGATGCGCCGATTCTGCATATCGGCCGTCAATAGACAAAGCCGAATATTGCTAACCTCTTTCCAGGTAACGCTTTCGCGATCCGAAAGCGGCGTTCCGACCGCGGTAACCAGGTGATATTGCTCGATCTGCAGCGGCACGCTGGTGACGCGGCCGAGCGGTTCGTTCTCCAGATAGGTGAGCCCCGCATCGATCTCGAGGTTTTCGAGCAGCGCCAGGATCTGCAGCGAGGTGGTCGACAGCACCGAAAAGGTGACGTCGGGGTGCTTTTCCTGGAAGGGCGCGGTGATCAGCGGCACCATCGACAGCGTCGTCGGGATGGCGGCAAGGCGGATATGGCCGGAAAGCCCCTTGCGCGCCGCCCGCATCTCCTCGCGCATGGTGCGCGTATCGCCGACGATCCGCCGCGCCCATTCGAGCACCCGCTGACCTTCGGGTGTCAGCCCCTGGAAGCGCGAGCCGCGATTGACGAGGATGACGCCGAGCTGGTCCTCGAGCTGGCGGATGGCCGCCGACAGCGTCGGCTGCGTCACGCCGCATTCCTCCGCAGCGCGACCAAAATGCCGTTCGCGGGCGAGGGCGAGAAAGAACTCCAGCTTGTCGATCATGCCTGGCCTTTGAGCAGATGAGCACCACCCCTCGCTCCAATGTTCGTCTGCACGCGGGGTTCGCCCCTCACCCTAACCCTCTCCCCGCGTGCGGGGAGAGGGGACTGAGGCGGCGCAGCCTCTCCCCACACGCGGGGAGAGCGGACTTGGACGGGGCGGCATCTTCCTTCTCCCCGCGTGCGGGGAGAAGGTGCCGGCAGGCGGATGAGGGGCAAAACGCGCATGTCTTTCCTAGAAGATCAACTGCCCGCCATTCACCTCCAGCACCTGCCCGGTGATATAGCCGGAAAGCGGATGCGAGGCGAGGAACAGATAGGCGGGCGCGCAATCCTCCGCGGTTCCAAGCCGCCCGAGCGGAATCGACTTGCGGGTCGCTTCGAGCTTTTCCGGCGTCGAGTAGCGCTCGTGGAATTCGGTGCTGATCGTGCCGGGCGAGACGCAATTGACGCGGATCCCGTCCGGCGCCAGTTCGCGCGCCAGCGCCTTGGAATAGGTGGCGACGAAGGCCTTGGTGGCCGAATAGATCGACGAGCCGGCGCTGCCGCCGGAGCGCGCCGAGATCGACACGGTGTTGACGATCGCCGGATGCGTGCCCTTCAGGAGCAGCGGCAGCATCGCCCGGGTCATCTCGACGACCGAGGTCTGGTTGAGCTGGACGATCGTCCGGTAGGCGTCGTCGCTCAGCTCTGCCGCCGGAAAACGGCCGACCATGGTGCCGGCGTTGTTGATCAGCACGTCGAGGCCGTCGAAGCGGTTCCTCACCTCCTCGGCAAGCGTCTCGACGCCGCCGGCGGCGAGAAAATCCGCGGCCGAAAGGAATGCCCTGCCCTCGGCCACCGCCGATTCGAGAAAATCGGGGCGCGTATCGGAGATCGTCCGGCCAACATGGACCAGCACCCGAGCGCCGCAATCGAGAAACTGCCGGGCGACTTCGAGACCGATACCGCGGCCGGCGCCGGTCACCACCACATTCATGCCTTTGAACAAGGCCGGATGATACATGGACTTACCTTCTTCCTGCTGGCTTCCCTCTGGAAAAACCACGCTGGCGCATCCAACAATGGATTGCAACGGGTGGGTATCGGCGATTGCGACATCGAAGATCGAATCCGCAACCAATCGCTGATTCTGAAATTGCACGGCTTTCGTTTTTGCCTATTATGAAAGAAAACGAAAGCAGAGGGAGCGAAGCATGTATCTCACCGGACGGCAAGAGGAGATCCTGGAACTGGCAAAGGCCGAGGGCCGGGTGCTCGTCGAGGAACTCGCGCAGCGTTTTTCGGTGACGCCGCAGACGATCCGCAAGGATTTGAACGACCTCTGCGATGCAAGGGTCTTGAACCGCATCCACGGCGGCGCGATCTTCCCGAGCGGCAAGGAGAACGTGAAATACGATGCTCGCCGCCAGATTGCCGCTCCGGAAAAACAGGCGATCGGTCGGGCCGCCGCTGCGCTGATCCCCGACAACGCCTCGCTCTTCATCAATATCGGCACCACCACCGAGGCGGTCGGCGAGGCCCTGCTCGATCACAAGGAACTGATGGTCATCACCAATAACATCAATGTCGCCAATCGGTTGCGCGTCTTTCCCTCGATCGAGGTAGTGATCGCCGGCGGGGTGGTGCGCGGTTCGGACGGCGGCATCGTCGGCGAGGCGGCGGTCGATTTCATCCGGCAGTTCAAGGTCGATTTCGCCGTGATCGGCGCCTCCGCCATCGACCATGATGGGGCGCTTCTCGATTTCGATTACCGCGAAGTGAAGGTCGCGCAAGCGATCATCGCCAATGCGCGCCACGTCATCCTGGTGTCCGATTCGACGAAGTTCGAACGCACCGCGCCAGTCAGGATCGGCCACATTTCCCAGGTGCAGACCTTCATCACCGACCGATGCATCGTTGAAAACGTTCGCAAAATCTGTTCGGAGCAGGGCGTCAAGCTGATCGAGACCGAGGCTTGACCGCATCCAAACGGCCCGCTCGAGATTCGGGAAACATTCGTTTGACATTCGAAATGTTTTCGTTTTAACTGCCTTCACTTTCGCGATTGCATCAATTTGTGCATTGCGAAAAGTGGAGGGGAAATCGCAGTGTCAGAGCAGGCAATCTTCGACGTCTTTGTCATAGGCGGCGGCATCAACGGATGCGGCATTGCGCGTGATGCGGTCGGCCGGGGCTATTCCGTCGCGCTGGCCGAAATGGACGATTTCGCCTCCGGCACCTCCTCCGGTTCCACCAAGCTCATCCATGGCGGCCTGCGCTATCTCGAGCATTACGAATTCCGGCTGGTGCGCGAGGCGCTGATGGAGCGCGAGGTGCTCTGGGCGATGGCGCCGCACGTCATCTGGCCGATGCGCTTCGTCCTGCCCTATCACAAGGGCGGCCCGCGCCCGGCCTGGCTTATCCGTCTTGGCCTCTTCCTCTACGACCATATCGGCGGCCGCAAGCTGTTGCCGGCGACGAGCACGCTGGACATGACCCGCGACGCCGCGGGCGGGCCGCTGAAGCGTCTCTTCACCAAGGCCTTCGAATATTCCGACGGCTGGGTCGACGACGCCCGCCTCGTCGTGCTGAACGCCCGCGATGCCGCCGATCGCGGCGCCCGGATCATGGCGCGTACCCGCGTCGTCTCGGCGCGGCGCGAAAACGGTCGCTGGGCGATCGAAACCGAGGACGCCCAGACCGGTGCACGCGAAACCCTTCGCGCTCGCCTGCTCGTCAACGCCACCGGCCCCTGGGTCGACCGCGTGCTCGCCGATACACTCGGCAAGAACGATGTTCACAATGTCCGCCTCGTCCAGGGCAGCCATATCGTCGTGAAGAGGAAATTCGACGACCCGCGCGCCTATTTCTTCCAGAATCCGGACGGACGGATCATGTTCGCCATCCCTTACCAAAACGACTTCACTCTGATCGGCACCACCGACCGGGATTTCACCGGCAATCCCGCGGATGTGCGCATCAGCGATGCCGAGATCGACTATCTCTGCAAATCGGCGAGCGAATATTTCAGCGATCCGGTCACCACGGACGATATCGTCTGGACCTATTCGGCGGTCCGCCCGCTCTATGACGACGGGGCAAGCAAGGCGCAGGAGGCGACCCGCGACTATGTGCTGCGCGTCGAGGGACAGAACGGCCAGGCGCCGCTTCTCAATGTCTTTGGCGGCAAGCTCACGACCTATCGGCGGCTCGCCGAATCGGCGCTTGAAAAGATCGGCGAGGCGATCGGGACCAAGGGCAGTAAATGGACGGCCACGTCCCACCTGCCGGGCGGCGACTTTGCGGCAACCGCCTACGATACCGAAGTCGACATGCTGAAGGCGCGCTACCCCTTTCTCGCGCTTTCGCATGCCCGCCGGCTGGTCCGGCTCTACGGCACCCAGGCTGCAAGTCTGCTTGGCCATGCGGCGAGCCAGGCGGACCTCGGCAAGCACTTCGGCACTGATCTTTACGAGGTCGAAGTGGACTGGCTGATCGGACAGGAATGGGCGCGGCGCGCCGAGGACGTGCTCTGGCGCCGCACGAAACTGGGATTGAAGCTGACGCCGGCGGAGATCGCGGAGTTGGAGGACTACATGCGCGGCGCCGTCAACGCCGCAGCATAGAAGAGTTGGAGCGCTCATCCCGCTCTGATCCGCGATTGAAACTGCCGATGGCTGGGTGGAACACCGGAGAATTCAATGCTTGAAATGAAGAACATAACCAAGGTCGTGGGCGGGGAGACGCATATTCACCCGACCAACCTTGTGCTGGAGAGGGGGTCGCTCAATGTGCTGCTCGGCCCGACGCTCTCCGGCAAGACGTCGCTGATGCGGCTGATGGCCGGTCTCGACAAGCCCGCCTCCGGTTCGATCCATTTCGACGGCGCCGACGTCACTGGCGTGCGCGTGCAGCAGCGCTCGGTCGCCATGGTCTATCAGCAGTTCATCAACTACCCGGCGATGACGGTCTACGACAACATCGCCTCGCCGATGCGCATCAAGGGTGCCGACAACGCCACGATCGACCGGGAGGTCCGCAAGGCGGCCGAGCTCCTGAAGCTCACCCCCTATCTCGACCGCACGCCGCTCAACCTCTCCGGCGGCCAGCAGCAGCGCACCGCGCTTGCCCGCGCCATCGTCAAGAATGCCGACCTGGTTCTGCTCGACGAGCCGCTTGCCAACCTCGACTACAAGCTGCGCGAGGAATTGCGCGAGGAACTACCGAAGATCTTCGCCGCTTCCGGCGCGATCTTCGTCTATGCGACGACCGAGCCCTCCGAGGCACTGCTCCTCGGCGGCAACACCGCCTCTTTGAGCGAAGGGCGCATCACCCAGTTCGGCCGCACCATCGACGTTTACCGCCGCCCGGTCGACATCGTCACCGCCCGGACCTTCGCCGATCCGCCGCTGAATACGATCGGCCTCGCGAAGGCGGGCTCGCACTTCACCCTCGAAGGTAAGCCGGTGCTTTCCGTTCCCGCGCATCTGGCGGCGGTGTCGGATGGACCCTGCACCGTCGCCTTCCAGCCGCACCACATCTCTTTCGACCGGTCCGACGGAGGCAGCACCCCGCTCACCGTCAAGACGGCGATTTCCGAGATCGCCGGCTCGGAGAGCTTCATTCACGTCGGCTTCGCCGATGCGCGCTGGGTGATGCTGGCGCCCGGCATTCACGACATCGAACCGGACGCGACCCTCGAGGTCTTCGTCGACACCCGCCACCTGATGGCCTTTGGGCCGGATGGCCGGGCGATCGGCGGAACTGCCTGAGGGAGGGCCGGGAGGAGACCATGGCACGCATCAATCTCGAACATATCCGCCACGCCTACGGCGCCAAGCCGAAGTCGGAAGCCGAATACGCGCTGAAGGAAGTCCATCACGAATGGAACGACGGCGGCGCCTATGCGTTGCTCGGCCCTTCGGGCTGCGGCAAGACCACGCTGCTCAACATCATTTCCGGGCTGATCAACCCGTCGGAAGGCCGCATCCTCTTCGACGGCACCGATGTGACGCACCTGGCGACGCAGCACCGCAACATCGCCCAGGTGTTTCAGTTTCCGGTCATCTACGACACGATGACCGTCTACGACAACCTCGCCTTCCCCTTGCGCAACCGCCATGTGCCGGAGACCGAAGTCGACCGCCGCGTCAAGGAGATCATCGACATGATCGGCCTCGGCGGCTGGGCGAAGAAGACGGCGCGAGGGCTGACCGCCGACCAGAAGCAGAAGATCTCGCTCGGCCGCGGCCTGGTGCGCTCCGACGTCAGCGCCATCCTCTTCGACGAACCGCTCACCGTCATCGATCCCGAAATGAAATGGGTGCTGCGCTCCCAGATCAAGCGGCTGCACAAGCAGTTCGGCTTCACCATGGTCTATGTCACGCACGATCAGACCGAGGCGCTCACCTTCGCCGACAAGGTCGTCGTCATGTATGACGGCCAGATCGTCCAGATCGGCACGCCGGCCGAGCTTTTCGAACGGCCGCGCCACACTTTCGTCGGTTACTTCATCGGCTCGCCGGGCATGAACGTCCTGCCGGCCGAGATCGCCGGCAACACGGCAGCGGTGGGTGAGCAAAGCATCGCCCTGAACTTCCAGCCGAAGGTCAAGGCCGGTGCCAAGACCGAGCTTGGCATCCGCCCGGAATTCATCTCGCTCGGCCGCGAGGGCATGCCGGTGGCGATCACCAAGGTCGAGGATATCGGCCGCCACAAGATCGTCCGCGCCCGTTTCGCCGACCGGCCGATCTCGATCATCGTCGACGAGGACGGCGAGATCCCGGCCGAGCCGCGCGTCACCTTCGACCCGAAGGCCATCAATATCTACGCCGATTCCTGGCGCGTCGGCGAGGAGGCCTGACATGGAGAAGACCTGGAACAACAAGGCCTGGTTCATGGTCCTGCCGGTCCTGGTGCTTGTCGCCTTCTCGGCAGTGATCCCGCTGATGACCGTCGTCAACTATTCGGTGCAGGACACCTTCGGCAACAACGAGTTCTTCTGGGCCGGCACGGACTGGTTCATGGACGTGCTCGAATCCGACCGCTTCTGGGACGCGCTCACCCGCAACCTGATCTTCTCGGCGATCATTCTGGCGATCGAGATCCCGCTCGGCATCGTCATCGCCCTCAACATGCCGAAGAAGGGCATCGGCGTGCCGATCTGCCTGGTCCTGATGGCGCTGCCGCTGTTGATCCCGTGGAACGTCGTCGGCACCATCTGGCAGGTCTTCGGCCGCGTCGACATCGGTCTGCTCGGACGCACGCTTGCCGCGCTCGGCATCAACTACAATTACGTGCAGAACCCCATCGACGCCTGGGTGACGCTGATCGTCATGGACGTCTGGCACTGGACGAGCCTCGTCGTGCTGCTCTGCTACGCCGGTCTCGTCTCGATCCCGGACGCCTACTACCAGGCCGCCAAGATCGACGGCGCCTCGCGCTGGTCGGTGTTCCGCTACATCCAGCTGCCGAAGATGAAGCGCGTCCTCCTGATCGCCTTCCTGCTGCGCTTCATGGACAGTTTCATGATCTACACGGAACCCTTCGTCGTCACTGGCGGCGGCCCGGGCAACTCGACGACCTTCCTGTCGATCGACCTCGTCAAGATGGCGATCGGCCAGTTCGACCTCGGTCCGGCCGCAGCCCTCTCGATCATCTACTTCCTCATCATCCTGCTGCTCTCATGGATCTTCTACACCGTGATGACCACGAGCGACGCGCAAGGCTGAGAAGAGGAGGGAGGAGCAAAATGATGACCAACAAGCAACCGCTTTCGCAGCGCCTCTCCTGGCTGGTGCCGACGATCTACATCGTCTTCCTGCTCCTGCCGATCTACTGGCTCGTCAACATGAGCTTCAAGGAGACCAGCGAGATCCTCAGCACGTTCTCGCTGTGGCCGCAGAATCCGACCCTTCGGAACTACGCGGTGATCTTTACCGATCCGTCCTGGTATTCGGGCTACATCAACTCGATCACCTATGTCGTCTTGAACACGCTGATCTCCGTGACGGTGGCGCTGCCGGCGGCCTATGCCTTCTCGCGCTACCGGTTCCTCGGCGACAAGCACCTGTTCTTCTGGCTCTTGACCAACCGGATGGCACCGCCGGCGGTATTCGCGCTGCCCTTCTTCCAGCTCTATTCCGCCTTTGGCCTGATCGACACGCACATCGCCGTGGCAATCGCGCATTGCCTGTTCAACGTGCCGCTCGCCGTCTGGATCCTGGAAGGCTTCATGTCCGGCGTGCCGAAGGAGATCGACGAGACCGCCTATATCGACGGCTACTCCTTCCCGCGCTTCTTCGTGAAGATCTTCGTGCCGCTGATCGCGTCGGGCATCGGTGTCGCCGCCTTCTTCTGCTTCATGTTCTCCTGGGTCGAACTCCTGATCGCCCGTACGCTGACGACGACCGACGCCAAGCCGATCGCCGCGACGATGACGCGCACGGTTTCGGCCTCCGGTCTCGACTGGGGCGTGCTCGCCGCCGCCGGCGTGCTGACGATCATCCCCGGCGCGCTCGTCATCTACTTCGTCCGCAACTACATCGCCAAGGGCTTCGCCCTGGGTCGCGTCTAGACCTCCGACTATTCTAAGGAGATTTCCAATGGACTTTTCATGGATGGCATGGACGCTGCCGACGGCGCTGTTCTTCCTGGCAATTGCGCTGATGCTCGTCGGCATGGGCGTCTGGGAATATGTCTCGCCCGGCGGCAATCCGCGCGTCGGCGTGCTGCGCTTCGAGACGACCCGCGGCGACCGGCTGTTCGTGTCGCTGCTCGGGAGCGCATTCATTCACCTCGCCTGGCTGGGGCTGGTCGGCGCAAATCTCTGGTGGGCGCTCGCCCTCTCGGTGATCTACGCCATCGGCGTCTTCCGCTACGTCTGAGGCACCGGAATGAGGGGTGCCCGGCGAAGGGCGCCTTTCGAAACTGCAAGGAAACGCAATCGCAAAACCCAAAGGGAGGAAATTTATGCGACGGCACCTTTTGACAACGACGGCAGCCATGCTGCTGGCACTTACCGGCACGGCCTTCGCCGGCATGGATGAGGCAAAACAGTTCCTGGACAAGGAAGTCGGCGATCTTTCCTCGCTCGACCGCGCGTCCCAGGAAGCCGAACTGCAATGGTTCGTCGATGCGGCGAAGCCCTTCGCCGGCATGGAGATCAAGGTCGTTTCCGAAACGATCACCACCCATGAATACGAAGCGAAGGTGCTGGCCCCGGCCTTCACCGCGATCACCGGCATCAAGATCACCCACGACCTGATCGGCGAAGGCGACGTCGTCGAAAAGCTGCAGACGCAGATGCAGTCGGGCGAAAACGTCTACGACGCCTATATCAATGACTCCGACCTAATCGGCACCCATTGGCGCTACCAGCAGGCCCGCAACCTGACCGACTGGATGGCCAACGAAGGCAAGGACGTCACCAACCCGAACCTCGACATCGACGACTTCATCGGCAAGTCCTTCACCACCGCTCCGGACGGCAAGCTCTATCAGCTGCCCGACCAGCAGTTCGCCAACCTCTACTGGTTCCGCTACGACTGGTTCAACGACCCGAAGATCCAGGAGGAGTTCAAGGCCAAGTACGGCTACGACCTCGGCGTGCCGGTCAACTGGTCGGCCTACGAGGACATCGCCGAGTTCTTCAACGGCCGCGAGATCGACGGCAAGAAGGTCTATGGCCACATGGACTACGGCAAGAAGGACCCGTCGCTCGGCTGGCGCTTCACCGACGCCTGGCTGTCGATGGCCGGCAACGGCGACAAGGGCATTCCGAACGGCCGCCCGGTCGACGAGTGGGGCATCAAGGTCGACGAGAACTCCCGTCCGGTCGGTTCCTGCGTCGCGCGCGGCGGCGACACCAACGGCCCGGCCGCGGTCTATTCGATCGACAAGTACCTGACCTGGCTGAAGAGCTACGCTCCGCCGGAAGCTCAAGGCATGACCTTCTCCGAAGCCGGCCCGGTTCCGGCCCAGGGCGCGGTCGCCCAGCAGATGTTCTGGTACACGGCTTTCACCGCCGACATGGTCAAGGACGGGCTGCCGGTCGTCAACGCCGACGGCACGCCGAAGTGGCGCATGGCCCCCTCGCCGCATGGCGTCTACTGGAAGGACGGCATGAAGCTCGGCTATCAGGACGCCGGTTCCTGGACGCTTCTGAAGTCGACCCCGGACGATCGCGCCAAGGCCGCCTGGCTGTATGCGCAGTTCGTCACCTCGAAGACCATCGACGTCAAGAAGAGCCATGTCGGCCTCACCTTCATCCGCCAGTCGACGCTCGATCACCAGAGCTTCACCGAGCGCGCACCGAAGCTCGGCGGCCTGATCGAGTTCTACCGTTCGCCGGCGCGCGTGCAGTGGACCCCGACGGGCACGAACGTTCCTGACTATCCGAAGCTGGCTCAGCTTTGGTGGCAGGCGATCGGCGATGCGTCGTCCGGCGCCAAGACCGCGCAGGAAGCGATGGACTCGCTGTGCGCCGAGCAGGAGAAGGTGCTGCAACGCCTCGAGCGCGCCGGCATCCAGGGCGACATCGGTCCGAAGCTCGCCGAGGAGCACGATCTCGAATACTGGAACGCGGAAGCCGTCAAGGCCGGCAACCTCGCGCCGCAGCTGAAGGTCGAGAACGAGAAGGAAAAGCCGGTCACCGTCAACTACGACGAACTGGTCAAGAGCTGGCAGACCAATTAAGTCTGCAATACCGCCGCCCGTTCCGTCGGGCGGCGGTACAGTATCAGGAGATGCGGCGCCGGGGCTGGCAACAGCCCCGGTTTTTTGTCGTCTATGCTGAATGACACATCAGAGGGGACAACGTGGAAATCGAGAGGGTGCCGATACCCCTCTGGCCTGCCGGCCATCTCCCCCACAAGGGGGGAGACGACGGATGCGCAGTTGTGCATCACCCTAACTCCTCCAGTGCGGTCGACTTGTCGAGGCGTGAAGGAGAAGAGCGGGGAGCCCGCCGCTTGCATTCTCCCCCTTGTGGGGGAGATGGCCGGCAGGCCAGAGGGGGTATCACCCCGGCAGCTCGCAGATGCCGGCCGTCTCGCCAGACGCCCTTCGCTCAGCTCAATCCTTGCGCTTCCGGCAATAGAGCTCCAGCCGGTGGCGCACCAGGTCGTAGCCGAGTTCTGCGGCGATTTCCGCCTGCAGCTGCTCGATCTTGTCGGAGCGGAATTCGATCACCGCGCCGGTGTCGATGTCGATCAGGTGGTCGTGGTGCGGAGCGTCGGCCGTCTCGAAGCGGGCCGTGGCGTTCTCGAAGGCGTGCCGCTGCACGACCCCCTGCTGCTCCAGCGCCGACAGGGTGCGGTAGACGGTCGAAAGCGACACGGTCGCGTCGATTTCCTTGGCGCGCCGATGCAGTTCGCTGGCATCCGGGTGGTCTTCGGCCTCGGCCAGAATCTTCAGGATAGCAGCACGTTGGCGGGTGACGCGCACCCCTCCTTCACGAAGGATTCCTTCCAGTTCCGCGATCCGATTCTTGCTCTGTGTCATTGCGCGACACTAGCCAAGGGCAATGGCTTTGAAAATAGCCAGTTGCAAATGGTTCTCATGTGCATTGACTTATGCAGGCCATTCGCCTAGGCATTGGGCAGGTTCAAGATTGAGGAGCGATGGATGATCGATCGGACGCGGCGCATGATTCTGACGGCAGCAACGGCAATGGCTGCCCTTTCCCTCCTGTCCGGCGCGGCGGCGGCAGCGGAGAAATTCAAGGCGGTCACCACCTTCACGGTCATTGCCGACATGGCGCAAAACGTTGCCGGCGATGCGGCGATCGTCGAATCGATCACCAAACCCGGCGCCGAGATCCACAACTACCAGCCGACGCCGCGCGACATCCTGAAGGCGCATGATGCCAAGCTGATCCTCTGGAACGGCCTCAACCTCGAGCTCTGGTTCGAGAAGTTCTTCCAGAACTTCGACGACATTCCAGGCGTCGTCGTCTCCGAAGGCGTCGAGCCGATGGGCATCGCCGAAGGCCCCTATACGGGCAAGCCGAACCCGCATGCCTGGATGTCGCCGTCGGCGGCGATGATCTATGTCGACAACATCCGCGACGCCTTCGTGAAGTTCGATCCGGACAATGCCGAGACCTACAAGGCGAATGCCGAGGCCTACAAGAAGAAGATCGAGGCGACCATCGCGCCGATCAAGGCGGAGCTCGACAAGATCCCGGCGGAAAAGCGCTGGCTGGTCTCGAGCGAAGGCGCCTTCAGCTATCTCACGCGGGATTTCGGCCTGAAGGAACTCTATCTCTGGCCGATCAACGCCGACCAGCAGGGCACGCCGCAGCAGGTGCGCAAGGTGATCGACGCGGTGAGAGCCAACCACATTCCGGTGGTCTTCTCCGAGAGCACCATCTCGCCCGATCCGGCCATGCAGGTGGCGCGCGAGACGGGTGCCAAATACGGCGGCGTGCTCTATGTGGATTCCCTGAGCGAGGCCGACGGACCGGTCCCGACCTATGCCGATCTGCTGCGTGTCACGTCCGAAACGATCGCGAAAGGTCTTTCGCAATGAACCTCCAGGTAAAGGCCCGACCTAGCCCGCGGCCGGGCTCCCAGGGCGAAGGAAGCGGCATTCGGGTCCGCAATGCCACCGTCACCTATCGCAACGGGCACCGCGCGCTGCATGATGCGTCCTTCGAGATTCCGACCGGCACGATCGCCGCCCTGGTCGGCGTCAACGGCAGCGGCAAGTCGACGCTGTTCAAGGCCATCATGGGCTTCGTCCGGTTGGCGAAAGGCGATATCTCGGTCCTCGGCCTCACCGTGCCGCAGGCGCTGAAGAAGAACCTCGTCGCCTATGTCCCGCAGGCCGAGGAGGTCGACTGGAATTTCCCCGTCCTCGTCGAGGATGTGGTGATGATGGGCCGTTACGGCCACATGAACATGCTGCGCATCCCGAAACGGGCCGACCACGAGGCGGTCGAGGCGGCGCTGGCGCGGGTCGGAATGAGCGACTTCCGCAAGCGCCAGATCGGCGAGCTTTCCGGCGGCCAGAAGAAGCGCGTCTTCCTCGCCCGGGCGCTTGCCCAGGACGGACGCGTCATCCTGCTCGACGAACCCTTCACCGGCGTCGACGTGAAGACCGAAGATGCGATCATCCGCCTGCTCCTCGCGCTTCGCGACGAGGGGCGCGTCATGCTCGTCTCCACCCACAATCTCGGCAGCGTCCCTGAATTCTGCGACCGGACCGTGCTCCTGAAGAACACCGTTCTCGCCTACGGCCCGACCGAGACCACCTTCACCCGCGACAATCTCGAACTCGCCTTCGGCGGCGTGCTGCGTCATTTCGTGCTCGGCGGCGACAGCCTGCACGACGATGCCGATCCGCGCCAGCTTTCCGTCATCACCGATGACGAGCGACCGCTGGTCATGTACGGCGCGAAGGGAAAAATGGTGACGCAGCCAGCCAAGCTCGAGACCGAGGCGGACAGCGAATGATCGCCCTGCTCGCAGAACCCTTCACCTATGGCTATATGCTGAACGCCATGTGGGTCAGCGCGCTGGTCGGCGCCGTCTGCGCCTTCCTGTCGGCCTATCTGATGCTGAAGGGCTGGTCGCTGATCGGCGACGCACTGTCCCATTCGATCGTCCCCGGCGTCGCCGGCGCCTATATGCTCGGCCTCCCCTTCTCGCTCGGCGCCTTCTTCTCCGGCGGGCTCGCCGCCGGCGCCATGCTTTTCCTGAACCAGC
Source organism: Sinorhizobium fredii NGR234 (assembly GCF_000018545.1). Taxonomy (NCBI): domain Bacteria; kingdom Pseudomonadati; phylum Pseudomonadota; class Alphaproteobacteria; order Hyphomicrobiales; family Rhizobiaceae; genus Ensifer; species Ensifer fredii. The sequence continues at coordinate 3,261,537 of NC_012587.1, forward strand.
GGACGCGATTGAAGGAGGATACGATCATCGGCCTGATCTTCACCTCCTTCTTCGGCCTCGGCCTGTTCATGGTGTCGCTGTCGCCGACGTCGGTGAACATCCAGACGATCGTGCTCGGCAACATCCTCGCCATCACCCCGGCCGACACGCTGCAACTCGCCATCATCGGCATCGTCTCGCTGCTGATCCTGTCGGCGAAATGGAAGGACCTGATGGTGACCTTCTTCGACGAAAGCCATGCCCGCTCGATCGGCATCAATACGACCTTCCTGAAGGTGCTGTTCTTCACGCTGCTTTCGGCCTGCACGGTGGCGGCGCTGCAGACCGTCGGCGCCTTTCTCGTCATCGCCATGGTCGTCACACCGGGCGCCACCGCCTATCTCATCACCGACCGCTTCCCGCGGCTGATTCTGATCAGCATCGCGATCGGAGCGGCGACGAGCTTCCTCGGCGCCTATGCGAGCTATTTCCTCGACGGCGCCACCGGCGGCATCATCATCGTGCTGCAGACGCTGATCTTCCTGCTCGCCTTCATCTTTGCCCCGAAGCACGGACTGATCGCCGCCCGCCGCCGCGCGGCCGAGGCATTGGAGGCGGTGCGATGATGTCCCTCGACATGCTCACCGCCGTCTTCGAATTCGAGTTCATGCGCAACGCGCTGCTGATCTCGGTCCTCGTCGCCATCCCGACCGCCATGCTCTCCTGCTTCCTGGTGCTGAAGGGCTGGTCGCTGATGGGCGACGCGATCTCGCATGCTGTTTTTCCGGGCGTCGTGATTTCCTACATCGTCGGCCTGCCGCTTGCCCTCGGCGCCTTTACCGCCGGCATGTGCTGCGCGCTCTTGACCGGCTATCTCAAGGAAAACAGCCGTATCAAGCAGGATACCGTGATGGGCGTCGTCTTCTCCGGCATGTTCGGCCTGGGCCTTGTGCTCTACACCAAGATCCAGAGCGACGTGCATCTCGACCATATCCTCTTCGGCGACATGCTCGGCATCGGCTGGGGCGACATCCTGGAGACGGGCCTGATCGCGCTTTTCGCCGCCGGCATTCTTTCCTTCAAGTGGCGCGACCTGCTGCTGCACGCCTTCGATCCGGCCCAGGCGCGCGCCGTGGGCTTGCCGGTCGGCTGGCTGCATTACGGGCTGCTGGCGATCCTGTCGCTGACGATCGTCGGCGCATTGAAAGCCGTCGGACTGATCCTCGCCATCGCCATGCTGATCGCCCCCGGCGCCATCGCCTTTCTGGTGACGCGGACATTTCGCGGCATGCTGATCGTCGCGGTCGCCGTCGCCGTCGCGGCCTCCTTCTCGGGCGTCTACCTCTCGTTCTTCATCGACAGCGCCCCCGCCCCGACCATCGTCCTCCTGATGACGGCGATCTTCCTCGTCGCCTTCGCCTGGTCGACCTGGAGGACGGCGCGGATGGAAGCGCAGCGGACACGCGTGGAGTAGAAAACAGACCCCTCCCCAACCCCTCCCCACAAGGGGAGGGGCTTTCATGCAGCACCCTCGTGCCCTCCTTTCCGTCGCGTTCGTTTCAACGGAATCGACCGGAGTCGAGACTTCATCAGCCTTCGAGGACACCGGCGAAAATGAACGGAGACGGTGCGGCCGCGAAGCCCCTCCCCCTTGTGGGTCCCTTGTGGGTTGGGGAGGGGTTCTTCGCCAACGCCAACCGCGCCCTTCGAACACGTTGCCCCTTGGACGCCGGGCCCCTATTGTGCGCCGTCTTTATCAGGTGACGGGAAGGTGGCGGAGAGCGCCGTGCATTCCCGAGGGCGGAGCAACGGGGCATGGAGAAGAAGCAGAAGGGCCGTTCCGGCGTCGCTTTCTTCCTGACCGCCGTGGCGCTGATCTTCACGGCGATCCTGGCGACCGTGCTGCTTGCCAACGAACAGCGCAACCTGAAACAGTTGCTGACGACGATGGGGCTGCAACACCTGCTCCCTCAAACCGCGCAAATGCCGGCGCCGGAGCCCATCCGCACGCGCCCCACGAAACCGGAGCCGCCGAAGGCGCTGCTGCCGGCCAGGACATTCGGGGACCTGCAGACGCCGGAGCAGCAATTCATCCGCCAGATCCGCAGCGACCCGCGCGCGCTGTGCGATGGCCTGCGGGGGGCCGGCTTCCGCGAGCTTGAATGGAAATCCACCGAAAGCGGCCGATGGGAATGTTCCTCGCTCGTTCCTTTTGTCCGCCCGGGCGTCGAGAAGAGCTCGTCGATTTTCATTCTGGTCAAAGGCAGCGACGCGGATGAAATCACCTCGTTCCGCGTCAAGCTCAACATCGAGCATGCCGAAGACACCCAGGCTGTCACGAGCGCCGCGGCGACGGCAGCTTCGGTCTTCCTGAGGGAAGTTCACTGGGCCGACAGCGAGAGCATCGCGCTGAAGATACAGGCGCTCGGCGAATTCGATCTCAAGCGTTTCGGCAGCCGCATCGAGTTCAAACGGGAATCGGGTGACACGCCCCGCTACAATTTCCTTGCCAATCAGGCGGCGCGCGCCAGACCGAAAAGCATCGCTGAGTTCTATTTCGACCGCGAGAAATGGCTCGCGCCCGGGGATGGCTCGATCGATTCCGTCGTTCGCGGCCCAAGCGCCTGGAACAGGTCATCTTCTGCCGAGCTGCGCTAGAGCGTTTTGCAGTCAGGTGGAATCACCTGACGTCGCATAGATGCGGCAAAACGAAGAGTTAGAGCGGTAGCGCGAACGCATGTGAGCGCATCCGCTCTAGTCTAGTGCCCGTCCACAAACGGTAAACTGCTGAAATTATTGGGTGAATCGCGATATCAAAGCCCGGCGGTTTCAGGTATACTTTAGATCAAGCTACTGATTCTAAAGACAAACCCGTAACCGCCGGAGCCGACAATGCGCCAAGAACGCACCGTCCAAGCCAGCATATTTGATCTTTTCGCCGAACACGAGATCGGTCGTGAACTGAAGGCGATGTCGGAATGGCTGGATGAGCATGGCGAGTTGCTCGGGCTGGTGGCGGGGGACCTGCGCCGGCATGGTCTCAGACAGACCGGCCGCGAGGGGCTACCAGCCGAGGCTGTGCTGCGCTGCGCGCTGCTCAAGCAGCATCGCCAGTTGAGTTACCAGGAACTGGCCTTCCATCTCGAAGACTCCGCCTCGTTCCGGGCGTTTGCCCGGCTGCCGTGGGGCTGGAACCCGAAGAAGTCGGTCTTGCACAAGACGATCAGCGCGATCCGGGCGCAAACCTTTGAAGAGATCAACGGGGTGCTGCTGGCGAGCGCCCGGCAGGAGAAGCTGGAAAGTGGCAAGGTCGTGCGCGTGGACAGCACCGTCACCGCCGCACCGATACATGAACCGAGCGACAGCAGCCTGTTATGGGACGCTGTCCGGGTGACGGTGCGGCTGTTGCAGCAGGCCGAGGCGCTGGGTAGCGCCATCCCATGGCACGACCATCGCCGCGCGGCAAAGAAGCGGGCTCGGGCGATCGAATATACCCGCGGCCGCCCCAAACGAATCAGGCACTATCGCGAACTGCTCAAGATCACGCACACGACTTTGAGTTATCTGCAGCAGGCCAGTGAACAGGTGCCGCTGACGGCGGGCCCGGCCGGCGCACTGTGGCAGGCCCAACTCCGCCATTACCGGCCGCTGATCGAGCGGATCATCGCCCAGACCGAACAGCGGGTCCTGGTCGGGGAGCCGGTCCCTGCCGGCGAGAAGCTGGTGAGCCTGTTCGAGCCGCATGCCGACATCATCGTCAAGGGCAGCCGCGACGTCGACTACGGCCACAAACTCAATCTGACCACCGGCAGAAGCGGACTGATCCTCGACCTCGTCATCGAAGCCGGCAATCCGACCGACAGCGAGCGCTTGCTGCCGATGCTGGAACGCCACATCGCCTTTTACGGCGAGCCGCCGCGTCAGGCGGCGGCCGACGGCGGCTATGCCAGCCGCGAAAACCTGAGCGGAGCCAAAGCCCGCGGCATCCGCGACATGGCCTTCCACAAGAAGCGCGGCCTCAGCATCGAAGACATGGTCAGCAGCCGCTGGGTCTATCGCAAGCTGCGCAACTTCCGCGCCGGCATCGAGGCCGGCATCTCTTGCCTGAAACGCGCTTATGGCTTGGGGCGCTGCACCTGGCGTGGGCTCGACCACTTCAAGGCTTATGTCTGGTCCTCGGTGGTCGCTTACAATCTCGCCCTCTTCGCCCGCCTCAGGCCGACCTGACGCTCCTGATCCGGTGGCGTTCAGAGCAAGGCCGGCGAGCGTCGGCCGATACCCCATGACCCATTGCCGCCAGATCGCTCTTCGGGCCATAACCTGCGCCGCCTTGTGCCATCACGCGTCCCAAGAAACGATGTCAGCCGGCAAACAACCTTGCAAAACCGCAGAAAAACAGGCGTTTATGGATGGGCACTAGTCTAGCGGCACCCCGCATCAGCGATCGATGCGGGTCGAAAGAATGATCGACGACAGCGTTTTTTCGACGCCTTCGATCTCGCCGATGCGATCGATCAGCAGGTCCAGTTCGCTGATCGACGTCGCCGCGACGATGGCGATCAGATCGAAGCTGCCGCTGACCGAATGCAGCGTGCGGATCTCCCGGATCGCGCTGAGTTCCGGCGTGACCCGGCTCAGTGCCCGCGGCGCGATGGTGATCAACACATGCGCCTGCACCAGCCCCTTTTCGTAGCTCTCGGCGAGCCGCACGCCATAGCCGGCGATCACCCCCTCGCGCTCGAGCCGCTCAATGCGGGCCTGCACCGTGGTGCGCGACAGGCCGAGCCGTCGTGCGATCATCGCCGTCGGCATGCGGGCGTTCTCACTGAGGATGGCCAGAAGTTCTCGGTCCTTGTCGCCGACCTGCATATCGTCGATCCTCTTCGGCGATATGCCGAAATCTAATCGGCGATTTAACCATTGCGACGCTTCAAATCAACATGCCTTCGCGGGAAAATAACAACTGAGAAGCTCATACCCTGGGGGAAAAGAAGAATGAAAGACATCGTCGTCATCGGTGCCGGCAAGATCGGCTCGACGATCGCCCGGATGCTGGCCCATACCGGCGACTATCGCGTCTGCATCGCAGACCGCAGCGCCGATCAATTGCAGCAGGTCGAAACCCATGAGGCGGTTTCGACGGCCGTCATCGACATCGCCGACAAAAAGGCACTCGTCGGGCTGCTGACCGGCAAGTTCGCGGTCCTCAGCGCCGCGCCGTTCCACCTGACTGTTGCGATTGCCGAAGCCGCCGCCGAGGCGGAGATCCACTATCTCGATCTGACGGAAGACGTCGAATCGACCCGCCAGGTCAAGGACATCGCGGCACGCGCGAAGACCGCCTTCATCCCGCAATGCGGCCTCGCACCAGGCTTCATCTCGATCGTCGCCAACGATCTGACCAGGCATTTCGACACGCTCGAAAGCGTCCGGATGCGGGTCGGCGCACTGCCGCAATACCCGTCGAACGCACTGAACTATAACCTCACCTGGAGCACGGACGGCGTCATCAACGAGTATATTGAGCCCTGCGAGGCGATCGTCGAAGGGTCGCTGATCGAGGTTCCCGCGATGGAAGAGCGCGAGGAATTCTCGCTCGACGGCGTCACCTACGAAGCCTTCAACACCTCTGGCGGCCTCGGCACGCTTTGCGAGACGCTGAAGGGCAAGGTTCGCACCCTGAACTACAAGACGATCCGCTACCCCGGCCACGCGGCGATCTTCAAGGCGCTCCTGAACGACCTCGGTCTGCGTCATCGCCGCGAAGTCCTGAAGGACATTCTCGAGAACGCCCTGCCGACCACCACCCAGGACGTCGTCGTCATTTTCGTCACCGTTTCCGGCTTCCGCCAGGGCCGGCTCATCCAGGAGACCTATGCCAACAAGGTCTATAGCGGCGTCGTCGCGGGACGCATGCAGAGCGGCATCCAGATCACCACGGCCGGCAGCATCTGCGCCGTCCTCGACCTTCTCGCCGAAGGCAAGATCCCGACTAGGGGCTTCGTCCGCCAGGAAGACATCGCGCTGAACACCTTCCTCGCCAACCGCTTCGGACATTACTACGCCCAGAAGCATGAGACAGAGCGGGCAGCGGGCTGACTTTACGTCCGCACGACGTGCTTCAGCAGATTTGGAAAATGCCCGGACCGCGGTCCGGGCATTTTTTTTGCTCTGGCGTACTTCTCGAGGTGAACCCCCCTCATCAGGCCTGCCGGCCACCTTCTCCCCGCAAGCAGGGCGAAGGGGACTCGCAGCGCTCTCTCTCTTAGTCCCCTCGCCCCGCGTGCGGGGAGAGGGCTAGGGTAAGGGTTAGGGTGAGGGGCTTCTGCAAACGATGAGCGTGCAGACTTGAGATGCCGGGATTGCGGCGCCAGCAAACAGGCACAAAAAACCCCGCTCGGAGCGGGGTCTGATGTCTATCCGTCGTTTCCCTTATCGGGATGTCCCTTTCAGGCGGGGATGACGATCTCCCCAAGCGTCGTCAGTTCGGCGATGAACTGCTCGATGCGGGTCTTCTTCTCGTCGATCGCCCCTTCAAGCTCGGCGCGGGCCTCGTCGATACGGTTTTCGAGAACCGTGCGATCGAGTTCGTCAACGTGGACGGCCGATTCGGCGAGCAGCGTGCAGCCGGTCGGCAGGATGTCGGCGAAGCCGCCGAAGACGGCGAACCGCTCGGTCTTGCCGTCGGCCGTCTTCACCGTGACCACGCCCGGCTTGACGGTCGTCATCGTCGGGGCGTGGTTGGCCATAACGGTCATCTCACCCTCGGTTGCCGGGATGACGACTTCGGTCGCCGATGCGGAAAGCAGCAGGCGCTCCGGGGAAACAAGCTCGAAATTGAAACTGTCGGCCATGACCATTCACTTCTGGTAAGCGCGCCGCAGATCGGCGGCTGTGCATGTTCTCAGCCGCTTGCGGCGCGGCGGAATGAAGACCGCGGCGCGAGAGGCCCGCGCCACGGTCCACGATGCCCATCAGGCGGCTTCGGCAGCCAGCTTCTTGGCCTTCTCGATGGCTTCGTCGATGGAGCCGACCATGTAGAAGGCGGCTTCCGGCAGGTGGTCGTACTCGCCGTTGACGAGGCCCTTGAAGCCCTTGATCGTGTCTTCGAGAGCGACCAGCTTGCCCGGCGAACCGGTGAAGACTTCGGCGACGAAGAACGGCTGCGACAGGAAGCGCTCGATCTTGCGGGCGCGGGCGACGGCCACTTTGTCTTCTTCAGAAAGCTCGTCCATGCCGAGGATGGCGATGATGTCCTGGAGTGCCTTGTAGCGCTGCAGGGTCGACTGAACCTTGCGCGACACTTCGTAGTGCTCTTCGCCGACGATCATCGGGTCGAGCATGCGCGACGTCGAGTCGAGCGGGTCCACGGCCGGGTAGATGCCCTTTTCGGCGATCGAGCGCGACAGAACGGTCGTTGCGTCGAGGTGGGCGAACGAGGTGGCCGGCGCCGGGTCGGTCAAGTCGTCGGCCGGAACGTAGATCGCCTGAACCGACGTGATCGAGCCCTTGGTCGTCGTGGTGATGCGCTCCTGCATCTGGCCCATGTCGGTGGCGAGCGTCGGCTGATAGCCCACGGCCGAAGGAATACGGCCGAGCAGAGCCGACACTTCCGAACCCGCCTGGGTGAAGCGGAAGATGTTGTCGACGAAGAAGAGAACGTCCTGACCTTCGTCACGGAAATGCTCGGCGATCGTCAGACCGGTGAGTGCGACGCGGGCGCGGGCGCCCGGCGGTTCGTTCATCTGGCCGTAAACCAGGGCTGCCTTGGAGCCTTCGCCGCCGCCGTGCTTGTTCACGCCGGATTCGATCATTTCGTGGTAGAGGTCGTTGCCTTCGCGCGTGCGTTCACCGACGCCCGCGAAAACCGAGTAGCCGCCGTGGGCCTTTGCGACGTTGTTGATCAGTTCCATGATCAGAACGGTCTTGCCGACGCCTGCGCCGCCGAAGAGGCCGATCTTGCCGCCCTTTGCGTAAGGCGCCAGCAGGTCGACGACCTTGATGCCGGTGACGAGGATCTGCGCTTCCGTCGACTGCTCGACATAGGCCGGCGCGTCCTGGTGGATGGCGCGGCGCGACGAGGTCTCGACCGGGCCGGCTTCGTCGACCGGCTCGCCGATGACGTTCATGATACGGCCAAGCGTTTCCTTGCCGACCGGAACCGAGATCGGGCCGCCCGTGTCGGTCACCGACTGGCCGCGAACCAAACCTTCGGTCGAGTCCATGGCGATGGTGCGCACGGCGTTTTCGCCGAGATGCTGTGCGACTTCGAGGACGAGGCGGTTGCCCTTGTTGTCGGTCTCCAGCGCGTTCAGGATCTGCGGGAGCTGGCCTTCTTCGAAGGCAACGTCGACGACGGCGCCGATAACCTGCGTCACGCGGCCGACAGCACCCGTAGCCACAACAGCGGTGGTCTTGGCGGTAGCTGCCTTCTTCGGAGCAGCGGGCTTCTTCACCGCTGCGGTTTCTTTGGGGGTAGCTGCCTTAGCCATAATTCTTACCCTCTTCTCGTAACCTTAGAGCGCTTCCGCGCCCGAGATGATTTCAATGAGTTCCTTGGTGATCTGCGCCTGCCGCTGACGGTTGTAGTTGAGCGTCAGCTTGTTGATCATCTCACCGGCATTGCGCGTCGCATTGTCCATGGCACTCATCTTGGCGCCCATTTCGCCGGCGACATTCTCGAGCAGGGCCCGGAAGATCTGGACGGAAATGTTGCGCGGAATGAGATCGGTGAGGATGGCCGCAGCGTCCGGTTCGTATTCGTAGACCGCCGATGCGCTGTCTGCCTCGGCAGCAACCGGGCCGGCCGATGCCGGGATGAGTTGCTGGGCGGTCGGAACCTGCGAAATGACGGACTTGAACTCGGAATAGAACAAGGTGCAGACGTCGAACTCACCCTTTTCGAAGAGTTCGATGACCTTGTGGCCGATCCGGTCAGCATTCTCGAAGCCGATCTTCTTGACCTCGCGCAGGTCGACGCGGTCGATGATCAGCGACGCGAATTCACGCCGCAGGATATCGAAACCCTTCTTGCCGACGCAGATGATCTTGACCGTCTTGCCTTGGGCGAGCAGCTTGCGCACGTGATCGCGGGCGAAGCGGGCGATCTGCGAGTTGAAGCCGCCGCAGAGGCCGCGCTCGGCCGTGCAGACGACCAGCAGGTGCGTATTGTCCCTGCCGGTGCCCGTCATCAGCGCCGGTGCACTGTCGTCCGCGCCGACCGCCTGGGCGATGTTGGCGAGGACGGCGGCCATGCGCTGCGAATAGGGCCGGGCGGCCTCGGCCGCCTCCTGGGCACGCCGAAGCTTCGCCGCGGCGACCATCTTCATCGCCTTGGTGATCTTCTGCGTCGCCTTGACGGAGGCGATCCGATTCTTCAGATCCTTAAGTGAAGGCATCCGTTGTCCGTCCTAATTGAGTCCGCTCAGGCGAAAGACTTGGAGAAGCTGTCGATTGCAGTCTTCAGCTTGGCCTTGGTGTCGTCCGAGATCGCCTTTTCCGTACGGATGGTATCCAGAACGGCCTTGCCTTCCGAACGCAGGTAGGAAAGCAGACCCTGCTCGAACTTGCCGACCTGGTTGACCGGAAGCTTGTCGAGATAGCCGTTGACGCCGGCGAAGATCACCGCGACCTGCTCTTCCGTCTTCAGCGGCGAGAACTGCGGCTGCTTCAGGAGTTCGGTCAGGCGGGCACCGCGGTTGAGCAGGCGCTGCGTGGCGGCGTCGAGATCCGAGCCGAACTGCGCGAAGGCCGCCATTTCGCGGTACTGGGCGAGTTCGCCCTTGATCGAGCCTGCGACCTGCTTCATCGCCTTGATCTGGGCGGAGGAGCCGACGCGCGAAACCGACAGACCGACGTTAACGGCCGGGCGGATGCCCTGGTAGAACAGGTCGGTTTCCAGGAAGATCTGGCCGTCGGTGATCGAGATCACGTTGGTCGGAATGAACGCCGACACGTCGTTGCCCTGCGTTTCGATGACCGGCAGAGCCGTCAGCGAGCCGGCGCCATTGTCGTCGTTGAGCTTGGCGGCGCGTTCCAGCAGGCGCGAATGCAGGTAGAAGACGTCGCCCGGATAGGCTTCGCGGCCCGGCGGACGGCGCAGGAGCAGCGACATCTGGCGGTAGGCGACGGCCTGCTTGGAAAGGTCGTCATAGCCGATCAGCGCATGCTTGCCATTGTCGCGGAAGTATTCGCCCATCGCGCAACCGGCGAACGGAGCGAGGTACTGCATCGGCGCCGGGTCGGAGGCGGTCGCAGCAACGATGATCGAGTACTGCAGCGCGCCGCGCTCTTCGAGCACCTTCACGAACTGCGCAACCGTCGAGCGCTTCTGGCCGATGGCGACGTAGACGCAATAGAGCTTGTCACCTTCCGGACCATTGTCGTGAATGGCCTTCTGGTTGAGGATCGTATCGAGAATGATCGCGGTCTTGCCGGTCTGGCGGTCGCCGATGACCAGCTCGCGCTGGCCGCGGCCGACCGGAATGAGGGCGTCGATGGCCTTGAGGCCGGTCGACATCGGCTCATGCACCGACTTGCGCGGAATGATGCCCGGTGCCTTGATGTCAACGCGCGAGCGCTGCTTGGCGTTGATCGGGCCCTTGCCGTCGATCGGGTTGCCGAGCGCGTCGACGACGCGGCCGAGCAGTTCCGGACCGACCGGGACGTCCACGATGGCGCCGGTCCGCTTGACCGTGTCGCCTTCCTTGATGTCACGGTCGGAGCCGAAGATAACCACGCCGACATTGTCGGCTTCGAGGTTCAGCGCCATGCCGCGAATTCCGCCCGGGAATTCGACCATCTCGCCGGCCTGGACATTGTCGAGGCCGTAGACGCGGGCGATACCGTCACCGACGGAAAGCACCTGGCCGACTTCGGAAACTTCTGCTTCCTGGCCGAAATTTTTGATCTGATCTTTGAGAATTGCGGAAATTTCCGCGGCGCGGATATCCATCAGCCGACCTCTTTCAGTGCAAGCTTAAGGGTAGAGAGTTTGGTGCGAAGGGAGGTGTCAATCTGGCGGGACCCGACCTTGACGATCAGACCTCCAAGAATAGACGGGTCGACGGTGACGTTGACCGCCACGTCTTTGCCGGTGACGCCTTTCAGCGTCGCCTTCAATTCGGTTTCCTGCGCCGCTGTCAGCGCATGCGCCGACGTGACGTCGGCAGTGATTTCGCCGCGGTGGCGTGCGGCGATCAGGCGAAACGCCTTGATGCTGCCCGGCAGCGCGAAGAGGCGGCGATTGCGCGCCACGACCTTGAGGAAGTTGCCGACGAGCCCGGAGAAGCCGAACTTCTCGACGAGCGCCGAAATGGCCTTGAACTGGTCGTCGGCAGAAAAGACCGGGCTCACGACCAGTCGCTTCAGGTCTTCGCTGCCGTCGATCAGCGCCTGGACGCGATCGAGATCGGCACCGACCGCCTCGACCGAACCGGCCTCCAGGGCGAGTTCGAAAAGCGAGGACGCATATCTTTCTGCAACACCGGAAATAAGCTGGGATGTGTCGGCCACGGGCACAAGCTTCTCTCAAAATCATCCAAGAGCGTCAGCAGCGGCGAACCGTTGTCATAACATCTTGAATTTGCTGCAATAACTCGCAGGCTATCGAGGCCTTCCGACCCACTTCCCCCGCAATTCGCGGTTCGTCTAGCATAGGATGTTTGGACTCGCAACACGCCAACGGCAGGAATGCGGCATAACACCGCCCCGTTCGACGGAATTTTGCCGTAAATTGGCGGAGCCCGGATTTGCCCCTGTCCTGGGTTCGTCAGATGAACCCGAAAACATAGGCGAGCGGCAGGATCGCAAGCGCCGACTGGACGACAAGTGCTGCCCAGTTGAACAGCGTCGCGCCGTTGTCGCTCATCATCGACAAGATGCGCCCGAATGCCGCGAGCGCAAAGGCGGCGCCGACGGCGAGATAGACCATCGGCTGGGCAAGCAGGATGGCGCCGAGGCCGAGGCCCACATGCATGCCGCCCATCGTGGAGCGCGCCTCGGCCAGTCCGCCGCGACGCCCGTCGGCAATGCGAATACCGGCGACGCGGAAGATAAGGCGCGGCGCAAAGAGCATGACGAGACCGATCAGCATCGCTGCGCCTGCCGCGCAAAACGCCAGGAACTCCCCGGTTTCCGTCGGAATATAGAACTCCATGCCCATCCCCGCGGCAATTCATCACAGCTGCCGCCGAGAAGCGATTCTCGCCGACGCGCCATTGGTCTAGCGCATGTTCGCGACGATGGGAATCGGCTGCGCGGCACGTCCGGTTGCAATCACAGAAAACTCTGCGGATCGACGTCGAGCTGGACGCTGACCGAACCGCGCTCCTTCGGCCCGGAGGAAATCATCGCCTTCAGGAAAGATTGCATGTCGCTGTTGCGTCGTCCGTGGACGAGCAGGCGAAACCGATGCCGGCCGCGGATCAGCGCGAGCGGCGCCTCGGCCGGACCCAAAACCGAAATGCCGTCGACCCGTGGCGCGGCATTGCGCAGGCCGCGTGCATGCCCCTCGGCATCGCTTCGCGTGTCGGCCGAGACGATAATCGAGGCAAGCCGGCCGAAGGGCGGCAGCACCGCGCGTTCCCGCTCGTGGATCTCGCGTTCATAGAAGGCATCCGAATCGCCCGATACGATCGCCTGCATCACCGGATGCTGCGGCTGATAGGTCTGCAGCAGGCCGAGGCTCTTGAGACCGGTCCGCCCGGCGCGTCCCGTCACCTGCGACAGCAGTTGGAAGGTTCGCTCGGCGGCGCGCGGATCGCCATTGGCAAGGCCGAGATCGGCATCGACGATGCCGACCAGCGTCATCATCGGAAAATTGTGTCCCTTGGCGACGAGCTGCGTGCCGATGACGATGTCCGCCTCGCCGCGGGCGATCGCCTCGAGTTCCAGCCTCAGCCGCTTGACGCCCATCAGGTCGGAGGAGAGCACGATGGTGCGGGCTTCCGGAAAATGCCGCTCGACCTCCTCGGCGATGCGTTCGACCCCCGGTCCGCAGGCGACCAGGTGGTCCAGCGTGCCGCATTCCGGGCAGGCTTCCGGGGTGCGCTCCGAATAGCCGCAATGGTGGCACTGGATCTGGCCGCGAAAGCGGTGCTCGACGAGCCAGCTCGAGCAGTCCGGGCACTGGAAGCGGTGCCCGCAGACGCGGCAGAGCGTCAACGGCGCATAGCCGCGGCGGTTCAGGAACAGGAGCGCCTGCTGACCGCGGCCGATCGCCTTGCCGACCTGGTTCAAGAGCACCGGCGAGAGGAATCCGCCGCGCTCCGGCGGATGACGACGCATGTCGACGACGCCGAGATGCGGCAGCGCCGCATCGCCGAAGCGGGTCGGCAGGTGGATCGGCCGGTAGCGGCCGACCTCGCCGTTGACCCGGCTCTCGACGGAAGGCGTTGCGGAAACCAGCACGACCGGAAAGGCGCTGATCCGGCCGCGCACCACCGCCATGTCGCGCGCATTGTAGAACACCCGGTCCTCCTGCTTGTAGGCGGGGTCGTGCTCCTCGTCGACGATGATCAGGCCGAGCTCCTCGAAGGGCAGGAACAGCGCCGAGCGGGCGCCGGCAACGACACGCACCTGGCCGGTCGTCACCTGCCGCCACACTTTCTCACGCGTACGCGGGGCAAGATCGGAATGCCATTCCGCCGGCTTCGCACCAAAACGGTCCTGGAAACGCTCCAAGAAGCCTGCGGTGAGCGCGATCTCCGGCAGCAGGATCAAGACCTGCTTGCCGGCCCTGAGCGTTGCTGCGATCGCCTCGAAATAAACTTCGGTCTTGCCCGAGCCCGTGACGCCGTCGATCAGCGAGACGGAGAACTTTCCGTCCTCGACGGCGGCGAGCAGATCGGCGGCCGCCTCCTTCTGCACCCCCTCGAGGCGCGGCGCGGCGAAATCCGGATCGGGCACGGCGACCACCGGCGGCGGCGGCATGAACACCGTCTCGAACACGCCTTGCGCGGCAAGTCCGTCGATCACCCCGGAAGAGACGCCGGCCGCATGGGCAAGGCCGGAACGGGTCCAGGAAAAGCCGTCGCCCGCCGTCGCAAGGACCCGCTCGCGGGCGGCGGTCATCCGTTCCGGGCGTCGTTCGGTCAGCCGCAAGGCCTCGACCATCGGCTCGGGATCGAAGGCGGTCGGTGCGCGGAGCGCCATGCGGGCCACCAGGCCGGGGGGCGTAATGGTGTAGGACGCCACCCAGTCGAGAAAGGTGCGCATGTCGCGGGTGAGCGGCGGGCAGTCGAAGACCTTCTCGATCTCCTTCAGCTTCTTCGAATCGACCATGCCATCGTCGTCGCCGTCCCAGACGACGCCGACGACGAGCCGCGGCCCGAGCGGCACCTGCACGATCGAGCCCGGCTCGACCGCCATCCCCTCCGGCACCGCATAGGAATAGGGCCTCGGCGCCGGCATCGGCACCAGGACGGGCACCACGCGGCGGTCGAAGAGAGCGCCGAATAAATCGGTTGAATCAAGAGTCATTTTGCCGTGACCTTGCCACCGCTTTCAGTTAAAGAAAACTGCACAGCGAACCGCTGCCTTTGCAGGAGCAAGGGTTTGTCACGGTTCCACCCGAGTTTCAACGCGCGCGATTTCCGCCTTGGACTTTCCCTTGAGGGATATGCGCCCGAACGGCTGAGTGCCAGAGGAAGACTCCCATGAAATTTTTCGTCGATACTGCCGATGTGAAGGAAATCCGGGAACTGAACGATCTCGGCCTTCTCGACGGCGTCACCACCAACCCGTCGCTGATCCTGAAGTCGGGCCGCGACATCGTCGAAGTCACCAAGGAAATCTGCTCGATCGTCGAGGGCCCGGTTTCGGCCGAGGTGACGGCGACCGAATATAGCGAGATGATGAAGGAAGCGGCCGCGCTTTCGAGGATCGCCGACAACATCTGCATCAAGCTGCCGCTGACGCTTGACGGCCTGAAGGCCTGCAAGGCGCTGACCTCGGACGGCCACCATACCAACGTCACCCTCTGCTTCTCCGCCAACCAGGCGCTGCTTGCCGCCAAGGCCGGCGCGACCTTCGTCTCGCCCTTCATCGGCCGCCTCGACGACATCGCCTTCGACGGCATGGACCTGATCCGCGAGATCCGCCAGATCTTCGACAATTACGGCTACGAGACGGAAATCCTGGCCGCCTCGATCCGCACCGTCAACCACGTCAAGGAAGCAGCGCTGATCGGCGCCGACGTCGTCACCGCCCCGCCGGCCACGCTGAAGGCGCTCGTCAAGCACCCGCTGACCGACAAGGGCCTGGAAATGTTCCTCGCCGACTGGGCCAAGACCGGCCAGAAGATCGGCTGATCGATCTGAAATCACGTGAAGAATTGTGCGGGGCCTCGCAGTGATGCGGGGCCTTCATCATTTCAAGCAGCCTTTTGCGGATTGAGTTCTTTCAAATGGCGAGGCCAGGCGGTGAAAGCAGGCGTGATTGCCCCTCGCCCAAGTCCCCTCTCCCCGCAAGCGGACGCAAGCGGGGAGAAGGTGGCGGCAGCCAGATGAGGGGCAGATTCCGGCGCTATTCGTCCTTCTTCGGAGAAGCGCGGGGCGCCCCCCCAGATTCGCCTCAGTCCCGATGGCGCAGCGCATCGAAGGCGGCATCGCTATCGCGCGCAAGCGCGAAGACGGTATGGCGTTCGAGCGCCCGGGTCACTTCCGTCGGGTCGCCGTCGAGCGCCTCTGGAGGAATGAGGTTGCCGACTCGAAAATCGAAAAGGTCGCCCTTCTTGTTCAGAAGCTCGTGGAACACGGTCATGTCGCGCAGTTCCGTCGACCATTTGGCGAACCAATAGAACAGCCCGGAATTGCGCGCGCTCATATGCACCGGCAGGATCGGCAGATTGTATTTGCGGGCAAAGCTGACGGCGGAACTTTTCCAGGGGCGTTCGTTGAGACGCCCCTCGGCCCAGTAAGCGATGCGGCCGGACGGAAAGAGTACCGTCGCCTTCCCCTCTTCGATGGCCCGGTTGGTGACCTGCAACGTCTCGCGTGCCTTGAGCTTCGACTTGTATTCCTCGCGCCATTCCACGGGGATGACCATCTCGACGAAACGCGGGTTGACGCGGATGGCGTCGCGGTTGGCGAAGAACATCATGTCCGGCCGGCGGCTCTTCAGGAGATCGAAGACGGCAATGCCGTCGGCGATGCCGGTCGGGTGGTTGCTGACGAGGAGAAATCCGCCCTCAGCCGGAATCCGCTCGGCCTTGTCGACGCGGATGTCGAGCGCGAGCAGCGCGCTCAAGTGCTCGAAAGCCTGGAAGCCCGGCATGTTGGCGACCGCGTTGGCGAACTCGATCGCCTTGCGGTAGTTGAGCAGCGTGTGGAGAAAGGGCCGCATCACCGGCCAGAGCGGATGCCGGACGATCTTCTGGCCGCGCTCGGCAATCAGCGTGTCGACGATGTGACCGGGGCGGCCCTGCGAGACCAGCGCAATTGCCCCTGCAAAATGCGCCAGCGCGCTCGCCGAATCACGTCTCGCCATGGTCCCATCCGCGGTTGCTGACCGAACATCGCAATTCAATATGATCGAAGAATGACAAATTCCAAGAGGATGTTAGCAAAAACCTAAGGGCCCGGCGGCATGCTCGGCACTGGAAACCAGCCGAAGCGATCGCAGGACCGAAATGAACGAACTTCTCGTGATCGGCCATCCCGAAGTGATGGCGGAGCGTCACCGTTGGCTCGCAAGCCTTGCCGAAGAACGCCGCCTGTCCGAAAAGACGATCGAGGCCTACGAGCGGGACACGCGGCAATTCCTGACCTTCCTGACCGGGCATCTCGCCGGGCCGCCCCGGCTCGCCGATATCCGCACGCTGAGGCCCGCCGACCTGCGCGGCTTCCTCGCGCAGCGCCGCAAGGCCGGAGCGGGGGCGCGCACCCTTGGACGCGGGCTTGCCGGGCTGCGCTCGTTCCTGCGCTACCTGGAGAAACACGGGCTGGCCAATGCGGCCGGCGCCGGCGCCGTGCGCTCGCCGAAACAACCGAAATCGCTGCCGAAACCCTTGACCGACCGGGATGCCCTGGAGGTTGTGACGGCGGATGCACAGCTTGCCGAGGAGCCGTGGATCGCCGCCCGCAACGCTGCCGTGCTGACACTCCTCTACGGCTGCGGCCTGCGCATATCGGAAGCGCTCGACCTGACGCCGGATGACTTTTCAGGGGCGGCGTCGCTGCGCATCACCGGCAAGGGCGGCAAGACGCGGATCGTCCCGCTGATCGCCGCGGCGACGGGGGCGGTGGCAACCTACAGGAAACTCTGCCCCTACCACATCGGCCCCGGAGAGCCGATCTTCCGCGGCGCCCGTGGCGCCAAACTGCAGCCGGCGATCATCCAGCGCGAGATGCAGAAGCTGCGCTCCGCCCTAGGCCTGCCCGATTCCGCGACGCCGCATGCACTGCGCCACTCCTTCGCGACCCATCTGCTCGCCGGCGGCGGAGACCTGCGCACCATCCAGGAACTGCTCGGCCATGCCAGCCTCTCGACCACGCAGGTCTATACGGGCGTCGATTCGGCACGTCTCCTGGAAATCTACGATCGCGCCCATCCGCGTGCGTAAAATGTTTGCCCGCCGAAAACCGCTCACGCTTTTGCTGATCCCGTTCTACAGCGCCGTGCGTCTTTTCAGACGCACTAAGGACGCTGTAGCACTTTGAATGGCTGCATGTTTTTGTCCCTAAATCGTCTACGATTTAAGGAAACATGCAGTAGAATTCGCGCGCTCGCCCATTAACCACGCGCGTTAAGGAACCCGTGACCGAGGCGGCGTAGGGTTTGAGGTGCATTCTCCGGGGGACCACGCCCATGACGATCACAGAACCCGTTCGCACCGTTTCCGCCAAGGCGACCGACGGCCTGCTGTGGCTGATCGCATTTATTCATGTGCTGACGGTTGCGAGCCTCCTCGTCGTCCTGCTCTCTGTCTCGCAGGCCGAGGCCGCGGAAGATGCCGCGTGCGGTGGCAGCAATATCCTCGCCGGTCTCGAACAATCCGATCCGGTTCGCCTTGCCGCGATACGCCGTGAGGCCGATGCCGTACCGAACGGAAGGGGCCTGCTCTGGAAGATCGAAGGGCAAGGATTGGCGCCGTCCTTCCTGCTCGGCACCATGCACGTCACCGATCCGCGCGTGCTGGCAATGCCCGTCGGCGGCGCCGAAGCCTATGCCGGGGCGAGGACCGTCGTCGTCGAATCCGACGAGATCGTCGACGAGAAAAGGGCGAGCGCCGCCATCATGATGCGCCCCGACCTCACCATGTTCGCCGGCAGCAAGACGATCAACGATTTCCTCGAACCGAAGGACCGGGCGCTTCTCGAAAACGGCCTCAAGGCGCGCGGCATTCCACTGCCCCTGGTCGCCAAGATGAAGCCCTGGATGATCGCCAGCTTCGTCGCCCTGCCGGCCTGCGAATTCACCCGCAAGGCAGCCGGCGCATCCTTCCTCGACAAGAAGCTCGCCGAGGATGCCGTAAGCCAGGGCAAGACCCTGAAAGGGTTGGAAAGCCTGGTCGAGCAGCTATCCGCGATGGATTCGCTTCCCGTCGAGTGGCACCTGAAGGCGCTGATAGAAACGCTGGCGCTCGGCAAGACGATCGATGACGTGCTGGCGACGATGACCGACCTCTATCTTGCCGGCGACACCGGTATGATCATGCCGATGATGCGGTCGGTGGCCGAGAAAATCTCGCCCGGCGATCTCGGCTACGCCGATTTCGAGCAGCGGATCATCATCGACCGCAACAGGATCATGGCGGTACGGGCCGAACCCATCCTGAAAGAGGGCAATGTCTTCATGGCCGTCGGTGCGCTGCACTTGCCGGGCAAGGAAGGGCTTGTCGAACTGCTGCGCCAGCAAGGCTTCAGCCTGACCCCCGTCAAGTGACAGGCCGCGCCGGCTCGTTCAATTGCGCGAGCAATGCCGGGACGATCGCCTTGTGAAAGGGTGTCACGGCGGCGAGATAGAGATAGCCGAACAGGCTCCTACGCCGCACCAGGGTCGTGACGCCGATCACCTGGCTGTCGGCTGGCCCGTCGCGCACCTCCACGACGATACGGAAATCCAGATGGCGGTCGTCGAAGCCGAGAACCGCCTCACCCTCGCTCTCGCGCAGGATCGGAAAGGCGCCGATGAGGCTGGCGTCTCCGGCAGGGGCAGCGGCCTTGAGGCCGAGCGGCGCGACAAGGCGGTTGCGCAAGGCCAGGAGGCTGCCTATCCAGCGCGGCGCGCTGCCAAGCGCCCGCCGTGCCGCTTCATGCGCGGTAAGCCGTTCGCCAAGAAAGAGAAGTTCATAGCAGTCCGCCCAGTTGGCCCCAGGCAGGCAGGTGTTGGGCAGGCGGGCGGCAACGCTGCGAGGTTTCATGAACGCGTCCCTTCGGTTCGACGGGTCGGTCGGACGGCGATGGCCGTCGTGGAGCGCTCATGTTCGCGCTGGTCAGCGACGCAAGACAGGGGGCCGCTTGTCGCAGCCCCCGCGCCGTAGTGTCACATGTGGATCGGCTTGAAGAAGGTCGCGAGCGCCGCTTCCTTCACCGCTTCCGACATGGTCGGGTGTGCATGGCAGGTGCGGCCGAGGTCTTCCGACGATCCGCCGAACTCCATCAGCACGGTAATCTCGTGGATCATCTCGCCGGCACCGAAGCCGATGATGTGGCCGCCGAGCACCCGGTCGGTCTCCTTGTCGGCGAGGATCTTCACGAAACCGTCGGTCTGCAGCATGGCGCGGGCGCGGCCATTGGCGGTGAAGGGGAACTTGCCGACCTTGTAGGCGACGCCGGCGGCCTTCAGTTCCTCCTCGGTCTTGCCGACGGAGGCGACCTCCGGCTGGGTGTAGACGACGCCCGGAATGACGTCGTAGTTCACGTGGCCCGCCTGTCCGGCGATGATCTCTGCGACGGCGACGCCTTCGTCCTCCGCCTTGTGGGCGAGCATCGGCCCGCGCACCACGTCGCCGATCGCGTAGACACCGGCGATGCTCGTCTGGAAATGGTGGTCGATCTCGACCCGGCCGCGCGAGTCGAGGACGACGCCGGCCTTCGCAAGGCCCATATTGTCCGTGCAGGGCTTGCGGCCCGTCGCGACCAGCACCACCTCCGCCTCGAGGGTGCTCGCATCGCCGCCCTTGACCGGTTCGAAGGTCACTTTTGCGCCACCGGCGGACTTCACGACGCCGGTCACCTTAGCGCCGAGCTTGAAGTCGATGCCCTGCTTCGCCAGCATCCGCTGGAGTTGCTTGGCGACTTCGCCGTCCATGCCGCCGAGGATCGTGTCGAGGAACTCGACGACAGTCACCTTGGCGCCGAGGCGCGCCCAGACCGAGCCGAGCTCGAGGCCGATGACGCCGCCGCCGACGACGACCATGCTGGCCGGGACCTTCTCCAGCTCGAGAGCGCCGGTGGACGAGATGATGACCTTTTCGTCGAATTCGACCTCGACGCCGGGAATGCCTGCAACGTCCGAGCCGGTGGCGATGACGATGTTCTTGGCTTCGAGGACCTGCTCCTCGCCCTTGTCGTTGGTGACGGAGACCTTGCCCTGGCCGAGCACCTTGCCGATGCCCTGGAAGCCGTCGATCTTGTTCTTCTTGAAGAGGAAGGCGACGCCGTCGACATTCGCCTTAACGGTGGCGTCCTTGTGGGCGAGCATCTTCTGAAGGTTGAGCTTCGGGCTTGCGACCTCGACGCCGAGCGCATCGAGCCCGTGCGCGGCGTGGTGGAACATCTCGGAAGCATGCAGCAGCGCCTTGGAGGGAATGCAGCCGACATTGAGGCAGGTGCCGCCATAGGTGCTGCGCTTTTCGATCACGGCGACCTTCATGCCCAGCTGCGCCGCCTTGATGGCGCAGACATAGCCGCCGGGACCGCTGCCGATAACGATGAGATCATAAGCCATTTGATATTCCTTCTGGGAGGGTAGTCATCTTGAAAGGGCGGTCATCGCCCGCCGCTGACGTTGAGAATGGCTCCCGTCACATAAGTCGCCTTATCCGACAGGAGATAGAGAATGGCGTCGGCCACTTCGCCGGCCGTGCCGGGACGCTGCATCGGGATCGACGGCGCCATGTCGCGGGCGCGATCCGGCAGGCCGCCGGACGCATGAATATCCGTATCGATGATGCCCGGGCGGACCGCATTCACACGGATGCCTTCGGCGGCAACCTCACGCGCGAGTCCGACGGTGAAGCTGTCGATCGCGCCTTTGGCAGCCGCGTAGTCGACATATTGACCCGGCGCGCCCAGCACGGCCGCGACGGAGGAAAGGTTGACGATCGAACCGCCCTGCCCGCCGTAACGGGTCGACATCCGGAGTACGGCTTCCGCCGCGCAGCGGATGGCGCCGGTCACGTTGACGCGAAACATCCGCTCCAGCCGCTCGGACGAAATCGCATCGACGCGCTGCGGCGGGCCGACGATGCCGGCATTATTGACCAGCCCGTCGAGCCGCCCGAAGGCGGCATCGACCGCCGCAAAGATCGCCTTTACCCCCTCGTCGGAGCCGACATCGCCTTGAATGGCGACCGCCGAGCCGCCGGACTCGGTGATTTGATGGACGACGTCCTCGGCGGCTTGCCGCTGCGAGGCATAGTTGACCGCCACCCGCCACCCCTTCGACGCCGCGGCGAGACATACGGCGGCGCCGATACCGCGGCTGCCGCCGGTGACGAGAAGGACCGGGCCGCCACTCATGCGGCGCATCCCTTGAAGTGGAAGACGTCGGAACTGTCGGCCGTCGCCTTGCCCTTGCCCCAGGCGCTCGACTGGCGCAGCGACGGGCCGAAATCCGGCAGCACTATCTGCCGGGCGGCCGGTGCATCCTCAGCCTGAAGCAATCCGATCGTGCCGGCGTCGTCGACGGCGTAGATCGGGCCCTGCCAGACGGTGCAGGCCGCCAGGTCGGCGCCCGTCACGTCGCCCGTCGGGCAATTGTTCATGACGATACCGTTCGGGCGTTCCGGCTCGCCCGAGGGCAAGACGACGCCGTCAAGCGACAGCCCGGTGCCGACAATGCCGATCTTGAAATGATTGCTGGTCACCGCCGCTTCCGAACCGACCGGCTCGAAACGCAGCTCATAACCGCCGGCCGGGTCGGCATAGATCGCCCGGGCCTGCTTGCATTCCTCGGCAAGCACCGGGAGTGCGGCCAGCGCCAGCGCGGCGGAAGCGAGGATGGCTGGCCGGCCGAGCATCTCAGGCAGCCTTCTCGGTCGCGAGCTTCAGGCCGAGGCCAATGAACACCATGCCGCTTGCCCGGTCGATCCACTTGCTCGCCCGTGTGAAGGCGGCCCGCATCCGCGGCGTCGTCATGAACAGGCTGACGCCGACGAACCAGGTAATGAGAGCGCTCGCCATGACAAGGCCGTAGCCGAACTTCACGACCATAGGCGTGTGCGCGCCGACGACCGTCGAGAAGATCGACAGAAAGAAGAACACCGCCTTCGGGTTGAGCGCATTGGCGGCAAAGCCGAGGCCGAATGCCTTCAGTGCCGACTGGCCGCTGCGCGCCCCGGCATCCGAGCCCGGCTCGACGGCAATCTCCGTCTGTCCGGCCCTCAGCGCCTTGAGGCCGATATAGATCAGGTAAGCGACGCCGCACCATTTGACGATGTTGAAGAGATAGATCGACTGCGAAATGATCAGTCCCAGGCCGAGAACGGTGTAGCTGACATGGAACATCAGCGACGCGCCGATGCCGAAGGAGGTGATGATCGCCGCGCGCCGGCCATGCACCAGCGACTGCCGCATCACCATGGCGAGGTCGGCCCCCGGCGAGACGATGGCGAAGGAAAAGATCGCCATCAGCGATGCAAGTTCGATCAGGTAAGCGCTCATGGTTGCCACCGGTGCGTTGAAGATCAAGACGGAGCCGAAAGACCTGAATGCCCGCATAGCGTGCTTTGCAGCACCCTAGCTTCCGGCTCCATCGCTGTCGAGCGGGCCGTGTCGGCGGCTCAGCGCGGCGAGAAAGAAACGGGGGCTCACGCCCCCGTCCTGTCCTAGAGGTCGAGCACCAGACGTTCCGGGTCTTCGAGGCTTTCCTTGACGCGCACCAGGAAGGTCACGGCTTCCTTGCCGTCGACGATGCGGTGATCGTAGGAGAGCGCCAGATACATCATCGGACGGATGACGACCTGGCCGCCGATCGCGACCGGACGGTCCTGGATCTTGTGCATGCCGAGGATGCCCGACTGCGGCGCATTGAGGATCGGCGAGGACATCAGCGAACCGTAGACGCCGCCATTGGAGATGGTGAAGGTGCCACCCTGCATGTCGGCCATCGACAGCGCGCCGTCGCGCGCCGCCTTGCCGAGACGGCCGATGTCCTTCTCGATCTCGGCGATCGACATCTGGTCGGCGTCCCGCACGATCGGAACGACAAGACCCTTGTCGGTGCCGACGGCGACGCCGATATGGCAGTAGTTCTTGTAGATGATGTCGGAGCCGTCGATCTCGGCGTTGACAGCCGGCAACTCCTTCAGCGCGTGCGTGACGGCCTTGGTGAAGAAGCCCATGAAGCCGAGCTTCACGCCGTGCTTCTTCTCGAAGATGTCCTTGTACTTGTTGCGCAGGCTCATGACGGCGCTCATGTCCACCTCGTTGTAGGTGGTGAGCATCGCCGCGGTGTTCTGGGCGTCCTTGAGGCGCCGGGCAATCGTCTGGCGCAGGCGGGTCATCTTGACGCGCTCTTCGCGGACAGCGTCCTCGGCCGTCGCCGGGGCGCGCGCCTGGACCTTGGCCGGTTCGGCGGCTGCAGGCGCCGAGATCCCCTTGGCGACGGCGGCGAGCACGTCACCCTTCAGCACCTGGCCGCGCTTGCCCGAGCCGTCGACCTGGTCGGCCGAGAGGTTGTTTTCGGCAAGCAGCTTGGCGGCGGCCGGGGCCGGCGGCATCGAGGACTGAGCCTGGGGCGTGCCAACGGCGGCCGGCTGGGCAGCCGGAGCGGCAGCAGCGGGCTCGGGCTTCTTCTCGGCCGCAGCCGGAGCGGCTGCGGCGGCACCGGCGCCTTCGGCGATCTGGCCGAGCAGCGCGCCGAGGCCGACGGTCTCGCCCGCCTGCGCGACGATTTCGCTGAGCGTACCGGCGGCCGGCGCCGGCACTTCGATCGTCACCTTGTCGGTCTCGAGCTCGAGAAGCGGCTCGTCGGCCTTGATCGCATCGCCGACCTTCTTGAACCAGGTCCCGACGGTCGCTTCGCTGACGGACTCGCCGAGGGTAGGAACGCGGATTTCAGTTGCCATGATTTAAGTTCCGTTGATCAGATAGCTGTTTCTGTCGATTGGCAGGCGGCGAGGGGCTCGATCAGCCCCCCAGCGCGTCCTCGAGGAAGGCGTTGAGCTGCGCCATGTGCTTGGACATCAGCCCCGTTGCCGGCGAAGCGGCGGCCGGACGGCCGGTGTAGCGCACCCGCTGATACTTGGCGTCGATATGGGCGAGGACCCATTCGAGATAGGGGTCGATGAACGACCATGCGCCCATGTTCTTCGGCTCTTCCTGGCACCAGACCATCTCCGCATGGCGGAAGCGGCTGAGCTCGTTGATGAGCGCCTTGGCCGGGAACGGATAGAGCTGCTCGACGCGCAGCAGATAGATGTCGTCGATGCCGCGCTTCTCGCGCTCTTCGAGAAGGTCGTAATAGACCTTGCCCGTGCACAGCACGACGCGACGGATCTTCGAATCCTTCTGCAGCTTGATCGGGCCGTCCTTGATGACTTCCGCATCGTCCCACAACAGGCGGTGGAAGGAGCTCTCGCCGGCCATCTCGGAAAGGCTGGAGATCGCCCGCTTGTGGCGCAGCAGCGACTTCGGCGTCATCAGGATCAGCGGCTTGCGGAAGTCGCGCTTCACCTGGCGGCGCAGGATGTGGAAGTAGTTCGCCGGCGTCGTGACGTTGGCGACCTGCATGTTGTCTTCCGCGCAAAGCTGCAAGAAGCGCTCGAGGCGGGCCGAGGAATGCTCCGGTCCCTGGCCCTCATAGCCGTGCGGCAGCAGGCAGACGAGGCCCGACATGCGCAGCCACTTGCGTTCGCCCGACGAGATGAACTGGTCGAAGACCACCTGGGCGCCGTTGGCAAAGTCGCCGAACTGGGCTTCCCAGAGCGTCAGCGCATTCGGGCGAGCCAGCGAGTAGCCGTATTCGAAGCCGAGCACCGCCTCTTCCGAGAGCATCGAATTGATGACCTCGTAGCGCGCCTGGGTCGGCGACAGATTGGCGAGCGGGATGTAGCGCTCCTCGCTCTGCTGGTCGTAGAGGACCGAGTGGCGCTGCGAGAACGTGCCGCGCTCGCAATCCTGGCCCGACAGGCGGATCTTCGTGCCCTCGGTGACGAGGGTCCCGAAGGCGAGCGCTTCCGCCATCGCCCAGTCGATCCCCTCGCCGGTCTGGATCATGTTGGCGCGGTTTTCCATGAAGCGCTGGATGGTGCGATGCGCGCTGAAACCGCTCGGGATTTCAGAGAGCTTGCGGCCGATTTCCTTGAGCTGCTTCATCGGCACGGAAGTCCGGCCACGGCGCTGCTCGTCCTGATTGTCGGCGGTGCGCAGGCCCGACCATACACCGTCGAGCCAGTCAGCCTTGTTCGGCTTGTAGGACTGGCCGGCCTCGAATTCCTGCTCGAGATGGGCGCGCCAGTCGGCTTTCATCTTCTCCACATCGCCCTCGTTCATCAGACCTTCTGCGACGAGGCGTTGCGAATAGACCTGCACGACGGTCTTGTGGGCGCGGATGGCCTTGTACATCTTCGGCTGCGTGAACGCCGGTTCGTCGCCCTCGTTGTGACCGAAGCGGCGGTAGCAGAACATGTCTACGACGACCGGCTTGTGGAACTTCATCCGGAACTCGGTCGCGACCTTGGCCGCATAGACGACGGCTTCCGGGTCATCGCCGTTCACGTGGAAGATCGGCGCTTCGATCATCTTCGCCACGTCCGAAGGATAGGGCGAGGACCGGGAGAAGGCCGGGTTCGTGGTAAAGCCGATCTGGTTGTTGATGATGAAATGCACGGTACCGGCAACGCGGTGGCCACGCAGACCGGAGAGACCGAGGATTTCCGAGATGACGCCCTGGCCGGCGAAGGCCGCGTCGCCGTGCAGCAGAAGCGGCATGACCTTGACGCGTTCGCGCAGCGGAATGATGTCGCCCTCGAACACGGTCGCCATCTGGTCCTGCTTGGCCCGCGCCTTGCCCATGACGACCGGGTTGACGATCTCGAGATGCGAGGGGTTCGCCGTCAGCGACAGGTGCACCTTGTTGCCGTCGAATTCGCGGTCGGAGGAGGCGCCGAGGTGGTACTTGACGTCGCCCGAGCCTTCCACGTCGTCCGGCGCATAGGAGCCGCCCTTGAACTCGTGGAAGATGGCGCGGTGCGGCTTGGCCATGACCTGGGAGAGCACGTTGAGACGGCCGCGATGGGCCATGCCGAGAACGATCTCCTTGAGGCCGAGCTGGCCGCCGCGCTTGATGAGCTGCTCGAGCGCCGGAATGAGCGACTCGCCGCCGTCGAGGCCAAAGCGCTTGGTGCCCTTGTACTTGACGTCGATGAACTGCTCGAAGCCTTCCGCCTCGATCAGCTTCTGCAGGATTGCCCGCTTGCCCTCGGGGGTGAATTCGACGCCCTTGTCCGGTCCCTCGATCCGCTCCTGGATCCAGGCCTTCTCCTCCGGATTGGACATGTGCATGAATTCGACGCCCATCGTCGAGCAATAGGTCCGCTCGAGGATCTCGACCATCTCGCGCACGGTGCCGTATTGGAGCCCGAGCACGTTGTCGAGGAAGATCCTGCGGTCGTAATCCTTCTCTTCGAAGCCGTAGGTCTTCGGGGAAAGCTCGTCATAGTCCTCGACCGGATCGGCAAGGCCGAGCGGGTCGAGCTTGGCATGCAGGTGGCCGCGCATGCGATAGGCGCGGATCATCATGATGGCGCGGACGGAATCGCGCGTCGACTGATGAACCTCGGCCTCGCTGACCGGAACGCCGGTCGCGGCGGCCGCTTCCTCGGCCTTCGCCTTGACCTTCTTCTCGACGATCTTTTCGACCGTGCCCCAGTCTCCATCGAGCGCGGAGACGAGTTCGCCATTGGCGGCGATCGGCCAGTTCTTCTTCTTCCAGGAGGCCCCCTTGGCCGCCTTCACCACATCTTCGGGCCTGTCGGCAAGCGCCTTGAAGAAGGACTGCCATTCGGCCGAAACGGACGACGCATCCGCTTCATAGCGCGCATAGAGCTGCTCGATATAGGCGGCGTTGGCGCCGTCCAGAAACGAAGTGAGCTGGAATTGCTCGTTGGCCTCTTGCCTTGTCATGGTCTCTCGCGGACTCGGGTCCGCCTCCTGACTTTACGTTGGATGCCGGGTATCCCGGTCGTTCATGTTCGTTCGGCGCGCCGGCGCCTGCTGTTCCTACGGCACCGCGCAGCGAAAGGACGCGCCGGGGTCGCCGTGGCACCAAGTTGCCGCGCGTCCTGATCTTCAATCAGGAAACTCGCGGCAGGCAGGTTGTCCGGGCCGGATCGGCCGGCCCGGACAAATGGTTTGAGATCAGCCCTTGAGGACTTCGACCAGCGTCTTGCCGAGACGAGCCGGCGACGGCGACACGCGGATGCCTGCCTGCTCCATCGCAGCGATCTTGGATTCCGCATCGCCCTTGCCGCCGGAAACGACGGCGCCGGCGTGACCCATGGTGCGGCCCTTCGGCGCCGTACGGCCCGCGATGAAGCCGGCCATCGGCTTCTTGCGGCCCTTCTTGGCCTCGTCGATGAGGAACTGCGCCGCATCCTCTTCGGCCGAGCCGCCGATTTCGCCGATCATGATGATCGAGGTCGTGGCCTCGTCCGCCAGGAACATCTCCAGCACGTCGATGAACTCGGTGCCCTTGACCGGGTCGCCGCCGATGCCGACGGCCGTCGTCTGGCCGAGGCCTTCGTTGGAGGTCTGGAACACGGCTTCATAGGTTAGCGTGCCGGAGCGCGAGACGATGCCGACCGAACCCTTGCGGAAGATCGAGCCCGGCATGATGCCGATCTTGCATTCTTCCGGCGTCAGGATACCGGGGCAGTTCGGGCCGAGCAGGCGCGACTTGGAACGGTCGAGACGAGCCTTGACGCGCACCATGTCGGCAACCGGGATGCCTTCGGTAATGCAGGTGATGAACGGGATTTCCGCATCGATCGCCTCGATGATCGCGTCCGCGGCGCCTGCCGGCGGAACGTAGATCACCGATGCGTCCGCGCCGGTCTTTTCACGGCCTTCGGCGACCGACGCGAAGATCGGCAGGGTTTCGCCCTTGGAGCCTGTCCAGCTTTCGCCGCCCTTCTTCGGGTGAATGCCGCCGACCATCTGCGTGCCATAATAGGCAAGCGCCTGTTCGGTATGGAAGGTGCCGGTCTTGCCGGTCAGGCCCTGAACGAGGACCTTGGTGTTTTTGTTGACGAGAATCGACATGAGGTCTGGTCCTTCGGTTAGCCGTTGATCGCGGCGACGATCTTCTTGGCAGCATCGTCCAGATCGTCGGCGGCGGTGATCGCCAGGCCGGATTCGTTCAGGATCTTCTTGCCAAGCTCGACATTCGTGCCTTCGAGACGAACGACCAGCGGAACCTTGAGGCCAACTTCCTGCACGGCCGCGACGACACCTTCAGCGATGACATCGCACTTCATGATGCCGCCGAAGATGTTGACGAGGATACCCTCGACCTTCGGGTCGGCCGTGATGATCTTGAAGGCCGCCGCGACCTTCTCCTTGCCGGCGCCGCCGCCGACGTCGCAGAAGTTCGCCGGCTCCTTGCCGTAAAGCTTGATGATGTCCATCGTCGCCATGGCAAGACCGGCGCCGTTGACCATGCAGCCGATGTTGCCGTCGAGCGCCACATAGGCGAGGTCCCACTTGGAGGCCTCGATTTCCTTGGCGTCTTCTTCGGTTTCGTCGCGCAGTGCCTTGATGTCGTCGTGGCGGAACAGGGCGTTGCCGTCGAAGGACACCTTGGCATCGAGAACGCGCATGCGGCCGTTCTTCATGACGATCAGCGGGTTGATCTCGAGCAGGCTCATGTCCTTCTCGACAAAGGCCTTGTAGAGGATCGGGAAGAGCTTTTCGGCGTCGGCCTTGGCTTCGCCTTCGAGCTTCAGGGCCGAGGTGAGCTTGGCGAGATCGGCGGCGGTGACGCCGGCTTCCGGGTTGATCGCGACGTTGACGATCTTTTCCGGCGTGTCGTGCGCAACAGCCTCGATGTCCATGCCGCCTTCCGTCGAAACGACGAAGGCGATCTGGCCGACCGAGCGGTCGACGAGCAGCGAAAGATAGAGTTCGCGATCGATGTCGGCGCCGTCCTCGATGTAGAGGCGGTTCACCTGCTTGCCGGCAGGGCCGGTCTGCGCGGTGACGAGCGTGTTGCCGAGCATTTCCTTGGCATGAGCCTGGGCTTCATCGATCGAGAAGGCAAGACGAACGCCGCCCTTGGCGTCGGCCGAGAGCTCCTTGAACTTGCCCTTGCCGCGGCCGCCGGCATGGATCTGGCTCTTGACGACGTAGAGCGGGCCCGGGAGCTTCCTGGCAGCCGCTTTGGCTTCGTCGGCGGAGAAGATCGCGACGCCTTCCGCGACCGGTGCGCCATAGCTCTTCAGGAGAGCCTTGGCCTGATATTCATGAATGTTCATGGTGTTTTTCCTGTCTGGAGCATTCTGCAGACAGGTGAAACACCTGCCGTCGCACAAATGCGGCAAAAACAAAGAGGTCGAGCGGATGCCAGCATCCGCTCAACGGGACGCGATTACTGCTTCAGGCTCGGCGCAATGCCGATGCAGGCTTCGCAAAGGCCGGCGACGGCCCCGACCGACTTGTCGAAGGCTTCCTTCTCGCCCTTGTTGAGGTCGATCTCGATGATCCGCTCGACACCGCCGGCGCCGATGACCGTCGGCACGCCGACATACATGTCCTTGACGCCGTACTGCCCGGAGAGGTGCGCCGCGCAGGGAAGCACGCGCTTCTTGTCCTTGAGGTAGGCTTCGGCCATCTCGATCGCCGAAGCGGCCGGCGCGTAATAGGCCGAGCCGGTCTTCAGGAGGCCGACGATCTCGGCGCCGCCGTCACGGGTGCGCTGGATGATTTCTTCGAGTCGCTCCTTGGTGACCCAGCCCATCTGGACGAGATCGGTCAGCGGAATGCCGGCGACGGTCGAGTAGCGGGCGAGCGGCACCATCGTATCGCCGTGGCCACCGAGAACGAAGGCGGTGATGTCCTGGACCGAAACGTTGAATTCCTGGGCGAGAAAGAGGCGGAAGCGCGACGAGTCGAGCACGCCGGCCATGCCGACGACCTTGTTCTTCGGCAGGCCGGAAAATTTCTGCAGCGCCCACACCATGGCGTCAAGCGGGTTGGTGATGCAGATGACGAAGGCGTTCGGAGCATATTTCTTGATGCCGGCGCCGACCTGTTCCATGACCTTCAGGTTGATGCCGAGCAGATCGTCGCGGCTCATGCCGGGCTTGCGCGGAACGCCGGCGGTGACGATGCAGACGTCGGCACCTTCGATCGCCGCATAGTCGCTGGCGCCCGTCAGCGTTGCGTCGAAACCTTCGACCGGCGAGGACTGGGCGATGTCGAGGCCCTTACCCTGGGGAATGCCGTCGGCAATATCGAACAGGACGATGTCGCCCAGTTCCTTGAGGCCGGCGAGATGCGCCAGCGTGCCACCAATCATCCCTGAACCAATAAGTGCGATCTTGTTGCGCGCCATGAAAGTGCTTCCTTTGTGATCCATGATCGAGGCCTGAAACGCGGCAAACGCCAAACCTTCGCGCAAAAGCCCTTAAACGGCAAATGGTAAAATATCAATCCATACTTTTCGACAGAGCAAATTCAATCGGTTAGATCATAAAATTCTTACGTAAAGGTAAGAATTGTCGTCATTGTCACGTCACGGAATGACCGTATTTTCAATATGTTGAGCGGCATATTCTTCGCTTTGCATCTCGATGAGACGTGAAACCGTCCGGTCGAATTCGAAGCCTTCGGTGCCCTTCTTGGCGACCAGGAGCCGCTCGGGCTCGGCGGCGGCCGAAGCGAACAGACGGGCGCCCTGGTCATAGAGCGCATCGACCAGGATGATGAAGCGCTTCGTCTCGTTGCGCATATGCGGGCCGAGATGCGGAACGCGGTCGAGGAAGATCGTCCTGTATTGCGACAGGATTGCCAGGTAGTCGGCCGCACCGAGCGGCTGGGCGCAGAGATCGGCGAAGGAAAAGCGGGCGCACTGGCCGACGGCGCAAGGCACATGGATTTTCCGGCCCTTCCGGCCGATCTCCGCAAAGCTTGCAGGCGCGCCGTTGGTCGCGACATACCAGGCGCGATCCATCGCCGCTTCGGTTTCCGGTCCGAGCGGCGACAGCCAGACGGGATTTCCCTCGGTCTTGCGCAGGCGATAGTCGGTGTCGGTGTCGAGCGAGATGATCCCGGTATGGGCTTTCAGGAGTTCGATGAAAGGCAGGAAGAGCCCGCGGTTGAGGCCGTCGCGATAAAGTTCGGAGGGCTCCACGTTCGAGGTCGCCACAAGCACGCAGCCCTTGGCGAAGAGCTCGCCGAAGAGACGCCCGAGGATCATCGCATCGGCGATGTCGGTCACCGAAAATTCGTCGAAACACAGAAGCCGCGCCTCGGCGAAGAGCTCCGACGCAACCGGCGGGATCGGGTCGGCCTGTTTGGTCTCGCCGTTCTTGAGCTTCTGGCGGTGCTTGTAGATGCGCTCGTGCACATCCGCCATGAATTCATGGAAATGGGCGCGCCGCTTGCGCTGGATGGGCACCGCGTCGAAGAACATGTCCATCAGCATGGTCTTGCCGCGGCCGACGCCGCCATGGATGTAGAGGCCCTTGACCGGCGCCTGCTCCTTCTTGCGGGCAGCAAACAGCCAACCGAGCGCGTTGGCCTTGCGCGACGGCCGGCTGGCGATCAGTTCCGCCGTCAGATGGTCAAGGCGTCTTGCGATGGCGCATTGCGCCGGGTCACGCTGCCGCTCGCCAGCCGCGACGAGCGCCTCGAGCTTGTGGAGAATACTGTCGTCAGGATTGAGCACGATGCACCCTGGATGTGCCAGGGGCTGTTTCGGGATGTGAGACTTAAGGCTGCAGGCGGAAGCCCCACCCCGACGACAGGCCGTCTCCCCGCATGCTTCCTTGGATCCTGGCCGATCCAGGGAAACATGCAGCAACTTAAAGAGCTACAACGTCAGCGGCTGAGGCTGACCGGCTGGCCGCCATTGGTCGAGCCGTCGAAACGCGCATCGGCGGTCTTGTAGAGGCGGGCGATCGGATTGCCGCTGCGGTCCTTGAGCACGACCTGCTTGCCGGCGACCTCCCACGATCCCATCGCCGTCAGTTCGCCGGCGCAGCCGCGCGTGCCGCCGCGCGAGCCGCTGCCGAGATTGGTCAGCGTCAGGAACATGTCGCAGGAACTGCCGGCGCTCGAAACGCGCCAGTTGCCGACCATCGATTCCTTCGTCACGTCGAGCGCACTGCTGGCGGCGGCCACGTCCGTGCCGCCGGGCGCGCCGGCTGCCGGCGTCCCCGTCGGAGCGCTCGGGAATTGCGAAGTGCTCGTCGTCGGATCCGGAAGCTGGCCCGAGGAGACCGATGGCACCGGCTGCGCTTGCAGGGGGGCTGGCGCGGCAGAAACATCCTGAGAACCGAAGCCGCCAAAGGATGTCCGCTGGCATCCGGTCAGCGCAAGCACAATAACAAGCCCCGCCGCCGCATGAAAAACCCGCATGTTTATACCCCCGATATTGTCCGCGAACCATGATGCAATGCGATAATAAAGGCCGAATTACAGCAAATCCACCTGTGAGATCAAGGCACCGCATTTCGGTCTTGGCTGTTGCACGATGGAAACGCTTGCGATGAGGCCCGGAAAAAGCGGTCCCGACGGTTCGCCTGAGAGCGAAGAGCGAAGACTCAGTGGTTGACCCCGGCATAGGCGCGCTCGCCCCAGAGTGCCTCGACGGCCCGGTTTCGGCCGCAACCATTGCGGTAGTACCAGTAGCGGAGCGGATTTCGCGCCGCAAAATCCTGGTGATAGTCTTCGGCCGGCCAGAACGTCGCGGGCCCTTCGACGGGCGTCGCGATCGGCCTGCCGAGTTCGGCCTCGGCCTTGATCTTCTCGGCCTTGGCCTGCATTGCCTGCGGCTCGGTCAGCGCGTAGATCGCCGTCGTATAGGAGAAGCCGCGGTCGCAGAACTGGCCGCCGCCGTCGGTCGGGTCCGTCGTGCGGAACAGCACGCCGACCAGTTCCGCATAGGAGATCTTGTCGGGATCGAACTTGATCCGCACCACCTCGCGGTGCCCCGCCTTCGCATAGTCCTTATAGGTGGGATTTTTCGTCTTGCCGCCGGCGTAGCCGGAAATCGTTTCGAGGACGCCGGACACGTCATCGAAGTCGCTCTCGACGCACCAGAAACAGCCGCCGGCGAAGATCGCATACTGCGGCTCGGCCGCCCGCGCCGGCGACAGGAAAAGGCAGCTCACGGCGATTCCGACAGCCAGGCGAAGCATCGGCGACCCTCCACCCTTTATTACCTATACGCGTCGCTATGGCTTTCAATTCACTTACCGACACGTCGATGTGAGGGCCGTGATAATGCAGACGGCGGGCACCCGGCCCGCCGTCGGATTGCCATGGATTGTCGCCGCAGCCGGGCCGCTAGAGCCTTTCCTGGTTAAATTGAACCATTCTGTTGGCTCAAGCGGAGTGGAATGTTTGCTCGGCTGGCGCGCGGCGTAGCCAAAGCATACGGCCAAGCCAGCCGAGCAAACAGGCCGCCCGCTTCAGCCAACCCGAATGGCCGGGCATCTTTCCGCCAGGATCAGAGGCGATCGCCTCGGCCGTACCTTCGGGTACGACCCTCGACAATCCTCTGCCCTGACGAAAACCTGCTCCGGCAGAATGCTTCAATTTAACCAGGAAAGGCTCTAGAACCGGCGCTCGACCAGCATCTTCTTGATCTCGCCGATCGCCTTGGCGGGGTTCAAGCCCTTCGGACAGGCCTGGGCGCAGTTCATGATCGTGTGGCAGCGGTAAAGCCGGAACGGATCCTCGAGGTTGTCGAGGCGCTCGCCGGTCGCCTCGTCTCGGGAGTCGATCAGCCAGCGATAGGCCTGCAGGAGAACGGCCGGACCGAGATAGCGGTCGCCGTTCCACCAGTAGCTCGGACAGGAGGTCGAGCAGCAGGCGCAGAGGATGCACTCGTAGAGCCCGTCGAGCTTCTGGCGGTCTTCGTGGCTCTGCCGCCATTCCTTGGCCGGCGTCGGCGACACCGTCTTCAGCCACGGCTCGATCGACCGGTGCTGGGCGTAGAAATTGGTGAGATCCGGCACCAGGTCCTTGACAACAGGCATGTGCGGCAGCGGATAGACCTTCACCGAGCCCTTGATCTCGTCCATGCCCTTCGTGCAGGCGAGCGTGTTGGTGCCGTCGATGTTCATCGCGCAGGAGCCGCAGATGCCCTCGCGGCAGGAGCGGCGCAGCGTCAGCGTCGGATCGATATTGTTCTTGATGTAGAGCAGCCCGTCGAGGACCATCGGCCCGCAATCGTCGATGTCGATGTAATAGGTATCGACCCGCGGGTTCTTGCCGTCGTCCGGATTCCAGCGGTAGACGCGGTATTCGCGAAGGTTCGTCGCGCCGACCGGCTTCGGCCAGACCTTGCCTTCATTGACCTGCGAGTTCTTGGGAAGAGCGAGTTCAACCATGTGCCTTAGTCCTCGAGATCAATAGACGCGCGCCTTCGGCTCGATCTTCTTCGGATCGATGCCGCCGGCGATAAGCTCGGTATGAACCGGACGATATTCGAGCCGGACCTCGCCGGTGTCGTTGACCCAGGCGAGCGTGTGCTTGCGCCAGTTCGTGTCGTCGCGGCCGCCGAGCGGGCCGTCCTTGTAGTCCTCGCGGGCGTGCGCGCCGCGGCTTTCCTTACGCGCTTCGGCGCCGTAGACCGTGGTGATGGCGTTGGCCATTAAATTCTCGAGCTCCAGCGTCTCGACAAGGTCGGAGTTCCAGATCATCGAGCGGTCGGTGACCTTGACGTCCGGCAGTTCCTTCCAGATCGCCGACAGGCGCTTGCAGCCGGATTCGAGCGATTCCTGGGTACGGAACACGGCCGCGTCTTCCTGCATGGCGCGCTGCATCTTGTCGCGCAGCACCGCCGTCGGCGTGCCGCCCCTGGCGTGACGCAGCCGGTCGAAGCGCTCCATGATCCGGTCCGAGGCGGCCGTGTCGACCTCCGGCACCGCCTCGTTGCGGTCGATGATCTGGCCGGCGCGGATCGCCGCGGCGCGACCGAAGACGACGAGGTCGATCAACGAGTTGGAGCCGAGGCGGTTGGCGCCGTGCACCGAGGCGCAGCCGGCTTCGCCGACGGCCATCAGGCCGGGCGCGATGCGCTCGGGGTTCTGGGCGTCGGCATTCAGCACCTCGCCCCAATAGTTGGTCGGGACGCCGCCCATGTTGTAGTGAACGGTCGGCAGAACCGGGATCGGTTCGCGGGTAACGTCGACGCCGGCAAAGATCTTCGCCGATTCCGAGATGCCGGGCAGGCGTTCGTGCAGCACCTTCGGATCGAGATGATCGAGGTGCAGGAAGATGTGGTCCTTGTTCTTGCCGACGCCGCGACCTTCGCGGATTTCCATCGTCATGCAGCGCGACACGACGTCGCGCGAGGCGAGGTCCTTGGCCGACGGGGCATAGCGCTCCATGAAGCGCTCGCCTTCCGAGTTGACGAGATAGCCGCCCTCGCCGCGCGCCCCTTCGGTGATCAGACAGCCGGCGCCGTAGATGCCGGTCGGGTGGAACTGCACGAATTCCATGTCCTGCAGCGGCAGGCCGGCCCGGGCGATCATGCCGCCGCCGTCGCCGGTGCAGGTATGCGCCGAGGTCGCCGAGAAATAGGCGCGGCCGTAGCCGCCGGTCGCCAAGACCACCATCTTCGCGGCCAAGCGATGGATCGTGCCGTCGTCGAGGTTCCAGGCGACGACGCCGGTGCAGCGCCCGTCATCCGACATGATCAGGTCGAGGGCGAAATACTCGATGAAGAACTCGGCGTTGTTGCGCAGCGACTGGCCGTAGAGCGTGTGCAGGATCGCATGGCCGGTGCGGTCGGCGGCCGCGCAGGTGCGCTGCACCGGCGGGCCTTCGCCGTAGTTCTGCATGTGACCGCCGAAGGGCCGCTGGTAGATCTTGCCTTCCTCGTTGCGCGAGAAGGGCACGCCGTAGTGCTCGAGCTCATAGACCGCCTTCGGCGCTTCCATGGCGAGATATTGCATGGCGTCGACGTCGCCGAGCCAGTCCGAGCCCTTGACGGTGTCGTAGAGGTGCCACTGCCAGGAGTCCGGCGTCATGTTCTGCAGCGAGGCGGCGATACCGCCTTGGGCCGCCACCGTGTGCGAGCGGGTCGGGAAGACCTTGGTGATGCAAGCGGTCTTGAGGCCCTGCTCGGCCATGCCGAGGGTCGCACGCAGGCCGGCGCCGCCGGCGCCGACGACGACGACGTCGAAGGCGTGGTCGACATACTGATAGGCCTTGCCGTTTGCAGCGGGGGAACTGATCGATGCCATGACGAAATTACCCTGCAAAAGCGATCTTCAGGACGGCGAAAAGACAGAGCCCGCCGATCGCGATCGCAAAGAATGTGTTGAGCATGAGAAGCGCGATCTTGACGCCCTCCGCATGGACGTAGTCCTCGATGATGACCTGCATGCCGATCCGCATGTGGACGAGCGCCGAGATCACGACGAGAGCCATGATTACCGCGACGAACGGATTGGCGAGGGCGGCGACGACTTCCGCATGCGGCGCACCGGCATAACGGGCCACGAAGAAGACGAAGAAGGTTAAGAGCGGAAGGTTGGAGACGGCCGTCAGGCGCTGGCGCCAGAAGTGGTCCGTACCCTCCTTGGCCGAGCCGAGACCGCGAACCTTGCCGAGGGGTGTGCGCATATCCATGGTGATTTCCCCTTAGCGAACGAGAGAACCGACGATCCAGAGAAGGAGCGTCAGCGCGACCGACCCGGCGAGCGTCCCCTTGGCCATCTTCGTCGCGAAATGCTTCTCGTAGCCGTAGCCGAGATCCCAGATGAAATGGCGGATGCCGCCGAGCATGTGATGCACCAATGCCCAGGTGTAGCCGAACAGCACGAGCTTGCCGATCAGCGTGCCGAACAGCCAGTTTACCCAATCGTAATAGGCCGCGCCCGAGGCGGCGGCGATCAACCACCAGGCGACCAGGATCGTGCCGAAATAGAGTGCGCCGCCGGTAATGCGGTGCACGATCGACATGACCATGGTGGGAATGGGCTTGTAGATTTGAAGATGCGGCGAGAGCGGCCGGCTTCTTGTGACATTCGTCATCGGAACCTCACGAAATGACCGGAGTCCACGCCCTTAAACTAGACTAATTTCATCCGGTATCGCACCCGATTGTGCGCAATTCAGTCATCCGGACCTTTAATCACCATATTGCTTAACGACAAGTATGCTTGCGGTGCAAAATAAATAAAATCGATTAGACGAAAAGCGGCATTTTCGGGTCTGGCGGAGACATCCGCCCGTTAACGATATGGGCGGAAAACCCAATCGAATCCGTGACATTTCACTGCGCTTGCATCAGGATGCGATTAAGAATTCGTTAACCGCATCCTGAAGGCAGGACAGAATGAATCTGTTGCGCGCGGTCCATGCGACCAAAGTTCTCCTCCTGGCCTTCACGCTGGCGATCCCGGTCGGCCTGCCTGTGCAAGCGGGCAGCAACAGGGGCCTGTCGGAAGTGGAGACGCGGGTCCGGCATGTCCGGCTCAAGCACCGCTCCCCGGACCACGCCCGCCACAAGGCACATGATCGCCGCCATTTCGCCGGCCATCGGCGCCACCGCTCCTTCAATTCCAGCGTCGATGACTTCTCGTCTTTCGAGACAGGCGGCCTGGGCAACGTCCAAACCCGCGTCCGCCATATCCGACGGAAGCACTGGCCCTCTCACTTCGCGCGCCGTGACCGCCATCGCGGAGACTTTGTATTCATTGACGGAAGGGGCTATGGCGCCGGCAGCTACAGCGGCGACTTCGATGGCGGCTATGATTTTCCGTCCGGGATCCCCGGCCTCGGCACCTATGCCGGCAACCTTTCCGCCTACGAGCAGCCGGGCAACGGCATCTATTTCAGCCAGGCCGGCAGCTATTCCTATGGGATAGAGGACGAAATCGGGGCAGCCCCGCCAGCGGA
Source organism: Sinorhizobium fredii NGR234 (assembly GCF_000018545.1). NCBI lineage: Bacteria > Pseudomonadati > Pseudomonadota > Alphaproteobacteria > Hyphomicrobiales > Rhizobiaceae > Ensifer > Ensifer fredii. The sequence goes on from NC_012587.1 coordinate 3,299,762, forward strand.
GCGCCCGAAGATCATCGTCGTCTCGCCGCAGACCAATGCCAGCGCCTGCGCGTGGGAGCACGGGGTCTGCGTCGTCCGGCCATAGGCCGGGACCACGCGACAGGGCGGACGAGGCGTAACTGTCGCGCGGAATTGTGCCCTCCCCTTGCGAGCGAAGCCGTTGACGGGCTTGGGAGCGCAAGCCCTGTTCCGCCCATCTCGCCGATTGCCGAACAATCAAAAAATTGATATGAGCACCGGCCATGGAATCCAAATTTAGATGTCGCGAACAGAAAATCGTCGTGCTGCAGGACCACAAGCGTCTGCCGGCACGTTTTTTCGCGCGTGTCTGCGGCGCGCTCACCAGCCGCCTAGGCTGATCGCTTGATCAGTGTTGTTCCGGCCGCACCGCCGCCGGTTTTCCGTATTCTGAAATTTCGATGGATATATCGCCATGAGCGCACCGCGTACCCTCTATGACAAGATCTGGGACGACCATCTGGTCAATCAACAGGATGACGGCACCTGTCTGCTCTACATCGACCGTCACCTCGTGCACGAGGTGACGAGTCCGCAGGCCTTCGAAGGCCTGCGCATGGCCGGCCGCAAGGTCCGCGCCCCGGAAAAGACGCTCGCCGTCGTCGACCACAACGTGCCGACCTCGCCGGATCGCCATCTCGGCATCAAGAACGAGGAAAGCCGCATCCAGGTCGAGGCTCTCGCCAGGAACGCCGCCGATTTCGGCGTCGAATATTATTCCGAGAACGACAAGCGCCAGGGCATCGTCCACATTGTCGGTCCCGAGCAGGGCTTCACGCTGCCGGGCATGACGATCGTCTGCGGCGACAGCCACACCTCGACGCACGGCGCCTTCGGCGCGCTGGCGCACGGCATCGGCACGTCCGAAGTGGAGCACGTGCTGGCGACCCAGACGCTGATCCAGAAGAAGGCGAAGAACATGCTGGTGCGCGTCGACGGGCAGTTGCCGCCCGGCGTCACCGCCAAGGACATCATCCTCGCCATCATCGGCGAGATCGGCACGGCCGGCGGTACGGGCCATGTCATCGAATTCGCCGGCGAGGCGATCCGCTCGCTGTCGATGGAAGGCCGCATGACCATCTGCAACATGACGATCGAAGGCGGCGCCCGCGCCGGCCTGATCGCGCCGGACGAAACGACTTTCGACTATATCAAGGACAAGCCGCGTGCCCCGAAGGGCAAGGCCTGGGACATGGCGCTCGACTACTGGAAGACGCTCCACACGGACGAAGGCGCCCACTACGACCGCATCGTCGTCCTCGATGCCGCCGACCTGCCGCCGATCGTCTCCTGGGGCTCCTCGCCGGAAGACGTCATCTCGGTCCAGGGCGCCGTTCCGAACCCCGATGACATCCAGGAAGAGACGAAGCGCGCCTCGAAGTGGCGGGCGCTCGACTATATGGGCCTGAAGCCCGGCACCAAGATCACCGATATCGCCGTCGACCGGGTCTTCATCGGCTCCTGCACCAACGGCCGCATCGAGGATCTGCGTGCCGTCGCCAAGGTCGTCGAGGGCCGCAAGGTCGCCTCGACCGTGTCGGCGATGATCGTGCCCGGCTCCGGCCTCGTCAAGGAACAGGCGGAAGCCGAGGGCCTCGACAAGATCTTCAAGGAAGCCGGTTTCGACTGGCGCGAACCCGGCTGCTCCATGTGCCTGGCGATGAACGACGACCGGCTGAAGCCGGGCGAGCGCTGCGCCTCGACCTCGAACCGCAACTTCGAAGGCCGCCAGGGCTTCAAGGGCCGCACGCACCTGGTCTCGCCGGCGATGGCCGCCGCTGCCGCGGTGGCGGGTCACTTCGTCGATATCCGCGAGTGGAAATAAGCCGGTTTTGAGCTTTTCCGGCATGATTGGCCGCCCTTCGGGGCGGCCTTTTTTATTGCATGCGACGGTGCGAGAATATGATCATCGGCCAACCTACAGCGCCGCGCGCCCTATCAGGCGCGCAAAGGTCGCCGTAGCACTTTGAATTGCTGCATGCCTTCGTCCTTAATCGAGGACGATTTAAGGAGACATGCAGTAGGAGGAATGCCCGATGCCTGACGATGCCAGCCCTCCGATGCGCCGCCTCATGCTGCTCCGCCACGCCAAATCCGCCTGGCCGGAGGGGGTTGCCGACCATCGCCGGCCGCTCGCGGGCCGCGGTCGAAAGGCCGCCCCGGCGATCGGCGCCTTCATAGCGCGGCGGGGCCTGATCCCGGACCTCGCGATCGTTTCGACCGCCCGGCGTGCGCAAGAGACCTGGGAGCTCGTTGCCGAGGCTTTGCCGCACAAGGTTGCCGCCCGCGACGCCGTCGGCATCTACGAGGTTGCCGCCAGTGCCATGCTCGACGTGATCCGCAAGGTGGAGCCGTCTGTCGAAAAACTGCTGATCGTCGGGCACAATCCGGGCATGGCGGAACTTGCGCTGCTGCTTGCCGGTGGTGGTGATGCGGTGGCGCTGGAACGTCTCAAGGACAAGTTTCCAACGGCCGGGCTCGCCGTCATGGATTTCACCATCGAACAATGGTCGGAGATCGCGCCCGGCGCGGGCCGGCTCGTCCAGTTCGTGACGCCGCGCCTGCTGGACGGATCATGAGGCGGCAGGCGCATCCTACACGACCCTGACGGCCATCCCCCTGCGCATGTGCCGGATCAGCCGCTTCATCGCCGGCAGGCTGACGGCGATGCAACCCTGCGTCGGCTCATAGCCGGGACGAATGAGGTGGAAGAAGATCGCCGAGCCGGCTTGCCGCCGCCTGGAGGAGATGTTCCAGTCCATGACGAGGCAGACATCGTAGAGCCCGTCATTCCGCATCATCGTTTCGTGGCTCGCGGCAAACGGCGCCCTGACCGGGCGGTTGTAGGACGCATGGCCGGGGGCGTCGCACCAGAGCATGTCGCGACGGATCCCGCGCATCGGCAGTAGCGTCGGCGGCAGCGAGACCCGATCGCGGCGCGTGAAGCCGCCGATCAGTTTCATCGTCGCCCGCGGCGTCGCGCCGTCGCCTTCGCGCTTCATGGCGCTGAGGCCGCTTCGCCCGATCGCTGCCTGCTCCGTTCTACCGTCGAAGCTTAGAAGCGCGCGCCGCCGGTCGCGCGGCGCAGTCCGGACGATAATTGTGGATTTCCGCGATCTTACTCCCGACGTTTTCTTGCGCATTATTCTCACAAATTCTTGCTTTGCCCGTGATCTCGCGGCCACCCTAAGCACGGTTCCAGGGCGACAAGATTGCGTGGCCGCCGCGCTTTGCCAAGGGCGGCATTTGAGCTAGTTTGAATCCAGGAAGCAACAGGAACTGTCCCATGGCGACGCGCACCATCCTCCTTGTCGACGATGACAACGACCTGCGTGAGACGTTGATAGAGCAGCTTTCTCTGTACGAGGAGTTCGACCTCCTGCAGGAAGCGACCGCCGGCAAGGGCATCCAGACGGCCCGGACACGCCAGGTGGACCTGCTGATTGTGGATGTCGGCCTGCCGGACATGGACGGCCGCGAGGCGGTGAAGCTGTTGCGCAAGGGCGGATTCAAGGCGCCGATCATCATGCTGACCGGTCACGATACCGATTCGGACACGATCCTCGGGCTCGAGGCCGGCGCCAACGACTATGTCACCAAGCCCTTTCGCTTCGCCGTGCTGCTGGCCCGTATCCGCGCCCAGCTTCGCCAGCACGAGCAGAGCGAGGACGCGACCTTCAGCGTCGGGCCCTACACGTTCAAGCCCAGCCAGAAACTGCTGACGATGGACAACGGCCAGAAGATACGCCTGACCGAGAAAGAGGCGGCGATCATCCGCTACCTCTACCGGGCCGACCAGAAGGTAGTGACCCGCGACGTCCTGCTCGAGGAGGTCTGGGGCTACAATTCCGGGGTGACGACCCACACGCTTGAGACGCATGTCTACCGGTTGCGTCAGAAAATCGAGCGCGACCCTTCCAATGCCGAGATTTTGGTGACAGAGAACGGCGGCTACAAGATCGTTCCGTAAGTCCCGACCGCGGAAAGTGGGAAGCGGTTTTCCATTCCAGACCCGCTCCTCGACGTCAGCTAGGAGATATGCTGCTTGGCGCTCAATGACGATATCGCGCTTCTGTCGAACGTCTCGCTTTTTGCCGAGATCGGCGACGACAAGCTCCGGCTGATCGCCTTCGGCGCCGAGCGCCGTCGCGTCGCGAAGGGCCACGAGCTCTTTCGCGAAGGCGCGCCGGCCGATTGCGCCTATGCGGTTGCCGTCGGCAGCTTCTCGCTATCGAAGCTCGACGCCGAAGGACGCCCGCAGCACGTCGACACCGTCTCCCGCGGGGCGCTGCTGTCGGAGCTGGCGCTGATCTCGATGGTCGAACGGAAGTTCACCGCGACCGCCGACGAAGACAGCGAGGTGATCCGCATCAACCGGCCGCTCTTCCGCCGCATGCTGGAGGAGTATCCGGAGGTGACGGCCATGGTCGAGGCCCGGATTCGCGACAACCTGCAGACGATGATCCGCCGCGTCGAGGCACTTGCCGGGCGGTTTGCCTGACGCATGATTTTGCCCCTCATCCGGCCTGCCGGCCACCTTCTCCCCGCGAGCGGGGCGAAGCAGACTCGCGGCCCCGTCTCGCACCGCCTATTGTTGTAGGAAGAGCGAGCCGCGCGTTCCTGTCCCCTGTACCTTTTTCCGGCGGTTCTTGGGTTGCACGCCGTCGTCGCGTGTCGTGCGAAGTGAAGCGTAGCGGAATGAAGCATGACCCGCGACGATGGCCGAAATTGGCGTAGCCTTCCTGAACCGAGCCGATTCGTCGGGAGCAACCAATTGTCCCCCGTGGCCCGACCACCTGGAGAGGACGCGTGCCCCGTCGGATTGGCCGTGATCGATGCCCCGTGGGGAGTCCGCGCCGGAGCTGTATCCGTTTCCGAGCGCCAGTACAGGGATCGGCGAAGATCGCGGTGGCTCGCAGGCTTGGACGAGGAGAAGGGATGACCGATCAGAAACAATTCTATGCCGGCGTCGACTGGGCGTCGGAGAGCCATCATGTGTTCCTCACGGATGGTGATGGCCGGAAAATCGGCGAAAGGGTCTTCAGGCACGGCGGCGAAGGGCTCGCCGAGCTGGCGGCCTGGCTGACGGCAACCAGCGGTGCAACCGAGGCCGGGCAAATCCAGGTCGCGATCGAGGTGCCGCACGGGCCCGTGGTCGAGACGCTGATCGAGCGCGGCTGCCAGGTGCATGCCATCAACCCGAAACAAATGGATCGCTTTCGCGACCGGTTCACCCTGGCCGGCGCCAAGGACGACAGCCGCGATGCCGAAGTGATGGCCTCGGCCTTGCGCACCGATCGCCGGTGCTTCCGGCTGCTCGCCGCCGCCGATCCTGTCGTCATCGAATTGCGCGAATGGTCGCGCATGGCCGAGGACCTCGGCGCCGAGCGCAACCGGTTGACCAACCGCATGCGCGAGCAGCTCTGGCGCTACTTTCCTGCGCTGCTCGAGCTCGAAAACGACCTCGGGGCCGAGTGGCTGCTCGATCTCTGGGAAGCCGTGCCGACGCCGGCCAAAGCCGCGCGGATCCGCGCGGCGACGATCGCCAAGCTTCTCAAACGCAACCGCATCCGCCGCGTCGACGCCACCCATGTGCTCGCCGTGCTGCGCACGCCGCCCGTCAAGGTCGCCGCCGGGACGACCGAAGCCGCCAGCGCCCACATTGCCACGCTCATTGCCCGCATTCGCCTCGTGAACCGGCAGCTCAAGCAAGCGCATCAGCGGCTCGATACCCTGACTGCCCGCCTTGTCCCGACCGAGGAGACCGAGCCGGGGCAGAGGAAGCAGCATGACGTGGAGATCCTCGCATCCTTGCCGGGAGTGGGAAGGATCGTCCTCGCCACGCTGCTCGCAGAAGCCTTCGATGCCCTGCAGCGACGTGACCACGCCGCCTTGCGCAGTTTGACAGGAGTCGCGCCCGTTACCAAGCGGTCCGGCAAGAGCTGCATCGTCATCAGAAGACAGGCCTGCCACGACCGGCTCGCCAACGCCATGTACCATTGGGCACGCGTCGCCATTCAGCACGACTCTCGGAGCCGTTTGAAGTACGCCGCCCTTCGAAGCCGAGGTCACAGCCACGGTCGTGCCCTGCGATCCGTCGCCGACCGCCTCCTCAACGTCGCATGCGCAATGCTGAAAACCGGCACCACCTTCAATCCTTCCTTGGCCGAGCAGAAACTCTCTTGCTAAACGGTGGGGAGTCCTCTCCCCGTGAGAACGGGAGAGGGCTAGGGTGAGGGGCAATTGACGTGGCTCACAATTCGAAATGCGCGATCACCGGCACATGGTCGGAGGGGCGCTCCCAGCCGCGGGCTTCCCGGAGGATGTCGACGCGCAGGAGTTTTGCGGCGAGGTCGGCGGAGGACCAGATGTGGTCGAGGCGGCGGCCGCGGTCGACCGCGGCCCAATCCTTCGCACGATAGCTCCACCAGGTGTAGAGTTTTTCCGGCGGCGGCGTGTGCTGGCGCATCAGGTCGACCCAGGCGCCGCCGGTCATGACCGTGGTGAGCCCATCCGTCTCGACGGGCGTGTGGCTGACGATCTTCAGCAGTTGCTTGTGCGACCAGACGTCGTGCTCCAGCGGCGCGATATTCAGGTCGCCGACCAGGATCGACGAGATGCCCGCCTCGGCCTCGGCGTGCAGCAGCTTCATCTCGTCGACGAAGTCGAGCTTGTGGCCGAATTTCGGATTGATCGTGCGGTCCGGCTCGTCGCCGCCGGCCGGTACATAGAAATTGTGCAGGCGAACCGTCTTGCCGCCGATCGCGAAGACGACCGAGAGATGGCGCGCGTCGCCGACGCCGCAGTAGTTGCGGCGATCGGTCAGTTCGGTGAGCGGCAGGCGAGAGATGGTCGCCACGCCGTGGTAGCCCTTCTGCCCGTGCATTTCGATGTATTTGTAGCCGAGCTTTTTGAGCGGAGCTGACGGGAACTGGTCGTCCGGGCACTTGGTTTCCTGCAGGCAGAGGATGTCGGGCTGCCAGTTCACCAGGAGATGCTCCACCAGCGGCATGCGCAGGCGGACGGAGTTGATGTTCCATGTGGCGATGGAAAGGGCCATTCACATTCCTCTGGTAAGTCTCGCCGGTGGCGCGAAAGCAAGTGTCCCGGCAGCACGGGGGGGCAGCACGGGGCGTTTTAATCAGGTCCGCCGCCAATCGACAAGCATGAAAAAGGCCGCCCGAGGGCGGCCGATTCCAGTATCAGAGGCGATGCGTGTCCGGCTATTTGCCGCCCTTGTTGCGCACCTCGTCATAAGGAATGCGGAACACCTTGTCGTCGAGGGCGATGCCGGTCTGCACATTGAAGATCATGACCGACGTGTCCTTCTTCTGCGCGTCGGTGATCGTCCATTGCCGGAGATTGTAGCTCTTCGGATCGAACATCATGGTGATGGTCGAATCGCCGAAAATCGAACGGTCGCCGAGCACGATCGTGATGAGGTCTGGTTCGACCCGGACGTCGCGCACCATACGGCTGCTGAGATCGATCCTCTCGCTCAAAAGCAGGTTGAGCGGCGTCTTCGACAGCGGGTAGATGTCCCAGGTCTTCAGCTTCATGTTGCCGATGACGACCGACCGGCCGTCGGCGATGACCCGCATCGGCGAGGGGGCCTCGTAGTTGAAGCGGATGCGGCCGGGGCGACGGATATAGAACTTGCCGCCGGTCTGCTCGCCGCGCGGCCCGAACTGGACGAATTCGCCGGCCATCGTTTTTACCGACGAGAAATGATCGGCGATCTTCTGGGCGACGGCGGAGGCCTGCGCCGAAGCGGGGGTCGCCTCCAGGGTCGTTCCGGCGATGCCCGCGAGCGCTGCCAGGCCGCAAACGAAGAGGCGCCGCGAGATCGCCCGAGTGTCGCCGGCGCCGTTTCTTGTCTCTGTCATCGCAGTCTCCTTCATATCAGCGTCATGTGGAGCGCAAGTGGGGCGCCTTCAAGGCGTCATTTGCTGCTGCCGCGGCCCCGCCCTCAAATGACCGTTACCGGCCGGCTTTCCGGACTTACCGGCCGGTGATCTCCGCCTCGGTCGGCACCAGGATCTCGCGCTTGCCGGCGTGGTTTGCCGGGCCGATGATGCCCTCCTGCTCCATCCGCTCGATCAGCGAGGCGGCACGATTATAGCCGATGCCGAGGCGCCGCTGCACGTAGGAGGTCGAGGCCTTGCCGTCCCGCAGCACGATCGCCACGGCCTGGTCGTAGGGGTCCTCGGAATCGGCCAGATTCGAGGTGCCGGCCGGCCCGCCGCCGTCGTTTTCCTCGTCGTCGTCCTCGGTGATCGCGTCGAGATATTGCGGCACCCCTTGCGTCTTCAGATAGGCGACAACCTCTTCCACCTCCGTGTCGGAGACGAAGGGTCCATGGACGCGCTGGATGCGCCCGCCGCCGGCCATGTAGAGCATGTCGCCCTGGCCGAGGAGCTGTTCGGCGCCCTGTTCGCCGAGGATGGTGCGGCTGTCGATCTTCGAGGTGACCTGGAAGGAGATGCGGGTCGGGAAGTTCGCCTTGATCGTGCCGGTGATGACGTCGACCGACGGGCGCTGCGTCGCCATGATGACATGGATGCCGGCGGCGCGCGCCATCTGCGCGAGCCGCTGCACCGCGCCTTCGATATCCTTGCCGGCGACCATCATCAGGTCGGCCATCTCGTCGATGATGACGACGATATAGGGCATCGGCGAAAGGTCGAATTCCTCGGTCTCGTACACGGCTTCGCCGGTCTGGCGGTCGAAGCCGGTCTGGACGGTGCGGGTAATCGCTTCGCCTTTGGCCAGCGCCTGCTCGACGCGGGCGTTGAAGCCGTCGATGTTGCGGACGCCGATCTTCGACATCTTCTTGTAGCGCTCTTCCATCTCGCGCACCGTCCATTTCAGCGCGACGACGGCCTTCTTCGGGTCGGTGACGACAGGCGAGAGCAGATGCGGAATGCCGTCATAAACGGAGAGTTCGAGCATCTTCGGATCGATCATGATCAGGCGGCACTGGTCGGGCGTGAGACGATAGAGCAGCGACAGGATCATCGTGTTGATCGCCACCGACTTGCCCGAACCGGTGGTGCCGGCGACGAGCAGATGCGGCATCTTGGCGAGGTCGGCGACGACAGGCTCGCCGCCGATCGTCTTGCCGAGCGCCATGGCGAGCTTCGTCTTTGTCGTCTCGAAGTCGCGCGAACCGATCAGCTCGCGCAGATAGACCATCTCGCGCCGCTGGTTCGGCAGTTCGATGCCGATGGCATTGCGGCCCGGCACGACGGCGACGCGAGCGGCGATCGCGCTCATCGAGCGGGCGATGTCGTCGGCAAGGCCGATGACGCGCGACGACTTGATGCCGGGCGCCGGTTCCAGTTCGTACAGCGTCACGACAGGCCCCGGGCGCACATGGATGATCTCGCCCTTGACGCCGAAATCCTCGAGCACGCCTTCGAGCATGCGGGCATTTTGTTCGAGCGCATCGGATGATAGCGAAGCGTCGCGCGCGACATTCTTCGGCTCCGCGAGGAAATGGATCGGCGGCAGCGTGAAATCGTCGTCCTCGACGAAGGAGCGCTGGGCCTCGCGTTCGATCCGCTGGCCGCTCTTCGGCCGCGTCGGCGGCGGGGCGACCCTGGAGCCGTTGAGCGCCGGCCTTGCCGGGGCCGGCCTCGGTGCCCAGTCGGCGGCAATGTCGTCCTCGTCGTCCGGCAGGATGCCGGCGGGACGGGGTTCGTCGATGTCGAAGGGCGGGTCGTCGTCGGCGGCGAGGATCGGCGGCGGTGTGACGAGGCGGCGCTCAGCGCGATCGAGCGATGGTTCGACGCGCGCAGCGCCGGCCTGTGCCTTCGGCCGGGCCGGCTCGTTGAGCGTGCCGAATTCGTCGTTGTTGAAATCATAGGGCTCGTCGTACTGGCGCTTGGCGCGGCTGGCGCTCAGGCCGAAGGCACGACGCAGCCGGGCTTGCGCCGTGAAGCGCATATGGGCGAGCGAGCCCATCAGGACGGTCAGCGGCCCCTCGTCATCCTCGTCCTCGAGCTCTTCGCGGATGGTGCGGGCCTTGCTCGGAACGGGCTCCGGTGCCGCCTCTTCCTCGCCTTCGTCGCTGACGCCGATAAGCCCGGCGCTGAAGATCAGCGCCCAGGCGGCCGGCGCGGCGAACAGGCAGGCGAGAACGGTCGCGAAGGTGCCGGTCGGGAAGGTGCCGGTGAAGAGCGCCGGGAAGCGCAGGATCATGTCGCCGAAGACGCCGCCGAGACCGTTCGGCAGCGGCCAGGTGATCGGCGCCGGCACGCAGCTCAAGGCCGCGCTTGCCAGCACCGAACCGACGAACCAGAGTGAGAGCCGCTTCACGGCCTTGTCGAAGGGCTTGTTGCCGATCAGCACGAGGGCCCAGGCGACCGCCGGCAGCAGCGCCACGACGCTCGCCAGGCCGAAGAATTGCATGAAGATATCGGCAAAGGCGGCGCCGCCGTGGCCGAGCACGTTGGTCGGCTGCTGCGAGGTGGCATAGGAGAAGCTCGGATCGGAAACGTTCCACGTCGAAAGCGCGGCAACGGCGAGCGCCAATGTGCCGAACAGCGCAAAACCTGCCAGCGACGCGATCTGGCGCCAGAGGAAGGTGGTCAGCACGAACTGGTTGGAACGGCTGTCAAGCGTTGCGGGGTTGCTTCTGCTCATGTTGCCTGCTGCCCGTTTCGATCCGCCGGAGCGCCACGCATCTTCCAAGTGAACGGTGGGAACATTCCAGCCATTGATTGCAGGGCATTCTTGCCGCCTTCCGAAGCCGGAGTGGACACAGAATGCTCCGGGCACATTGCGTGCCATGCAATCAACCTAAGCGGACTAGGGTTAATGCGACATTAACCATGCGTCTGCGGGGCAGAAATAGCAGTGTGTGAGCCGTTGTTTTAGTCAAAAAAAGCCCGGATCGCGAGGATCCGGGCGAAGGGCGATCCGCGAAATATGCGGATCGCGACGGGACTGGTGGCGGCGCCGGTCTGCCGGCGCCGCAATCCGCTTAGCTGGCGTGATAGGCGGCCTCGCCGTGCGAGGAGAGGTCGAGACCTTCGCGCTCCGCTTCGACCGTGACGCGCAGGCCGACGATCGCATCGACAACCTTGAAAAGGATGGCCGAACCGATGCCGGACCAGACGACGGTGACGAGCACGCCCTTGAGCTGCGCCCAGACCTGCGTTGCCGTGCCGGCGTAGCCAGCGGCGAAGTCGGCGGTCGAATAGTCGACGATGCCTGCGCCGCCGAGCGCCGGATTGACGAGGATGCCGGTTGCGATCGCGCCGAGGATGCCGCCGACGCCGTGGATGCCGAACACGTCGAGGCTGTCGTCATAGTGGAACTTGTTCTTTACCACGTCGACGAAGAAGTAGCAGACCGGCGAGACCGCGAGGCCGAGCACGATTGCGCCCATCGGCCCGGCAAAGCCGGCGGCCGGGGTTACGGCGACGAGGCCGGCAACGGCACCCGAGGCGGCGCCGAGCATCGAGGCCTTGCCGCGAACGAGCGTTTCAACGACCGCCCAGGAGACGATTGCGGCTGCGGTCGCCAGGAAGGTGTTGATCATCGCAAGTGCCGCATAGGCATTGGCTTCGAGGTTCGAGCCGGCATTGAAGCCGAACCAGCCGACCCACAGCAGCGAGGCGCCGACCATGGTGAGCGTCATCGAATGCGGAGCCATGATCTCGCGCTTGTAGCCGGTGCGCTTGCCGAGCATGATCGCGCCGACGAGGCCCGCAATGCCGGCATTGATGTGGACGACGGTGCCGCCGGCGAAGTCGATCGCGCCGAAGGAGAAGATCAGGCCGGTCGGTGCCGTATAGGCGCTCGGGCCACCCCAGAACCAGACCATGTGGGCGATCGGGAAGTAGACCAAGGTGACCCACAGGATGACGAACAGCATGACGGCCGAGAACTTGATGCGCTCGGCGAAGGCGCCGACGATCAGGGCCGGCGTGATGCAGGCGAAGGTCATCTGGAAGACGACGAAGACGTATTCGGGGATGAAGACGCCCTTCGAGAAGCTTTCCGCAAGGGTCGTGGTGTCGACGCCCGCCAGGAACATTTTCGAGAAGCCGCCGATGAAGGAGTTGAGCGAGCCGCCATCCGTGAAGGCCAGCGAATAGCCGTAGGTCACCCAGATGATCATCACGACGGCGGTGATCATCAGAACCTGCATCAGCACCGACAGCATGTTCTTGGCGCGCACCAGGCCGCCATAGAAGAGCGCCAGACCGGGAACGGTCATCAGCAGGACGAGGATGGTGGACAGCAGCATCCAGGTGGTGTCGCCCTTGTCCGGAACCGGCGTTGCCGCAACGGCCTCGGCAGCGGCGGGCGCCGCCTCCTGGGCGAAAGCAACGACCGGCGCGAGCAAGGCGGCAGCGGTGGCGCCCACGCGTCGAAGAGAGAGGGAAAGATTGAATGACGACATCGAAAAATGCTCCCTGATCGGCGCTGCTTACAACGCTTCTGAATCGGTTTCGCCGGTGCGGATGCGCACGGCATGGTCAATCGAATAGACGAAGATCTTGCCGTCGCCGATCTGGCCGGTTTTCGCAGCCGAAGCGATCGCGTCGACGGCCTTGTCGACGATCTCCGACGGAACCGCGATCTCGATCTTCAGCTTCGGCAGGAAGCTCACGGCGTATTCGGTGCCACGGTAGATTTCGGTGTGCCCCTTCTGGCGGCCGTATCCCTTCACTTCGGTCACGGTCAAACCCTGGATGCCTACGGTGGTCAGGGCTTCGCGAACCTCATCGAGCTTGAACGGCTTGATAATGGCCATCACAATTTTCATCGGCTTCCCATCCTTGTCTGCCTCGGCCCGGAGGCCGTCTCTCCTTGCTGCTTGAGCGCCTAAAGCGCCGGGCAACCGGAACTTCACATTCAAGGGGCGTGCCAGATTCGATCGAGAAGGCATAAATTCCGAAAAAGACACGAAAAAACCACTTTTCGCGACGCTTCGGCCGCGAAGTGCTAAAAAAGCAGCCAGTAAAGAAGATTAAAAAACAGGCAAAAGAACAAAAAGGCCGACGATCGGCTATTTTTTAATCAACTGCCTTTTTACGGATCAGGCCTTCCTGCGCCACGGAGGCGATCAGCACGCCGGAACGATCGAACAGGCTGCCGCGCGTCATGCCGCGCGCGCCGTGCGCGCTTGGGCTGTCCTGCGTATAGAGCAGCCAGTCGTCCATGCTGGAGGGTCGATGGAACCACATGGCGTGGTCGAGGCTCGCGACCTGGAGCGTTCGGTCGAACACGGAGGTGCCGTGCGCGTAGAGCGACGTGTCGAGCAGCGTCATGTCGGACAGATAGGCAAGGACGGCGGCCTGCAGATGGCGCTCGTCCGGCACCTTGCCGACGGCCTTCACCCAGACGTCCTGCCGCGGCGCGGCCTTGTTGCGTGAGAAATAGTGCTCGAGCGAGGTCGGCCGGATCTCGATCGGCCGCGGCCGCTCCCAGTAGCGGCGGATCGCTTCCGGGGCGTGGACGAGGAATTTCTCCCGCAGCTCCTTTTCGCCTGGCAAGGTCTCCGGCATCGGCACGTCGGGCATGCCGAACTGATGGTCGAAACCCTCCTCGTCATACTGGAAGGAGGCCGACATCGAGAAGATCGCCTTGCCGTGCTGGATCGCCACGACGCGCCGGGTGGCGAAGCTCGATCCGTCGCGGATGCGGTCGACCTCGTAGATGATCGGCACGGTCGGGTCGCCCGGCCTCAGGAAATAGGCGTGCAGCGAATGGACGTAGCGGCCCTCGTCCACGGTGCGTTGCGCGGCGACGAGCGCCTGGCCGATGACCTGCCCGCCGAACACCCGCTGCCAGCCGACCTGGGGGCTGAGGCCCCGGAACAGGTTTTCCTCGAGCTTTTCGAGATCGAGGATCCCGAGCAGCGCATCCATGGGTGTGGCGGATTCGGCGGGGCGCGACATTTTCGGCGGTCTCCGATGGTAGGAACGGCGATGGCATTGATCTATATACGCATGGATCGATGCTCAAGTGCGACGGGAGAGAGGCGGGATGATCGATGTACTGATTGCCGGAGGCGGCTATGTCGGCCTGTCGCTCGCCGTATCGCTCAAGAAAGCGGCTCCCCATCTCGACGTGACCGTCGTCGACGGCGCGCCGGAAGGCGCCTGGAAAAAGGACGAGCGGGCCTCCGCGGTCGCCCTTGCGGCCGAGCGCATGCTCGACGTTCTCGGCGTCTGGGATGCGATCGCCCCGGAGGCAGAGCCGATCCTCAGGATGGTGATCACCGATTCGAAGACGGCCGATCCCGTCCGCCCGGTGTTCCTGACCTTCGAGGGCGACGGCGGCGAAGGGCGCCCCTTCGCGCATATGGTGCCGAACACCGCGCTGGTCGGCGGATTGCGCGAGGCCTGCCGGGAACTCGGCGTGGCGATCCGCCAGGCGGCGATGGTCGAAAGCTTCAAGAGCGGCGATCACGCCGTTGCCGTGACGTTCGCCGGCGGCGAGGTGCTCGAGGCACGGCTGCTGGTCGCCTGCGACGGGGTGCGATCGAAATTGCGCGAGGCCGCCGGCATCAAGGTAGTCGAGTTCGATTACGGCCAGTCCGGCATCGTGACGACGGTCGAGCACGAGCGGCCGCATGGCGGCACGGCGGAGGAGCATTTCCTGCCGGCCGGCCCCTTCGCCACCCTGCCGCTCAAGGACAACCGCTCGTCGCTGGTCTGGACGGAGCGCAGCGCCGACGCCGAGCGCCTGGTCAAGGAAGATGATTTTATTTTCGAGGACGAACTGGAGCGCCGCTTCGGCCACAAGCTCGGCCATCTCAAGGTGGTCGGCGGCCGCCGGGCCTTTCCGCTCGGGCTGACGCTGGCCCGGGATTTCGTGGCGCCGCGCTTCGCTTTGGCGGGCGATGCCGCGCACGGCATTCACCCGATCTCCGGCCAGGGCCTCAATCTCGGCTTCAAGGACGTGGCGGCACTTGCCGAAACGCTCGTCGAGGCGGATCGGCTCGGCCTCGATATCGGCTCGCTTGCCGTCCTCGAGCGCTACCAGACCTGGCGGCGTTTCGACACTTTCCGCATGGGTGTGACGACCGATGTCCTGAACCGGCTGTTCTCCAACGACATCACGCCGGTGAGGGTCATCCGCGACATCGGCCTTGGCCTCGTCGACCGCCTGCCGTCGCTCAAGAGTTTCTTCATCCGCCAGGCCGCCGGCGTTGCCGGCGAAACGGACCCGCGGCTGCTTTCGGGACAGCCGATCTGAAAAGTTTTGGGGGCGCCCAGGAGGCGCCCCTCATCCGCCTGCCGGCACCTTCTCCCCGCAGGCGGGGAGAAGGGATTCGCCGCGTCGCCTCAGTCCCCTGTACCTTTTTCCGGCGGTTCTTGGGTTGCACGCCGTCGTCGCGTGTCGTGCGAAGTGAAGCGTAGTGGAATGAAGCATGACCCGCGACGATGGCCGAAATTGGCGTAGCCTTCCTGAACCGAGCCGATTCGTCGGGAGCAACCAATTGTCCCCTGTGGCCCGACCACCTGGAGAGGACGCGTGCCCCGTCGGATTGGCCGTGATCGATGCCCCGTGGGGAGTCCGCGCCGGAGCTGTATCCGTTTCCGAGCGCCAGTACAGGGATCGGCGAAGATCGCGGTGGCTCGCAGGCTTGGACGAGGAGAAGGGATGACCGATCAGAAACAATTCTATGCCGGCGTCGACTGGGCGTCGGAGAGCCATCATGTGTTCCTCACGGATGGTGATGGCCGGAAAATCGGCGAAAGGGTCTTCAGGCACGGCGGCGAAGGGCTCGCCGAGCTGGCGGCCTGGCTGACGGCAACCAGCGGTGCAACCGAGGCCGGGCAAATCCAGGTCGCGATCGAGGTGCCGCACGGGCCCGTGGTCGAGACGCTGATCGAGCGCGGCTGCCAGGTGCATGCCATCAACCCGAAACAAATGGATCGCTTTCGCGACCGGTTCACCCTGGCCGGCGCCAAGGACGACAGCCGCGATGCCGAAGTGATGGCCTCGGCCTTGCGCACCGATCGCCGGTGCTTCCGGCTGCTCGCCGCCGCCGATCCTGTCGTCATCGAATTGCGCGAATGGTCGCGCATGGCCGAGGACCTCGGCGCCGAGCGCAACCGGTTGACCAACCGCATGCGCGAGCAGCTCTGGCGCTACTTTCCTGCGCTGCTCGAGCTCGAAAACGACCTCGGGGCCGAGTGGCTGCTCGATCTCTGGGAAGCCGGGCCGACGCCGGCCAAAGCCGCGCGGATCCGCGCGGCGACGATCGCCAAGCTTCTCAAACGCAACCGCATCCGCCGCGTCGACGCCACCCATGTGCTCGCCGTGCTGCGCACGCCGCCCGTCAAGGTCGCCGCCGGGACGACCGAAGCCGCCAGCGCCCACATTGCCACGCTCATTGCCCGCATTCGCCTCGTGAACCGGCAGCTCAAGCAAGCGCATCAGCGGCTCGATACCCTGACTGCCCGCCTTGTCCCGACCGAGGCGACCGAGCCGGGGCAGAGGAAGCAGCATGACGTGGAGATCCTCGCATCCTTGCCGGGAGTGGGAAGGATCGTCCTCGCCACGCTGCTCGCAGAAGCCTTCGATGCCCTGCAGCGACGTGACCACGCCGCCTTGCGCAGTTTGACAGGAGTCGCGCCCGTTACCAAGCGGTCCGGCAAGAGCTGCATCGTCATCAGAAGACAGGCCTGCCACGACCGGCTCGCCAACGCCATGTACCATTGGGCACGCGTCGCCATTCAGCACGACTCTCGGAGCCGTTTGAAGTACGCCGCCCTTCGAAGCCGAGGTCACAGCCACGGTCGTGCCCTGCGATCCGTCGCCGACCGCCTCCTCAACGTCGCATGCGCAATGCTGAAAACCGGCACCACCTTCAATCCTTCCTTGGCCGAGCAGAAACTCTCTTGCTAAACGGTGGGGAGTCCTCTCCCCGCTGGGCGGGGAGAGGGTTAGGGTGAGGGGCAAATCTCACGACGATCGCCTCACTGTTCCGACAGCTTCATGTCGGGATGATAATCCTTGCCTTCCACCTCTTTGACCACCGCCTGGGCGCACTGCATGTGCTGGGTGTCGGCGTTGAAGGCGTAGGTCGGCGAGCCGTGCAGGCTCCAACCCTGGTTCAAGGCCGCCGTCACCTTGTGACAGAACGAAGCGTCGTCCGGGCCGGTCAGAAATCGGTAGAGTTTCAAGGTTTCGCCTTTCGTTTTTCGATGATCTCCGCTTTCGCGGCGAGTTTCTGCGCCTGATCGAGATGCAGCCGTTCGACCATCCGGCCGCCAAGGTTGATCACGCCTTTGCCTGCATGCTCCGGCCGGGCGAAGGCGTCGATGATCGCCTGCGCCTCCTCAAGCGCCGCCGGCTCGACACCGAAGCAATGATTGGCCGTGTCGATCTGGGCGGGGTGGATCAGCATCTTGCCGTCATAGCCCATGTCTCGCCCCTGCCGGCACTCGGCCCCGAAACTCTCCGCATCGCGAAAATCGTTGAAGACCGCGTCGATGGCGTCGAGACCGCTGCCGCGCGCCGCGAGGAGCACCTGCATCAGCCAGGGCACCAGATAGGTACGGCCGGCGAGCGCGGGAACGCCCGTCGCCTTGCGCAGGTCGTTGAGCCCGACGACGAAGCAATCGAGCCGGCCGCCGAGGGTGCGACCCATCTCGGCGATCGCCGGCACATTGAGGACGCCACGCGGCGTCTCGATCATCGCCCAGAGGCGCAGGCTGTCCGGTGCGTCGTTTTCAGCGAGCCAATCGAGCACCGTTTGGACATCGGCAGGGCTTTCGACCTTGGGCAGGAGGATCGCGTCCGGGCTCGCCGCAAGCGCGGCGGCAAGATCCGCTTCGCTGAAACCCGATTCCGCCATATTGATGCGGATGATCGCCTCGCCGTCCGGCCGCTCGGCGGACAGATGGCGGACAAGGGCGTCGCGCGCTTGCGATTTTCGGTCGGGTGCGACGGCATCCTCGAGATCGAAGATCACCGCGTCGGCGGCAAGATCCTTGATCTTGGCAAGGGCGCGGGGATTGTCGGCCGGAACGCTAAGCACGGAACGGCGGAGCCGCACGGGATGATGATCGGTCGCTCGTGTCATGCAACCTGTTGTGCCCGCCTTTCTTGCCGTGCGCAAGGTCGAAGGGGCCTCTTGCAAGCGGTGCCGCCAGCCACCACATGCCTTGATAGAAAGGTGACGAACATGCAAAGCATCCGCTCTGTTCTCTTCACGGCCGCAGTCCTGGCCATTACGTTTGCGGCCTTTGTGCTGACCGCCTCGCTTGCCCTGGCACTTGCCGGTATTGCCGCCGTCGTCACGATCGGCAGCGCCATCGCCGCGCGGTTCAACGCCAAGCCGGTGCCAGCGCGTGCCCGCGCATCCACCGGTCACGAGCGCGAAATGCGGATCTGGAACGACGGGCGCGGCACGATCATCGATCTCTAGAGCGCCGCCGAGGCCCGCAAACGCAGATTCCCCTTCATTTCGGCGCGAAACTGATCTAAACGCTCTCGCAACACTTCCGCTGAAATCGAAGGCTAGACCATGGACAAGTTCGTCAAGCTCACCGGCGTCGCTGCGCCCCTGCCCGTCGTCAACATCGACACGGACATGATCATCCCGAAGGACTACCTGAAGACGATCAAGCGCACAGGGCTCGGCACGGGGCTTTTCGCCGAGGCGCGCTACAACGAGGACGGCACGCCGAATCCGGATTTCGTGCTCAACAAGCCGGCCTATCAGAACGCCAAGATCCTTGTGGCCGGCGACAATTTCGGCTGCGGCTCCTCGCGCGAGCATGCGCCCTGGGCGCTCCTCGATTTCGGCATCCGCTGCGTCATCTCCACCTCGTTCGCCGACATCTTCTACAACAACTGTTTCAAGAACGGCATCCTGCCGATCGTCGTCAGCCAGGCCGACCTCGACAAGCTGATGGACGACGCCAACCGCGGTTCCAACGCCGTGTTGTCGATCGATCTCGAAGCCCAGGAGATCACCGGCCCCGACGGCGGCTCGATCAAGTTCGAGATCGACGCCTTCAAGCGTCACTGCCTGCTGAACGGCCTCGACGACATCGGCCTGACGCTCGAAAAGGCGGGTGCCATCGACACTTTCGAGAAGTCGACCGCCGCATCGCGCCCCTGGGCCTGAGCGGCTCGCGCATGCCGCGCCGGCTGATCTCCACCGGTTCGCCCTTCGAGAAGACGGCAGGCTATTCGCGTGCCGTCGTCAAGGGCGACTGGTGCTTCGTCTCCGGCACGACCGGCTACGACTACGCCAGCATGACCATGCCGGAGACGGTCGAGGACCAGGCGCGCAACTGCCTGAAGACGATCAAAGGCGCCTTGAAGGAAGCCGGCTTCTCGCTCGCCGATGTGGTGCGCAATCACTATTACGTCACCGACGCCAGCTTCGCCGACCGGGTCTTCCCGATCTTCGGCGAGGTCTTCGGCGAAATCCGCCCGGCCGCGACGATGGTCGTCTGCGATCTGATCCGCCCGGAAATGCTGATCGAAATCGAAGTCACGGCATTTCGGGGGTAAGCGGGATGGAAAAAGAGCAGGCCACGCAATTCGAAGGCACCGCCGACTATATCGCCGACAAGGACCTGATGGTCGCCGTCAATGCGGCGATCCGGCTGGAGCGCCCGCTGCTCGTCAAGGGCGAGCCCGGCACCGGCAAGACCGAGCTTGCCCGCCAGATTGCCGCCGCGCTCGGCCTCGAGCTCATCGAGTGGAGCGTCAAGTCGACCACCAAGGCGCTGCAAGGGCTCTACGAATACGATGCCGTCTCGCGGCTGCGCGACAGCCAGCTCGGCGACGCCCTCGTCAACGACGTCGGGAACTATATCCGCAAGGGCAAGCTCTGGCAGGCCTTCGAGGCGCCTCGGAAGGTGGTGCTGCTGATCGACGAGATCGACAAGGCGGATATCGAGTTCCCCAACGACCTGCTGCAGGAACTCGACCGGATGGAGTTCCACGTCTACGAGACGGGCGAGACCATCCGCGCCCGGCACCGGCCGATCGTCATCATCACCTCCAACAACGAGAAGGAACTGCCGGACGCCTTCCTGCGCCGCTGCTTCTTCCACTATATCCGCTTTCCCGATGCCGAGACGCTCGCCCGCATCGTCGAGGTGCACTATCCGGGCATCCGCAAGACGCTTCTTTCCGCGGCGCTCACTGCCTTCTTCGGCATCCGTGAGGTCCCGGGACTGAAGAAGAAGCCCTCGACCTCCGAGGCGCTCGACTGGATCCGCCTGCTGGTCGCCGACGACATCGATCCGGCCGACTTGCGCACCGATCCGAAATCGATGCTGCCGAAGCTGCACGGCGCGCTTTTGAAGAACGAGCAGGACGTGCACCTCTTCGAGCGGCTGGCCTTCATGGCGCGCCGCGACGGATGAGCCTGCGGCAGGAGCCGGATCCCCGCACAGGGCGGAAAAATGCCCCTCACCCTAACCCTCTCCCCGCAAGCGGGGCGAGGGGACTGGAGTTTGCCGCTCCGCCTTCCGCGACCACGTGGCGGAGAGAAGCCGAACGGGCGCCGCGAGTCCCTTCTCCCCATCATGATGCTAAGGCATATACACATCGCGCAGCGCCCATCCGTCGGCGCAGGCTCTGAAGTAGGCCAAGCCATTGAAGAAGGTGATCGGTCCGGGCGGTTTTGAGGATGCGTAGCCGTTCCAGCCGCCGAGCTTGGCGATGATCCAGGCGGCCCAGGCGAGCGAGCCCATTGGATGGGGATTGGCTTGAAGGCGGGTCTTGCCCTTGAAGCGCTGCTGCAGGGCGGTGAGCGTGTCGATCTCGCTTGGCGTGAAGACCAGGCTGGCCGACTGCCGGTCCTGACCGCTGCGGGCCTGGACGAGCTGCATGACGATGACGGCGGCCTTGGCGGCGATGGCGACGAGCTTTTCCAGCCGTGCCGCCGACTGCAGCTGGCTATCCTCGACCTTCAGGCCCTGTTGCTTCATCACCCGGAAGAACTGCTCGATCACCCAGCGTTGCTTGTACCAGGCGACGATCTGCCAGGCATCGGCGAACGTCGCCACCGCATGCGTCGTCAGGATCAGCCAGCTGAGCGGCTCGACGCCGGCGGGCGGGGAGGGCTCGACGACCTCGACCCAGCGCAGCGTCACGCCGTCCGGCAGGGCAGCCGCTTCGAGGTTTTGCGGCCGCCGGATCGTCGCCTCGCCGAAGCGCAAGGATAAGTCCGCCTGGCGCGCCGGGCGGTCGGCCCGCTCGCGCAGCTCCACCGTCCGGCTGTCGCAAAACGCCACCTCGGCGGCGGCCCGGCGCAGCGTGCCGCCGCCGCTGAGGGCATGATCGTGCATCACCCGCGACAGCAGATGGAAGCACTCCTCGGGCAGCCGTGCCCACATCACGAAGAAGTCCCCTTCCCGATCGGTGATGGCGGTGACCCGCGTGGCGCTCGCCAGAACCGCCTTGGCGGCCTCGGCCGTCTCGACCCAGCGACGCGATTCCTTGGCGCTCAACGGCCGGCTGGCATGCGGCGGCAGCGCCTCCGTCCCGCGCGTCCACACCCGGCCGCCCACCAGCCCCAGGCAGCTGCCGGTCTCGGCATCGAGCGCCAGCATCGGATGCAGCAGCAGCCCCCAGCAATTGCCCTTCTTGATCTTGCCCAGATCGCGCCGGTTGTCCGGCGTCGTCTGAAACCGGATCTCGCTGGTGTCCTGCAGCGCCAGCACGTGTCGGCCGGCCACCGCCGCCCCGGTCGGCTCCCCCCAGCCGGCGATGATCCACTCCACCGTCACCGCATCGTTGCCGAGAAAACGGCCGAAGCGGATTTCCTGCGAATGGCTGCCCGCCGCAAGCCGGCGCAGGCAGACCGTTTCGCGCAGCACCATGCCCTGGAGCAGCGCCGCCCCCTTTATCGAGACGACGATCTCCAAATCCGCCCAGCGACCAGTCCTGGCCTATCTCCATCGGTGACGCTCCCGCAAATCAAAACGTCACCAAAGGAATCATACACGCCGCTCCCGCGAAATCCGATCCTCACAACCGAGTCAATCCGTCGCACCACTTGTGTATATGCCCTAGCATCATGATGGGGAGAAGGTGGCCGGCAGGCCGGATGAGGGGCCGCAACCCCCGCTCCTTTTTCATTGACCGCGCGGCCTCCGTCGCGCTATCAAGCGTTCCTGTGGTGATTTGGCCGGCCGGCTTGCAGCCACGTTAAACAAATCGCTAAAGGGCCGAGGAAAGAACGGATTTCCGAGGACCGGTCGCGATCATCTCGCCGCCGGTTTTTTTGTATTGATCGAGTGGAACCATGCCCATCAAGATTCCCGATACGCTGCCCGCCTTCGAAACGCTCGTCAACGAGGGTGTGCGGGTGATGACCGAGACCGCGGCGGTCCGCCAGGACATCCGCCCGCTGCAGATCGGGCTCTTGAACCTGATGCCGAACAAGATCAAGACGGAGATCCAGATTGCCCGGCTGATCGGCGCGACGCCGCTGCAGGTGGAACTGACGCTGGTGCGCATCGGCGGCTACCGGCCGAAGAACACGCCCGAGGAGCATCTCTTCGCCTTCTACGAGACCTGGGAGGAGGTCAAGGGCCGCAAGTTCGACGGCTTCATCATCACCGGCGCGCCGGTCGAGACGCTCGACTATGAGGAGGTCACCTATTGGGACGAGTTGAAGAGCATCTTCGAATGGACGGAAACGCACGTGCATTCGACGTTGAACGTCTGCTGGGGGGCGATGGCGGCGATCTACCATTTCCACGGCGTGCCGAAATATCCGCTCAAGGAAAAGGCCTTCGGCGTCTATCGCCACCAGAACCTGAAACCTTCCTCCGTCTACCTGAACGGCTTTTCCGATGATTTCGCCGTGCCCGTGTCGCGCTGGACCGAGGTGCGCCGCGCCGATATCGACCGGGTGCCGAGCCTCGAGATCCTGATGGAATCGAAGGAGATGGGCGTCTGCCTGGTGCACGAGAAGAAGGGCAACCGGCTCTACATGTTCAACCACGTCGAGTATGATTCGACCTCGCTGTCGGACGAATATTTCCGCGACGTGGATGCCGGCGTGCCGATCAAGCTGCCGCACGACTACTTCCCGCACAATGACGCGGACCTGCCGCCGCAGAACCGCTGGCGCAGCCATGCGCATCTCTTCTTCGGCAACTGGATCAACGAGATGTACCAGACGACGCCCTACGAGCTCGAGAAGATCGGCACGGGAGACTGATGTTCATTCCCTTCTTCCTCGAACTGAAGGCCGAGAAGATCCCGGTGACGCTCCGGGAATTCCTGTCGCTGATCGAGGGGATGGAGAAGGGGATCGCCGCCTTCGACGTCGAAGCCTTCTATTTCCTGGCGCGCACGGCGCTCGTCAAGGACGAGCGCTATATCGACCGTTTTGACCGGGTCTTCCGGCGCTCTTTTGCCGGGCTCGAGACGGTTTCGCCGGCGGCGGGTCTCACCGAAACCGCCATCCCCGAGGAGTGGCTGAAGAAGCTCGCCGAGAAATATCTGACCGAGGCGGAAAAGAAACTCGTCGAGGCGCTCGGCGGCTTCGACAAGCTGATGGAGACGCTGCGCCAGCGGCTTGCCGAGCAAACCGGACGTCATCAGGGCGGCTCGAAATGGATCGGCACCGCCGGCACCTCGCCCTTCGGCGCCTATGGCTACAATCCGGAAGGTATCAGGATCGGCCAGGAGGGCTCTCGCCACCGGCGCGCGATAAAAGTCTGGGACCGGCGCGAGTTCAAGGACTACGACGACACGGTCGAGCTCGGCACCCGCAACATCAAGGTGGCCCTGAAACGGCTCAGGCGCTGGGTGCGGGAGGGGGCGGCCGAGGAACTCGACCTTTCCGGCACGATCCGCTCCACCGCCGAGCACGGCTATCTCGACGTGGTGACCCGGCCGGAGCGGCGCAACGCCGTCAAGCTCCTGATGTTCTTCGACGTCGGCGGATCGATGGACGACCACATCCGCATCGTCGAGGAACTGTTCTCGGCGGTGCGCGCCGAGTTCCGCCACATGGATTATTTCTACTTCCACAACTGTATCTATGAGGGTGTGTGGAAGGACAATCGCCGCCGCCGCGCCGACATCACCCGCACGACAGAGCTCTTGCGGACCTATCACGGCGACTATCGCGCCATCTTCGTCGGCGACGCGTCGATGAGCCCCTACGAGATCAGCCATCCGGGCGGCTCGGTCGAACACTGGAACGACGAGGCCGGTGCGCTCTGGCTCGAACGCCTGACCGGGCATTTCCCGCGCTCGATCTGGCTCAATCCGGTGCCGGAGGATCACTGGCGCCACACCCATTCGATCGGCATGATCCACGCCCTCTTTCACGGGCGGATGTTTCCTTTGACGCTCGCCGGCCTGCAGGCGGCGACGAAGGAATTGTCGCGGTGAATGGCGCTACGCGCGGCGGTTTGCCCTCTCCCCGGGTTTAACCCGTTCTGACGGGGGAGAGGGGACTGGGAGCGTGTGGCTTGGCCCTTCGCCCCGCCTGCGGGGAGAAGGTGCCGGCAGGCGGATGAGGGGCAGCCCACTCTCAGACTACGCAGAGGAAACGTATGACTTTCCGGTTGCCGCACCGCCGGAAATGACGCAGTTTGTCGCCCGCCTGGAGCGATGAAACGAGGGGACACAAGATGAGCACCGACACGGAAATCTTCGGCCACCTGCCGTCGGGCGAACCGGTTCACCGGGTGACGCTCAAGGGCGGCGGGCTGACAGCGAAGGTGATCAGTTGGGGCTCGGTCATCCAGGACCTCAGGCTCGAAGGCCATGCGGCCCCGCTCGTCCTCGGTTTTGACGATTTCGACAGCTACCCCGCCCATTCCTCCTATTTCGGCGCCACGCCCGGCCGCAACGCCAACCGCATCGGCGACGGGCGCTTCTCGCTCGACGGCAAGGCCTTTGAGCTCGAGCTCAACGAAAAGGGCGTCACGCATCTGCACGGCGGCAGCGACAATATCGCCAAGCGCAACTGGACGATCGTCGATCGGGCCGAGGACCGCATCACGCTCCGGATCACCGATCCCGATGGCCGCGCCGGCTATCCCGGCAATTGCACCGTCACCTGCACCTATGCGCTGAAGCCCGGCGGCACGTTGAACGTCCTCTACGAGACCGTAACCGATGCGCCGACGCTCGCCAATGTCTGCCAGCACAGCTACTTCAATCTCGACGGTGGGGAGGATGCGCGCGGCCATGACATCATGATCGCTGCCGACCATTACCTGCCGACGGACGAGCGGCTGATCCCGACCGGCGAGATCCGCCCCGTGGCCGGCACTGCCTTCGATCTGCGCGAGATGACCTCGCTCAGGCGGCAGACGGAGGGCGACAGGACCGCCTATGACCACAATTTCTGCCTCTCGCCGGAGCGCATGCGGAAGCGCTCGGTGGCGCTGGTGCGCAGCATCAATTCCGGCGTGTCGCTGGAGGTGCTGACGACGGAGCCCGGCGTCCAGCTTTACACCGGAGCCAAGCTGAACGTACCGGTCCCGGGCCTCGAGGGCCGCCGCTACGGCCCCTTCGCCGGCTTCTGCCTCGAGACGCAAGTCTGGCCGGACGCTGTGAACCATGAAGGTTTTCCGAAGGGGGTGCTCAGGCCCGGCGAAACGCTCCGGCAGGAGACGGACTACGTTTTCGCGAAGAGCTGACCGGTCCCGCACGTCAAGGCGCCGGCGCCGACCCGGTTGCGGTGAGACGCATCAGCGTCCCAGCAAGACCGATCTCGGAACCGCAATGTATCCCGGTGGCGGCACGGTCTCTTCCCCCGGCGATACGAGAATCGGCGGCGGAAGCGTTTCGTCGATCCTGGCCGGTCCGATGCGCTCCCAATCGTATTCGAACAGGGAGCGATAGAATTCGGCGATCTCCCGATCGTAGAAGATCAGGCTGGCATCCCGGTTGAAGCCGGTTCCGGCGGTCGTCCAGTTGTGGCTTCCGACCAGCACCGCCTCGCCGTCCACGATGATGCCCTTCGTATGGCAGTTTTTCTGGATGCGGATCCGCCCGGTGTCGAAACCATAATCCTTGGCGAAGGAGATCGTGTCGCGATCGTCGGGACCGAAGCTGCGGAAGATGACGCGAACGTCGAGCCCTTCCTGTTGCTTGGCCAGAAGCGCATCAAGCAACTTGCCGTAATCGCCGCCGACCGTCTTTGTGTTGAAGCTCTGGTTCTGGAACAATACCGAGCGCTTTGCCGCCTGGATGAAGAGCAGCACGGTCTCGATATAATTGTCCGGTGTCAGGATCGGATGGACATCGAGCATACGGCGACCTTCGAGCGGAGGGAAATAGCGGGGTTTTGCCGCCGCTTCCATCTCGGCCAGCATGCCGGCCGGCACGAGGACAAGCGGCTCGGCCGGAACCGGAGCTTCCTCGGTCTCCCGGGCCTCCTTGAGGTCGCGTTCGATATGCGTCTCGAAAAGCTCCGCGAGTTCAACATTGTCGAGGACCACATGCCATTCGCGGTTGAACTGTCGGAGCGCCGCAGGGGTGCTGTCTTCCGTCAGGGGATCAACATTGGGCTGGTTGGAGGTTTGCCACGAGCCGCTGGAGAGCCATAGCGAGCGACTGTCGCGCACGGCGACCTTGATGTGATAGGCGGAATCGAAAATGCCGGACCTGCCGACACTGGCGGCGGCGAAGTCAAGCTTCGACTTCTTTGCCTCGCGAATCCGATCCACCGTTTCCGCATCGGTGAAATCGTCCTTCTTCGTGCCGCTCCCGACGTGGCCGCCGAGTTGCAGAACGAGGCCGATCGTTTCCTTGGCGCCCTTCACGCCGGCAATCACGCCGTCGACAATGTGCGGAGCGCCAAATTCATACATCGCGATCGCAAGCGACTTGCGCGTCGCCTTCAGGAATTTCGACAATTGCGGCCATCCGGAATCGGGACCCGAATGGACGACGAAACGCATTTGTGCGCTGCGGCGCGTCAGCGGCAGGTCGGGCCGTTTCTGATAGGCCGTATGCCAGCTCGGCACCCGCGCTTCCTCGCCGATCCCGGTGCCTTCGCCGCAAAGATCCGCGGTCGTGGCGACCGCCACATCGACCCGCACGCCGTCGATCTGCGCGGGCAAGGCAAGCACGCCGCGCGATTCGAGCGAGGACCTCTCGATCTTGCGGCGCACCGAGACCACGACCGCTTTCTCGTCGGTGATCGCGCCGTCGGCGAAGCGGTAGCCCGGCTTGATCGCCACCACATCGGCGCGGTTCGCCAGAAGGGCGCGGGCCTTGACGACGGTCTGCGCCAGCCTTTGCCTATCGACTGGGCCTCCGACCTCGGGGCCATGCAGTGCGCCGCCCGCAACGGCCGGCAAGGCTGCCGCGGTGACCGGGGTTGGAGCTATGCCGCCGAGTTCCACCGTGATTCGGAGCGGTATCGTGAAGGTTACACTTCCCGGCGTCGATCCGACCTGAACGACGCCGTCGCTCGCAGACGCGTTCTGGCTCTCATCCTTCGACACGGCTAACCCTCCCACCCCCTGTATCGCGCGCGCCCGTTCGAGACAGCGGTTCAACACCGGCACGGAAACGGCGTCGTTCTCGACGAATTCGATGCCGCGGTAATGCAGGCCCACCACCTCGCCGCTTCCGATGTCGATCACCGGCGAGCCGGAATTGCCGCCGAGTGTCGAGCATCCATGGGTGATTTCGTCGGCGCCCGCGCCGAGGATCTGGCCGACCGCGACCCTTTTCTTGTCGAAGACGCCGCCGAAGATTTTTTCCGCGAGCGCCCGATCGGAGAACCGGCTGTCGCGTGCCGGATAGCCGATGACGGCCACCGGCAATTTCGGCCGCGGCGCCTCGGTGGCACGAAGCAATGCCTTTCGCCCGACCAGCGTCGATGCTGGTGCAAGCTTCAAGAAAGCGACATCGGGTCCGGTCTCCGGCGCCACCCAGACGACCCGTTCGACGGGGACTTCCGCAGACCTGTCATTGCCGAGTTCCTCCAGAAAGTCGACCTTGACCCCGATATTCGTTCGCGCATCGAATCCGAGGCGGAATTTGAAGCCGACGCCGCTTGCCTCGGCAAACAGATTGGCGACATGGCGGTTTGTGACGACCAGGCCGTCGTCGATGACCCAGGCCGTCCCGACATAGGGGCTGTCGTCGATGAAATTGTCGACATCGATGCGGCCGACCGACATCAGGACATTGGCCATCGCGGCGTCGTGCTGGGCAAGGAGTTTGCGCCAGGCCTTCGCCTCGGCACGCGCGCTGTCGAGCTCGATACGCCCATCGCGAACGACGTAGACGGGCGTGCCGACCGCGAAGACGATGGTCTCGCGCACACCGACTTCGTCCATTGGCGCGACGCCCTCGTCGACCGCCGCGGGCCTGATGCCGGCTTCTATGGCAGGCTCGTTGCGCAGGCGTCGCTTCATCGCCTGCTGTGCCTCCCGGAGCCAGGCAGGCCGCTCCTTGCGCTGCTTCAGCAGCGCCTCGATGTCCGCCTGAACATCCGGATTGCTCGCCTCTTTGATCTGCTGAGCAACGGCACTCACTCGCATTGAATCGCTGATCGCCATTTCGTCCCCCGGGGCCGACATGTCCAATTATCAGGAGTATGCAACTTTTGCGAAAGAATAGCGACACGGCACCACCGACCCGGAGGTGGTGTGTCAGAGGCAAGATGCGGGATTGCGCGGTTCGGCAAACACCTGTCTGCGCGGGCGAGCCGGGTCCATGATAAATGCTTTGAATTTCTGACGAAAATGGCGGAGAGGGGGGGATTCGAACCCCCGATGGGCTTGCACCCATGCCGCATTTCGAGTGCGGTGCATTCAACCACTCTGCCACCTCTCCGCGGGGCCGGTTGGAGCTCTGTGAGCGCGGCCGGTTCATAGCGGCAGTTTCCGTCGCTGACAAGGGGCAGAAAGAAGAATATCTTCAACCGGCGGCCTTTCGCCTTGACAAGCACTTGACAAGGAAGGGCGACTCCCGTAATTCGCGCCGTGAAGTGGTGTGGCCTGCCCGCACCGCGCCGGGTACTGGTTTGTGCCCGTCACTGGTGGAGGCCGAGGGTTTCCTTGCGGCGCTCCGCTCAATAGGAACGACTGACAAAAAGACGGCCTTGCTTTCCAGGCAAAGAGCCGGACCGAACATGAAAGGATAAAATATGTTCGCAGTCATCAAGACCGGCGGTAAGCAGTACCGCGTGGCAGCCGACGACGTCATCACCATCGAAAAGCTGGAAGGCGTCGCAGGCGACAAGATCGAATTCACCGAGATCCTGATGGTCGGCGTCGGCGCCGATGCGACCATCGGTGCTCCGTTTGTCGAAGGTGCCGTCGTCAGCGCCGAAGTTGTGGATCAGGGCCGCGCCAAGAAGGTCATCGCCTTCAAGAAGCGCCGCCGCCAGAACTCCAAGCGTTCGCGCGGTCATCGCCAGCATCAGACGGTCGTCCGCATCCTGGACATCGCTGCTGCCGGCGGCAAGGCGAAGAAGGCTTCGAAGAAGACCGAAGCCGCCGCTGAAGCTGCAAACTGAGTCCGGGATCGAAGGTTTAAAGGAGAACACCAATGGCACACAAAAAAGCTGGCGGTTCGTCGCGCAACGGTCGCGATTCTGAGTCCAAGCGCCTTGGCGTGAAGAAGTTCGGCGGCGAAGCCGTCATTGCAGGCAACATCATCGTGCGCCAGCGCGGCACGAAGTGGCATGCCGGCGCCAATGTCGGCCTCGGCAAGGACCATACGATTTTTGCGCTTACGGCCGGCAACGTGGACTTCCGTACGAAGGCCAACGGCCGAGTCTACGTGTCTGTAATGCCGAAAGCCGAAGCAGCGGAATAAGCCGGTAGCGCTCTAAAACAGCCGGCGTCTCATCGACCCGGCTGACGCACCCGCAAGGTTCTGAAGCCAGACTTCAAAGGGGAGATGGGGCAATACCCAACTCCCCTTTTCGCATGTCTGGAGGACGAACCATGCAAACCGAGCTCGTCAGGGAAGACCAATCCCGGTCTCCCGAACAAAGGCTGAGGCCTCAACGGTCAAGGACCGATTGCCCGATATTGTTATCGCCCCGGCTCGTTTTGCGCGCCCCCCACGAAGACGATATCGACGCCCTTGCCCATCTTGCCAACAACGCCAATATCGCCACCATGGTCTCGCGCATGCCGCACCCGTACACCACGGCGGACGCGGCTGATTTCGTGCGACGCACAAAAGCCGGCACGATTGGCAAGTGCGTCTACGCGATCACCAAAGCGGACAATGGCGCATTCCTCGGCTGCTGCGGGATCGAGCCGCATGCCGACCAAAGGACGGTCGAGCTCGGCTATTGGCTCGGCGAGCCCTATTGGAACCAGGGCTATGCCACCGAAGCGGTGCAGGCGCTGACCGACATGGCCTTCCGCACCCGCGACATCGACCAGATCGATGCGCGTTGCCGGGTCATGAACATGGCCTCGCGCCGGGTCATCCAGAAGTGCGGCTTCCAGTTCCAGGGCTCGGGCATGGTCGACAGCCTGGCACTCGGCGGCACCGTCGCCGTCGAATGGTACCGGCTCGACCGCAAGACCTGGGTTTCGCTGAGAAGCTGGGGAGGCATGCGATGAACGCGCTGGTCACCGAAAGGGTGCGGATCGTCGCCCGCCCCGATCCCGGCCCCTGCCCGGTCATCGAGACGAAGCGGCTGAGGCTCCGCCCGCATCGATTGGCGGATGCGGCGGCGATCGCCGAATCGCTTGGCGATTTCCAAGTGTCGCGCATGCTGGCGCGGGTGCCGGCGCCCTATCACCGGCAGGACGCGCTCGACTGGCTGAACAGCCAGGCCGCGAACGTCCTGCCCGACTGGACGCTCGCCGTCACCACCGGCGACGATGTCCATATCGGCTGCGTCGGCATCGAGTTCCTGCGCGGCGAGTGGCATGTCGGCTATTGGCTGAACCGCTTCTACTGGGGCAACGGGCTGGCGAGCGAGGCGGTCCATGCGGCAGTCGAGCGGTTCTTCCGCCGCATGCCGGATGCGGTGCTGCATTCCGGCGTCTTCGCCGACAATCCGGCCTCGCTCAAGGTGCAGGAGAAGCTCGGCTTCAAGATCGCCGGCTGCAGCCAGATCTATGCGCTCGCCCGCAACGCCATGGTGGCGCATATCGAAACGCGGCTGGCGGCCGAGAATCTGCGCCGGCCAGCCTGACGAACCGAACCCGCCGGAGCTTGGCTTTGGCGGGTTCCTTCATGCGATAATCTTTGACCTCGGCCGGAACCGCCTATATCGATGGCGGCGAGCGAGCGGGATGAAGAAACGTCCAGGGCGTATTGCCCGCATCCGCCCGAACTTCGATCAAGCCGAACACGCAAGAAATGGCGAGCCCATGAAATTCCTCGATGAAACAAAAGTCTATATCCGGTCCGGAGATGGCGGTGCGGGCGCCGTATCCTTCCACCGCGAGAAATTCATCGAGTTCGGCGGGCCGGATGGCGGCGACGGCGGCCGCGGCGGCGATGTCTGGGTGGAGGCGGTCAACGGCCTCAATACGCTGATCGACTTCCGCTACCAGCAGCACTTCAAGGGCAAGACCGGCGTCCACGGCATGGGCCGCAACCGCACCGGCGCGAAGGGCGCCGACGTGACGCTGAAGGTGCCGGTCGGCACTCAAATCTTCGAGGAGGACAACGAGACGCTGATCGTCGACATGGTCGCGGAAGGGCAGCGCTATCGGCTCGCCGCCGGCGGCAATGGCGGCTTCGGCAATGCGCATTTCAAGTCCTCGACCAACCAGGCGCCGAACTGGGCCAACCCCGGCCTCGAGGGCGAGGAAAAGACCATCTGGCTGAGATTGAAGCTGATCGCCGATGCCGGCCTCGTCGGCCTGCCGAATGCCGGCAAATCGACCTTCCTCGCCGCCTGCACCCGCGCCCGGCCGAAGATCGCCAACTACCCCTTCACGACGCTGCATCCCAATCTCGGCGTTGCCACCGTCGACGGGCGGGAATTCATCATCGCCGACATTCCCGGGCTGATCGAGGGTGCCCATGAAGGCGTCGGCATCGGCGACCGGTTCCTCGGCCATGTCGAGCGCACCCGCGTGCTCCTGCATCTGGTCTCGGCCCAGGAGGAGGATGTCGCCAAGGCTTACACGACGGTGCGGCACGAGCTCGATGCCTATGGCGGCGGGCTCGAAGACAAGCCGCAGATCGTCGCCCTGTCGCAGGTCGACGTGCTTGACGACGACGAGCTGAAGGCGAAGTCGAAGGCGCTCGCCAAGGCCTGCGGCTCCACGCCGCTCATCATCTCCGCCGTCACCAACCGGGGCATGACCGAGGCGCTGAGGGCGTTGCGCGACGTCATTTCCGCCGCCAAGGCCGGCGAGGAGCAAGCCTGAGATGGCCGCGACCGTCAGACCGCTCGAAAAATACCGCCGGATCGTCATCAAGATCGGCTCGGCCCTGCTGGTCGACCGCAAGAGCGGGCTGAAGAAGAGCTGGCTCGACGCCATGTGTGTCGATATCGCGGCGCTGAAGGCGAAGGGCGTCGAGGTGCTGGTCGTCTCCTCGGGTGCCATCGCGCTCGGCCGCACCGTGCTCAACCTGCCGGCCGGCGCCTTGAAACTCGAGGAAAGCCAGGCGGCAGCGGCGGTCGGCCAGATCGCCCTGGCGCGCGCCTGGTCGGAAAGCCTCTCTACCGATCAGATCATCGCCGGCCAGATCCTCTTGACGCTCGGCGATACGGAGGAGCGCCGCCGCTATTTGAATGCGCGCGCCACGATCAACCAGCTCTTGAAGCTCGGCTCCGTGCCGATCATCAACGAGAACGACACGGTCGCCACCACCGAGATCCGCTATGGCGACAACGACCGGCTCGCGGCCCGCGTGGCGACGATGGTCGGCGCCGACCTGCTCGTGCTGTTGTCCGACATCGACGGGCTCTACACGGCTCCGCCGCATCTTGATCCGCAGGCGCGCTTCCTCGAGACGATCGCCGAGATTACCCCGGAGATCGAGGCGATGGCAGGCGGCGCCGCCTCCGAGCTGTCGCGCGGCGGCATGCGCACCAAGATCGATGCCGGCAAGATCGCCACCACTGCCGGCTGCGCGATGATCATTGCCTCCGGCAAGCCGGAGCATCCGCTGAAGGCGATCGAGGCGGGCGCCCGCTCCTCCTGGTTCGCGCCTTCCGGCTCGCCGGTGACGGCGCGCAAGACCTGGATCGCCGGCCAGCTCCTGCCGGCAGGATCGATTGCGATCGACGCCGGCGCGGAGACGGCGCTGCGCTCCGGCAAGAGCCTGCTGCCCGCCGGTGTCCGACAGGTGACGGGAACGTTCAGCCGCGGCGACACCATTGCGATCCTCAACGCTTCCGGCCGCGAGATCGCCCGCGGCCTTGCCGGCTACGACGCCGACGACGCCCGCCAGATCGCCGGCAAGAAATCGGCCGAGATCGCCGCGATCCTCGGCTATGCGGGCCGCACCGCCATGGTGCATCGCGACGATATGGTGATGACGGCCCCCTCCGGCGCGCGATCCGAAGAGGGGGGAAATGAGAAGAAGGGCAAGCTCCATGCTTGAGACGGCCAGGAATGGCGCGGACGTCGACGCAATGATGCTGGAGATCGGCCGGCGTGCCAAGGCGGCGGCCCGGCCGCTCGCCATTGCGGGCGCCGAGCGCAAACATGCGGCACTCGTCGCCATGGCGGACGCGATCGTCGCGAAGAGCGGCGAGATCCTCGCCGCCAATGCGATCGACCTCGAAAATGCCGATAAGAGCGGCGTCGCCAAGGCCTTCATCGACCGGCTGACGCTGACGGAGGGCCGGATCCGCGACATGGCCGACGGCATCCGGGCGATCGCCGCGTTCAAGGATCCCGTCGGCGACGTCATCGCCGAATGGGACCGGCCGAACGGCCTGCATATCGAGCGGGTCCGCACGCCGCTCGGGGTCATCGGGGTGATCTATGAGAGCCGTCCGAACGTCACGGCGGATGCCGGCGCGCTCTGCCTCAAGGCCGGCAACGCGGTGATCCTGCGCGGCGGCTCCGATAGCCTCCATTCGTCACGGGCGATCCATGCCTGCCTCGTCGAGGGGCTGAAGGCGGCGGGCCTGCCGGAGGATGCGATCCAGATGGTTCCGCTCGCCGACCGCGCCGCCGTCGGCGCCATGCTTTCGGGCCTCAACGGCGCGATCGACGTGATCGTGCCGCGCGGCGGAAAGAGCCTCGTCGCCCGCGTCCAGAACGAGGCCCGCGTGCCGGTTTTCGCCCATCTCGAAGGCCTCTGCCATGTCTATGTCGATGCCTCGGCCGATCTCGACATGGCGCAGAGGATCGTCGTCAATGCCAAGATGCGCCGCACCGGCATCTGCGGTTCCGCCGAAACACTGCTGATCGATCGCAACGCCGCCGACCGGCTGGCAAAACCGCTGCTCCAGGGCCTCCTCGACGCCGGCTGCGAGGTGCGCGTCTCGGAAGAGCTGCAAGGCCTGCTTCCCGGCCTGAAGGCGGCGGTCGACGAGGACTGGGCGACCGAATACCTGGACGCCATCATCTCGGCAAAGCTCGTCGACGGCATTTCCGGCGCCATCGAGCACATCAACAGCTGGTCTTCCGCCCACACCGAGGCGGTGATCGCAGAGGATCCGGCGGTCGTCGAGCGCTTCTTCACCGAGATCGACTCGGCGATCCTCCTGCACAATGCCTCGACGCAATTTGCCGATGGCGGCGAGTTCGGCATGGGCGGCGAGATCGGCATTGCCACCGGCAAGATGCATGCCCGCGGCCCCGTCGGCGTCGAACAGCTCACCTCGTTCAAGTATCGCGTCCGCGGCACGGGACAGGTGCGGCCCTGACGACTCCTGCCGATGTGAAGCCAGGCTATCTGCGCATGCCGTATGTCGAAAGCGGCATGTCGGTCGGCTTGCTCGGCGGATCCTTCAACCCGCCCCACGCCGGCCATGTGCTGGTCGCCGAAACGGCACTGCAGAAGCTCGGCCTCGACCAGCTCTGGTGGATGGTAACGCCCGGCAATCCGCTGAAGGACCACAACAATCTCGCGCCGCTCGCCGAGCGCATCGCGCTGAGCGAGAAGATCGCCCGCAACCCGCGCATCAAGGTCACCGCCTTCGAACAGGCGCTCGGCCAGAGCTATACGGCCCGCACCCTGGAGTTCGTCCGGGCCCGCAACCGCGGCGTCCGCTTCGTCTGGGTCATGGGGGCGGACAATCTCCGCAACTTCCACCGCTGGCAGAACTGGCGCCGGATCGTCCGCACCTTCCCGATTGCAGTGATCGACCGGCCGGGCTCGACGCTCGCCTATCTGTCGTCGCGGATGGCGATGACTTTCGACCATGCGCGAATCGACGAGGACGACGCACCGAGGCTCGCCTTTCGAAGGGCGCCGGCCTGGACCTTCATCCACGGTCCCCGCTCGTCCTTGAGCTCGACGGCGCTTCGTTCCGCCAAATCCGGGTGAATTCCCGTCATTTATTTCTCGCGTCTTGAAACCGCACCGGTTTGGTGCCTACATTTGACACACGGTTCGACCTCACGAACCGGAAGTGCTTGTTCTGTTCATTCGGAAAGGAAAGACCCTGACAACAGCACACGCCAAGGGATATGCGGTCTCCGCATTCCCGCGCAGCACGGGATCGAGCGACGAAGCCGCTGTCCGTGCGCTTAAGCTGGTCCTCGAAAGCCTAGAGGACTCAAAGGCAGAAGACATTATCAGCATCAACATTGCCGGAAAGTCGGCGCTGGGAGACTTCATGGTCGTCGTCTCCGGGCGTTCGAACAGGCATGTGATGGCCATTGCCGACCACCTGGTGACGGACCTGAAGGACGAGGGCCTTGGCAATCCCCGCGTCGAAGGCCTCGAGGGTGGCGACTGGGTGCTGATCGACACCGGCGATGTGATCGTTCACATCTTCCGGCCCGAGATTCGGGAGTTCTACAACATCGAAAAGATGTGGGCGGCTCCGGAGATCGAGGACAGCACTCTGCACTGAGACGCGCCGCCCGCCCCTGACCCATAGCCTCAGGACGGAGCGACGACCGGTGCCGATTTGAGATAGGGCTGTCATCCCCCGATCGGGAGGATGGCAGCAAGAGGGTTTTTGCCGATCGAAAACTCTTCTTCGATCGGACGCCGGTGGGGAAAGAGCGGGTCAATGCGCATCGGACTTTTCGCAGTCGGCCGCCTGAAGGCGGGGCCGGAAAAGGATCTCGCGGCCCGCTATCTCGATCGCTTCGCCAAGGCGGGACCGGCCGTCGGCCTGGAGCTGGCGCGCCTCGTCGAAATCAACGAGAGCCGCGCGGCGAATGCCCAGACGCGCAAGCGCGAGGAAGCGGCCCAGCTCGAAAAGACGCTCGCCGACGGCAGCCTGCTCCTCTTGCTCGACGAACGCGGCAAGGCGCTCGATTCGGAGAGCTTCGCCACGCTGCTCGGCACCTTCCGGGACGGCGGCAAGCGCGACCTGATGATCGCCATCGGCGGTGCCGACGGGCTCGATCCGGCCCTTCATGCCCGCGCCGATGCGGTACTGTGCCTCGGCAAGATGACCTGGCCGCATCAGCTCGTGCGTATCCTCATCGCCGAACAGCTCTATCGTGCCGTGACCATTCTTGCCGGCCACCCGTACCACCGAGCATAGTAAGCGTTGCCGCGAGTTCCCTTCGCCCCGCGTGCGGGGAGAAGGTGGCCTGCGGGCCGGATGAGGGGCATCCCTTGGGCACTTTTCTTTACCGCATGTTTTGATCGGCGACGACTCAACGAAGGGCAGCACCGCCCTGAAGCCCTTGCCGGGCGATAACAACAATATGTATTGGTGGCCTCCGACAAATCGGATTAGGGTTCCCTGATTTAACTGCCAGCCCACGAGACAGGATGACGCGCGTCAGGAACAGAGCCGAGGTGGCCCGGATGAGGTTTGCCATGGGGCAGATCGGCCGGCATGCGGCGATCGCCGCCGTTCTTCTGTCCATAGGCGGCCCGGCATTCGCGCAGGAAGCCGCCAGGGACGCCGCTCCGGCCCCGGCCGGCGCGAAACAGGGCCCGCCGGATCCCGCGGCGAACTTGGCCTTGAGACGTGACAGCACGCGCAGCGAACTGGACGCGCTGTCGAAGACCATCAGCCTCTCGCGCGACCGTGCCGAGGCTCTCGTGCAGACGATTGCCGAGCTCGACAAGAGCAACGAGGCGCTGCGTTCCGCGATCGTCGACTCGGCGGCGAAGCGCCAGGAACTCGAGCGGCAGATTTCCGAGGGAGAAACGAAGCTCAACGAGTTGCGCGTCAAGGAGGACGTCGTCAGGCGTTCGCTCCGGGCCCGGCGCGGCGTTCTTGCCGAAGTGCTCGCCGCGCTGCAGCGCATGGGCCGCAACCCGCCGCCGGCGATCCTGGTGACGCCGGAGGATGCGCTTGGTTCGGTCCGCAGTGCCATCCTGCTCGGTGCGGTCGTTCCGGAAATACGCGAGCAGACCGACAGCCTCGTTGCCGACCTCAAGGCGCTTGCCGACATCCGCGCCGGCATCGCCAGCCAGCGGGACGATCTGACGGCGACGATGACGGCCAATCTCGAGGAAGAGCGGCGCATGTCGATGCTCGTCGCCGAAAAGGACAAGCTGCGGCAGCGGAACGCGACGGAACTCGCCTCCGAACAGCGCAAGGCAGAGGAGCTCGCCCTGCAGGCGACCAATCTCGAAGGGCTGATCTCCTCGATCGAGAACGAGATATCCTCTGTGCGCGAGGCGGCCGCGGCGGCCCGCGCCCAGGAGGAGGAACGGCTGCGGATGAACGAGGCCGAGCGCGAGGCGGCACGCGAATTGGCCAAGAGCGCGGTGCCCGACAAAAACCGCATTGCGCCCGCATACGTGTTTTCGGAATTGCAACAGAGGCTCAGCTATCCGGCCGCAGGCTCGATCCTGCGGCAATTCGGCGACGCGGACGGCACCGGGCACTCGCTGCAGGGGATCATGCTGGAAACCAATGCAGGCGCGCTGGTGACCACGCCGGCGGACGGCTGGGTCGTCTATGCCGGCAGCTTCCGCAGTTACGGGCAGATGATCATCCTCAATCCCGGCGACGGCTACCATATCGTGCTGGCCGGAATGGAGAGCGTGAGCGTCCGCCCGGGCCAATTCGTCGTGGCCGGCGAGCCGGTCGCGACGATGGGTGCAAAAAGAGTGGCGAGTGCGGCGGCCTTGACGCTGGAAACGGACAGGCCAACGATTTACATTGAATTCCGAAAAGACGGAAAGCCGGTTGATTCCCGACCGTGGTGGACCGCAGCAGAAGTTGGAAAGGCGCGAAATGATACGTAGAGCTTCACTTGTTCTGGTCGGGGCGCTGATGGGGGCGACGGCGATGGGCGTCGTCTATTCGGCAACGATCCCGGCCGTGGCGGCCAATTCGTCCACATATCGCGAGCTGGCGATTTTCGGCGATGTGTTCGAGCGCGTGCGCGCGCAATACGTGACGCCGCCGCAGGACGACAAGCTCATCGAGAATGCCATCAATGGCATGCTCTCCTCGCTCGACCCGCATTCGAGCTACATGAACTCGGCCGATGCCGAGGATATGCGCACCCAGACGCGCGGCGAGTTCGGCGGCCTCGGCATCGAGGTGACGATGGAAGAGGATCTCGTCAAGGTGACGAGCCCGATCGACGACACCCCTGCCGCCCGCGCCGGCGTGCTTGCCGGCGATCTGATCTCGAAGATCGACGGCCAGGACGTTCGCGGCCTGAAGCTCGAGGAAGCGGTCGAGAAGATGCGCGGCGCCGTCGGTACGCCGATCAAGCTGACCATCCTGCGCAAGGGCGCAGAGAAGCCGATCGAGCTGACGATCGTTCGCGACGTGATCGCCGTGCGCGCCGTCAAGTACCGCGTCGAAGGCGATGTCGGCTATCTCCGGGTGATCTCCTTCACCGAGAAGACCTTCGACGACCTGAAGAAGGGCATCGAAAAGGTCAAGGCGGACGTCCCGGCCGACAAGCTCAAGGGCTATGTCCTCGATCTGCGCCTCAACCCGGGCGGCCTGCTCGACCAGGCAATCAATGTTTCGGACGCTTTCATGGAGCGCGGCGAGGTCGTTTCGACCCGCGGCCGCAACCCGGACGAGACGCGCCGATTCAATGCGACGCCAGGGGATCTCGCGGACGGCAAGCCTATCGTCGTTCTCGTCAACGGCGGTTCGGCTTCGGCATCGGAGATCGTCGCCGGTGCGCTCCAGGATATGAAGCGTGCGACCGTGCTCGGCACGCGTTCCTTCGGCAAGGGATCGGTTCAGACGATCATTCCGCTCGGCGACGCCGGCGCACTGCGGCTGACCACGGCGCTCTATTACACGCCGTCCGGCAAGTCGATCCAGGGCACCGGCATTACCCCGGACATCAAGGTCGAACAGCCGCTGCCCCCGGAACTCCTCGGCAAGGTAGAAGCGCAGGGCGAATCCGATCTGCGCGGCCACATCAAGGGCCAGAGCGAGAACGACGAGGGTTCCGGCTCGGTCGCTTACGTGCCGCCGGAAGCCAAGGACGATATTCAGCTCAACTACGCGCTCGACCTGCTGCGCGGCAAGAAGACGGATCCGTCCTTCCCGGCCAATCCCGAGCAGGCCGAACTTAAGAAGTGAGCCTCCCTGTGGTTCTTTGGATCGACTGGATCCAGCGAGCCACGCGGTTCGAAGCGAATGAGACAAGGCGCCGGGCTGTTCAACCCGGCGCCGTTATATTATGCATCGGCGATGTAGCCGACTGCCGATGATTCTTCGCGAGCGGGCGCATTCCTCACCGGCAACGTTTCTAAGGTCGAGGCTCCGTTTTGGGAACTGATCTCAACGCCCCGCTTGGCCAAGGCCTGAAGAAGAGGCCGCCCCGCAAGCGCAATCCGCGCCGGATGTTCGGCTACGCCTTTCTTGGCGTCTTTTCGTTAGCCATCGCCGGGCTCTCCGGCTGGGCCGCTTTCGCACCGGACAGCCTGCTCCGTACGGAGGCTCCGGGCACAAGCGTTGAAACGCCCCAGGCGAGCACCGAACGTCCTGCGTCGCCGACCAAGCCCAAGGTTGCAGGCGGCTCGCTTCGCCAGAGTGGTGCCCGTTCGGGAGCCCATGTCGAGGAAATGCTGACGGACGACGGTGCGACGGTTACCAAATACACGCCGAGGTCACGCGACGGCGACGGCCCGGCGCTGATCAGTGCCGGTCCGATGCGCGGCCAGGATCCGCGCATGGCGGCGCTTCCGAACGAGGACCTCATCGAGGACACGCCGCAGGGCCGGTTGCCGATCGTCGGTCCGGACGGATTGCGGCCGATGGATCAATATGCCCGTCCCTGGTCGGGCGCGCGCGGTACGCGCATCGGCCTGGTCGTCGGCGGTCTCGGTCTCAGCCAGACGGGAACGCAGCGTGCCATCCGCGACCTGGCGCCGGAGGTGACGCTGGCCTTCGCCGCGGCCGGCAACAGCCTGCAGCGCTGGATGCAGGATGCGCGGCGCGACGGCCACGAGATCCTCCTGCAGATCCCGATGGAGCCGTTCGATTACCCGGACAACGCCCCGGGGCCGCATGCGCTTCTCGTTTCCCGCGGTGCCACGAAGAATCTGGCCGAACTGCATCGCAGCATGGGCCAGATCACCAACTATACCGGCATCATGAACTATCTCGGCGGCCGGTTTCTCTCCGAGGCGGATGCGCTCGAACCGCTGATGCGCGACCTCGGCAAGCGCGGCCTGCTGTTTCTCGACGACGGCACCTCGG
This sequence comes from Sinorhizobium fredii NGR234, assembly GCF_000018545.1. NCBI lineage: Bacteria > Pseudomonadati > Pseudomonadota > Alphaproteobacteria > Hyphomicrobiales > Rhizobiaceae > Ensifer > Ensifer fredii. The sequence continues at coordinate 3,340,434 of NC_012587.1, forward strand.
CGCAATCGCTTTCCGGAACGCTCTCCGGCGCCTTCGGCGTACCGCACGGCTTCGCCGATCTGGTCCTCGACAGCGAACTCAGCCGCAACGCGATCCTGCGCAAGCTCGACGAGCTCGAACGCGTCGCACGGCGCAACGGCACAGCGATCGGTGTCGCTTCCGCCTTCGACGAGAGTGTTGCGACGATTGCCGAATGGATGGAGGAGGCGGGCGGACGCGGCATCGAATTCGTCGGTATTTCGGCCGTCGTCAACGATCCGCAACAAAACTGATCTAAGCAGGCAATCGGCTGAAGAACGGCCAGCACATGCAAGGAATGGCGACATGGGTAAGGACAAGGGCAAGGTTTTGAAGGCAGGAGACCTGCCCTATCGGCCGTGCGTCGGCGTCATGGTCCTCAATCATCAGGGGCTTGTCTGGGCCGGGCATCGACTCTCCGTCGGCAACTCGGAATATGACGGCTCGCCGCAGCTTTGGCAGATGCCGCAGGGCGGCATCGACGCGGGCGAGGATCCGCTCGAAGCCGCCTATCGCGAACTCTACGAGGAAACCGGCATGCGCAGCGTCTCGCTGCTTGCCGAAGCGCCCGGCTGGATCAACTACGACCTGCCGAAGCACCTGATCGGCATCGGCCTCAAGGGCAAGTATCGCGGCCAGACGCAGCGCTGGTACGCCTTCCGCTTCGAGGGCGACGAAAGCGAGATCGCCATTAACCCGCCACCCGGCGGCCACGATCCCGAATTCGATGCCTGGGAATGGAAGCCGATGCAGGAGCTGCCGAAGCTGATCGTGCCGTTCAAGCGCAAGACCTATGAGGAGGTCGTCGCCGCATTTGCGCACCTGGTGGGGTAAAGGGGGATGTGAGCGGCCCCTCATCCGCCTGCCGGCACCTTCTCCCCGCTCGCGGGGCGAAGGAGACTCGCGGCGCCCTCCGAAGTCCCCTCTCCGCGCCTGCGGGGAGAGGGCTAAAGCGGGTCGCGATTTTTAGGATTCAGGATTGAACGAAGCCGCTGACGCGGCATTTGGGGCATCTGATTTGCATGGTGTGCCCCTGTTTTGAAGGATTGGGCTGTTTGGCCCAACCTTTGAACAGGAGAGTATCATGAGTGAGATGAGCCCGCTGCGGCGACGGATGATCGAGGACATGACGATCCGCAATTTGTCGCCGGCGACGCAGCGATCGTATTTGCATGCAGTGACGAAGTTTTCGCGCTATTTCGGTCGGTCGCCGGACCGGTTGGGGCTGGAGGATGTGCGTGCCTTTCAGGTGCATCTGGTGTCGTCGGGGCTATCATGGCCGGCCTTGAACCAGACGGTTTGCGCCCTTCGCTTCTTCTTCGGCGTCACGCTTGGACATGCGGAGATACCGGAGCGCATTGCCTATGCCCGAACGCCCGCCAAGTTGCCGACGATATTGAACGGCGATGAGATCGTGCGGTTTTTGGAAGCGGTCCCGAGCCTGAAGACACGAACGGCGCTGACGACGGCTTATGCGGCTGGTTTGCGCGCCACCGAGACGGTCAGTCTCAAGGTCAGCAACATCGACGGCGAGCGCGGCGTCATCCGCATCGAGCATGGCAAAGGCGGCAAGGACCGCAACGTGATGCTGTCGGCGCAGTTGCTTCATATCCTTCGGGTCTATTGGAAGCTGGTGCGACCGCAGGTCTGGTTGTTTCCGGGACGTGACGAGAGCAAACCCATCGATGTCCAGGTTCTGCATTCTGCCTGCCGTTCGGCACGTGCCGCAGCCGGCATCGACAAGCGGATATCGGTGCACACGTTGCGCCACAGCTTTGCCACCCATCTCTTGGAGAGCGGCACCGACATTCGTATCATCCAGGTCCTGCTCGGCCACAACAATCTGTCGACCACGGCGCGTTACACGAAAGTGTCCAACACACTCATCCGCGCCACGACCAGTCCGCTCGACCGGCTGACGCTGGAGGTGGTGCCGACAGGCTGAGGACATTCCGCCATGGCGGCGGGATTGGAGGTGGCGGACATTTTTCGCCGCCACGGGGAAGGATATCGTCAATCGCATGACACGCATCTCGGGCGGGTTGAGCGCCGGGTGATGAGCGCGGTCGAGATGTGTCGGACCGCGCGGCTGGGCGGCCATGTCCAGCAATGCCGGGATTGTGAGGCGCTCCGCATCGCCTACAATTCCTGCCGTAACCGGCATTGCCCAAAGTGTCAGGGACAGGCCAGCCGCGATTGGCTTGCCGCCCGGCAGGCCGACCTGCTGCCGGTCAGCTATTTCCACGTCGTCTTCACCGTGCCGCAAGCGATCGCCGCGATTGCCTTCCAGAACAAGCAGGTGGTCTATGCTGTCCTGTTTCGCGCCGTCGCCGAGACACTCCGCAGACTTGCCGCTGACCCCAGACATCTGGGTGCTGAACTCGGCTTTATCGCCGTGCTGCATTCCTGGGGGCAGAACCTCCATTATCACCCACACATCCACTGCATCGTGCCGGGCGGCGGATTGTCGTTCGATCAAACCCGCTGGGTGGCTTGTCGGAGGAACTTCTTCCTGCCCGTGCGGGTGCTGTCGCGCCTGTTCCGGCGACTGTTTCTCGAATACCTGAAGCAGGCTCATGACGAAGGCCAGCTTCAGTTCTTCGGCAGCATCGCGAGCCTGGCCGATCCAGCTGCATTCACGCGCATGATCAGAGAAGCGCGGCGCGTCAATTGGATCGTCTATGCCAAGCCGCCCTTTGCCGGACCCCAACAGGTGCTGGCCTATCTCGGCCGCTACACCCATCGCATCGCCATCTCCAATTCCCGCCTCGTCAGCATGGATGGTGGTCAGGTCACATTCCGCTGGAAGGATTATCGCAGGGGTGGCAGGCAGAAGCGGATGACGCTCGATGCCCACGAGTTCATTCGTCGCTTCCTGCTGCATACGGTTCCGGACGGCTTCCATCGCATCCGTCACTTTGGCTTGCTTGCCAACGGACAGCGGCAGCAGAAGCTGGAGGCATGCCGCAATCTCCTCAATGTCCCGCAGCCGGAAGAGCCGGTCGAAGACCTGGATACGGTCGAGGCCCCGCCATTTGCACACCGCTGTCCCTGTTGCGGCGGAAGGATGAACATCCTCGGCACCTGGAAGCCGCGTCAACCAGCCTGTCGACCAGCATGGAACGATAGCTCATGACCCTATCAGACCTGGCATCACTCCAACAATCAACGTCGGCAGATCGAAGGGCCGCGAGCGAATGGCTTTGGCCAAGCATGCCGGCGCAACACAAAACGCAGCATCGCCGAAGCCTCGTTCGGCACAGATCAACCAAAAACACCGCCAGACACATCTCAATTGGCGACAAGAACCTTCTTCTCAGCCGCTCTTCCAGCCCCGCCTGGGCTCGCCCCAGCCAAACGCCATCCACCGCTTCGGTTAAATCCCCATAGTGCCAAACAACCCGCGCCTTCGCTCAATCCGGCTTCAATGAGGTCCGATCAGCGAATGCTGCATCCAAAGCGGCCGGACCTCACAGAACCCTCCAGATTCCCGAATCGGGGTTGGCTGTGATTCCCTCGCTTTGACGGGAGGGACACCATGGGCAAATCACATCCGCTTGCTTTGCGTAGTCGTGTCATTGCGTTTGTCGAGGACGGTCACAGCCATCGGGCCGCGGCCCGGCACTTCCGGGTGTCGCCGCGTTTCGTGAACAATCTGGTGAAGCTCAAACGCGCGACCGGATCGCTGGCGCCACGGCGGCAAGGCCATCTGGGTGGCGGCAAGCTGAACGCGCATGGCGAGTGGGTCCGCGAGCGCCTGGCGCAGAATGGCGACCTGACGCTGGACGAACTGTGCCTGGAACTCGCCGGGCGCGGCGTCATCGTGCACCGCTCCAATGTTGGCCGTCTTCTCCACCGCCTCGACCTCAGCCATAAAAAAAAGCCTGCAGGCAAGTGAGCAGCAGCGCCCAGAGATCGCGCGGGCGCGTGAGCTCTGGACCCGGCGACGCCGGCGCTTCTTCAACAAGGCATTGGCGCGACTGGTCTTTATCGACGAGACCTCGACCAATACCAAGCTGACCAAGCGCTCAGGCTGGGCACCAAAAGGGCAACGCTATCGCGCCCACGCCCCCTTCGGTTCGTGGAAGACGCAGACCTTCATCGCCGGCCTGCGATCACATGGCGTGGTCGCGCCCTTTATCGTCAACGCGCCGATGAACCGGCGCATCTTCGAGACCTGGATCGAAACGCAACTCGCCCCGACGCTGTCGCCCGGAGACGTCGTCATTCTCGACAATGTCGGCTTCCACAAGAGCGAGCGGGCCGAACAAATGGTCAAGGCGAAAGGCGCATGGCTGCTCTTCCTGCCACCCTATTCGCCCGACCTCAACCCGATCGAAATGGCCTTCTCCAAGCTCAAGGCGCTGCTGCGCAAGCGGGCCGCCCGCAGTTTCGACGCCATCGCCGATGCACTCGGCGATATCTGCAATCTCTTCTCCGTCACAGAATGCCGGAACTACTTCAATGCGGCCGGATATGAGGCCGATTGAACGCGACACGCTTTAGTCCTCGGGTTAGAACCGAGGTGAGGGGCTGTTTCCATAGTCTCGTTCCTACGAGAAAGTGCCGCGGTGCGAACGCGCGGCACTTGATCGAGATCGAATCGGTTTTTATTCCGCTTCGTTGGCCGGGGCGGCGTTGAGCTGCCCGTATTTCTCCTCGCCGATCGTGTCGAGCAGTTGGAGCTGCGACTCGAGGAAGTTGATGTGGCCCTCCTCGTCGGCGAGCAGTTCCTCGAAGAGTTTCATCGAGACATAGTCGCCGGCCGCGTGACAGACGTCGCGGGAATTCTTGTAGGCCGTGCGGGCGTCGTATTCGCCGGCGAGGTCGGCCTTCAGCACTTCCTTGACATTCTGGCCGATCCGCAACGGTGCGACCGTCTGCAGGTTGGGATGGCCTTCGAGGAAGATGATGCGTTCGATGAGTTTGTCGGCGTGGTGCATTTCCTCGATGGACTCGGCACGCTCCTTCTTTGCGAGAAGCGTGTAGCCCCAGTCTTCGAGAAGGCGGTAATGCACCCAGTACTGGTTTACGGCACCGAGTTCGAGAAAGAGCGCTTCGTTAAGCTGCTCGATTACCTTTGCGTCGCCTTTCAAGATCCGCCCTCCGGTTTTCTTCGTGGAATTGTTTTAGGCGGGTCATGAAATCAAATATCTCGGCTTCCGTCGAGTCGCGGCGGGCGTGATATTGCTCGGTGGTGCGGATGATGATGTCGACGACATTGGGGAAGCAGCCGCAGCAGCGGCCGCGCTTTTCCATCGCGTGATAGACTTTCGCCGGCACGATCAACTGCCAACAGTCGTCGTCGAGGAGACCGATGATCGTGTCCTCAATCTCTTTCTCGGTGATGAAATTGCAGCTGCAAACCAGCATTTCGTCTTGCCTGTCAAACGCAACGTCCTGATTTTGCGATAAAGCAAAAGAGGACATTTGCCGTCAACAAAAAACTCCTCTCCATAAAGTTGAGGAGTATATTAGAGTCGTTCTAATCTTGATGAAAAATTTCGTGTTTTCATCAGATTAGGTGATTCTAAGACGACGATTTTTCTCTCAGGACTTGCAAAGCGGGGAGGACGCCCTGCGACATTTTTACACAGGGACATCCGGAGGCGAAGATCCTGGCGAACCGACGATGCAACGATCGTCGGCAGCAGGTCCGAGCGGGCTCAATGGAAATTGCGCCCCTTCGGCATGACTTCGGCCACCGCGCTTCCCGCCTCGGAGGTTTCCAGTCCCTCCTGTGCAGGCGGCGCCGGGCGCAATTGCCGGAGTGCTTTCTTGTCGCGGGCATCCGCCGTCGGCCTGAGCGCCTCATCGGCCCGATCATTGGCTCCGAAACGCCGGGCCTCGTTGCGCAGCAGGCCGAGCATCGGCGTCATGTCTTCCATATATTCGGCGACCACATGGATGACGCCGCTTTCGCTTTGCAAGCGGCCCCGCACCTTCACGAGCCGCGATCCCATGACCTGCGGCCGATATTTCTGGAACGTCTTTTCCCAGACGATGATGTTGGCGACGCCGGTCTCGTCCTCGATCGTCATGAAGATGACGCCGTTGGCGGAACCCGGCCGCTGGCGGACGAGCACGAGGCCTGCCACCGTCACCCGCCTGCCGGCCGGGGTCCTCGCCAGGTCTCGGCTGGAAAGAATGCCCATGCGCGCGAAATCCCCGCGCATGAATGAAACCGGATGTGCCTTCAGGGAAAGCGTCAGGTAGCGATAGTCATGGATGACATGCTCGCCCGCGGCCATGTCGGGCAGGGCGACCGCCGGTTCGACCTGCAGGTCCGTGGAACCCGCCCCGTCGAAAAGCGGGAGGCGCTCGACCGCCGACTGCTCGTTGAGCGCCTTCACCGCCCAGAGGGCTCTGCGCCGATCGAGCCCGATCGAGCGGAAGGCATCCGCATCCGCAAGACGCTCCAGCACCGCCCGGGTCAGGCCGGAGCGGAGCCAGAGATCGTGGACGGAACGATACCCCTCGCCGCGGCGCGCAACCAGCGCCTCCATATCCGGTTGCCGCAGTCCCTTGACCAGCCGGAAGCCAAGCCGCACCGCCTTCCCGGAGCGGATGACATCCCGCATTTCGCCATGGCGCGGGTCGATCGCCTCCTTGCGGAACATCGCCTCGCCTTCGAGCAGGGCGTCCCAGTCCGAATGGTTGACGTCGACCGGCAGGATCCTGACCCCGTGTTCGCGGGCATCGCGCACGAGCTGGGCGGGCGCATAGAAGCCCATCGGCTGCGAATTCAGAAGGGCGGCGCAGAAGATGTCCGGATAGTAGGCCTTGAACCAGGACGAGGCGTAGACGAGCGAGGCGAAGGAGGCGGCATGGCTTTCGGGAAAGCCATATTCGCCGAATCCCTTGATCTGGTTGAAGCAGCGTTCGGCGAATTCCCTCTCATAGCCGTTCCTGACCATGCCATCGATCATCTTGCGCTCGAAGGTATGGATCGTGCCGGTCCGCTTGAAGGTCGCCATGGCGCGGCGCAGGCGATCGGCCTCGCTCGGCGAGAAGCCGGCGGCGGTGATAGCGATCTGCATCGCCTGTTCCTGGAACAGCGGCACGCCGAGGGTCCTTTCCAGCACCGCCTTCAATTCCGGGCTCGGATAGTCGACCGGCTCTCCCTTACGCTGCGCCTCGCGCCGCTTCAGATAGGGATGCACCATGTTGCCCTGGATCGGCCCCGGACGGACGATCGCCACCTCGATCACCAGATCGTACATTTCGCGTGGACGTAGGCGCGGCAGCATGCTCATCTGGGCGCGGCTTTCGATCTGGAAGACGCCGACCGTATCGGCGCGGCAGATCATGTCGTAAACGGCCGCCTGCTGGTCCTCGTAGAGTTCGGCAAGCGTTTTCGGCTTGCCGTAATGGACTTCCAGAAACCTGAAGGCCCTGGCAAGGCAGGTCAGCATGCCGAGGGCCAGCACGTCGACCTTGAGGATCTTCAACTGGTCGAGGTCGTCCTTGTCCCATTCGATCATGTAGCGGTCGGGCATCGCCGTGTTCATGATCGGCACGACCTCGTCGAGCCTGTCGCGGGTGATGACGAAGCCGCCGACATGCTGGGAGAGATGCCGCGGGAAGTTCATGAGCAGGCTGGCATAGGCAAGGACGCGCCGCGTCAGCGGATCCGCCATGTCGAGGCCCGCCCCTTTCGCCTGCTCTTCGGTGAAGGGCGAGGTGCCCCAGCCCCAGACCGAGCTGACGAGCGCCGACTGGACATCCTCCGACAGGCCGAAGGCCTTGGCGACCTCGCGCCCGGCCGAGCGCGACCGATAGCTGATCACCGCGGCGGTGAGCCCGGCATGCTCCTTGCCATAGGTCCTGTAGATATATTGGATGACCTCTTCGCGCCGCTCGTGTTCGAAGTCGACATCGATATCGGGCGGCTCGTCGCGGTCGCGCGACAGGAAGCGGTCGAACAGCAGCGTGAACTTCTGCGGATCGACATCGGTGATGCCGAGGCAGAAGCAGACCGAAGAATTGGCCGCAGACCCCCGTCCCTGGCAGAGAATATTGACGCTGCGGGCAAATTTCACCAGCTTGTGGACGGTGAGGAAATAGGGTTCGTATTTCTTGTCGTGGATGAGTTCGAGCTCGTATTCGATCTGCCGCGTGACCTTTTCCGGCACGCCGGAAGGATAACGCTCCAGCGCGCCTTCGGCGACGAGCCGCCGCAAGCTTTCGGCCGGCGTCTCGCCCTCGGCATTTTCGTCCGGATATTGGTGGCTGAGCTCGTCGAGACTGAAGGAAAGCCGCTTGAAAAATTTGTTCGCATTGACGATCGCTTCGGGATAGTCGCGGAAAAGCCGCACCATTTCCTTCGGGCCCTTCAGGTGCCTTTCGGCATTCTTCTGGAGGAGGAAGCCGGCGCTGGCGATCGGCACATGCTCGCGGATTGCGGTGACGACATCGGCAAGCGGCCGGTAGTGCGGATCGTGATAGAGCGCGTCATTGGTGGCCAGAAGCCGGACGTCAAGGCTCCGGGCAACTGTGGCGAGAACGGCGAAGTCGTGCCGGTCGAAACTGTCATAGCGGGGCGCCAGGCCGAGATAGAGCCGGTTGCCCGCGGATGCCTTTAGTTTCTCGAGCAGTGCCTCCAAGATTTCCGGCTGCGGCCGGCCTTCGCCCGGCATGACGATCAGGAGCAGATCCTCCTGCCATTCGAGGAGATCGGCAAGGTAAAGCGTGCAGTCGCCCTTTTTCGCGCGCAGATTGCCGACGCTGAGCAGGCGGCAAAGATGCCCCCAGCCCCGCCTGTTTTTCGGATAGGCGAGAATATCCGGCGTCGCATCGGCAAAAACCAGCCGGGCTCCCGGCTGGAAAGGGTAATCCTCCACTTTCGCCTTGGCGTGGGCCCGGACGACCCCGGCCACGCTGTTGCGGTCGGCGACGCCAAGACCCGAAAGCCCGGCCTTCTTGGCAAAGACGATCATCTCCTCGGCCGGGGCCGCCCCTTCGAGGAAGGAGAAATTCGTGCGCGCCCCAAGCTCGTGGAAGGTCGGCTCCCCGCTCATGCGAAAACTCCGTGCATGAACCAGCGGGCCGCGGCCACCTCCCTTCCGTAAAGGCCTTCGCGGAACAGCCAGAAGCGGCGGCCCTCCTGATCCTCGATCCGGAAATAGTCGCGGGTCGGATGGTCCTCCCCGTCGATCCACCATTCGGCGGCGATCCGCTCCGGCCCCTCGGCGCGGGCGACGCGATACTGGGTCCTGCGCCAGTTGAAGCTGCGCGGGGCGCCGTCCGGCACCTCGGCGGTCGCCTCCACCAGTTCGGGGTGGGTGAAAAGCCGAAGCGGACGGTTTTCAGGGAAAACCCTGCCTTCAAAAAGCTTGTCTTCACTCGGGGCGCCGATCACCGCCGCGACATCCCTGACGGCGGCAAAGCCGCCCGCCCGTTCCGGCAGGTGGCTTTCGGCAAGGCTCGCCTGCATCAGGCAATCGGGACCGAAACGGGCGGAAACCTTGTCGATGAAAGCGGCAAGCGGCTGGCTTTCCTCGGGCACGCCGGAAAAATCCTGCTGCGCCGGATCAAGCCGCTCGCTCCGCAAAACCGCCAGCCGGAGGATTTCGAAGCCATATCCGGCATCGAGATCGTCATGGACCGCCTGCAGCCGCTCGCGAAAGAGCGCCGCGATGCGGTCTGCATCGTTCAACGGCATGGCCGCATGCGCCCGGACACGGAACACCCGCCCGTCGACGCGAAACAGCAGGAGCTCGAATAGCCGCCCGCCCTCGCCGTGCCGCTCCAGCGAGGCGCGGACGTCCTTGGCAAGGTGCCTTGTCAGTTCGAGAATGTATTCCTCGTCCATCAGCGGCTCGGCGAGCCGGCGCTCGGCGGAAAAGCTCGGCACCGGCAGGCGCGGCGACAAAGGCTCGTCCGCCTCGCCTCTCGCCTGGTCGAGCCTGAGGAGAAGGAGGGAACCGAAGCGGCGGGCGAGCGGCGCGCGCGGCGCTTCGAGAAGGTCGCCGATCTGTTTCAGCCCGACGCGTTCGAGCGCTGCCGCCGTTTCCTCCGGCAGGCGGAGCGCAGCGACCGGCATGGGTGCAAGAACCCGGCCGGCCGCTTCTGGTTCGATGACGGCGACATTGCCGTAGCGGGCGGCGGCCCAGGAAAGGCCGGCAGCAGAGGAGACGGTTGCCCGCGCCTCGACGCCGAGCGAGAAAAGCCGGGACAGGAGGTCGCTGATAAGCGCCTTTTCGCCGCCATGCAGATGGGCGCAGCCGGTGATGTCGAGAAACAGGCCGTCCTTTCCGTCGAGCGCGACGAGCGGCGTATAGCGGTCGCACCAGTCGGCAAGCCCTTCCAGGAAGGCCTGGTCGGCCGCCGGATCGGCGGCGATCACGTCGAGAGCCGGGCACATGGCGCGGGCCTCCGCAGCCCCCTGGCCGCGCTTCAGGCCGATCCGCTCGGCCAGCGTATCAAGCGCGACAAGGCGCATGGCATTGTCGATCTTGGCGGCGAAAACCACCGGCGGATGGTCAGGACGCCCGCGCGAAAGCCAGGAGGCGCCCCAGCGGCTGCGGGCGACGCGGTCGGCCGGCAGATGCGGAAAGTGGATCGACAGGATTCTCTGGCTGTCCGCTGGCCTGAAGAGCGGCGCTGCGGCGCTCGTCGAGAGGGTAGAAGCGGCGGTCATCGGCGTTCCATTCCAGAAAGATGTCGGCAGCGGCATAAGCCCTGCTTTTTTCGACAAGGAGGTGAAAGGCGGGATGGTCGATGCTGCCGCAAAGCACCGAGCCATCGGGGAGAGGTCGCGCGCCGGCCGGCGCCGGCTTGATCTGGAACCGGAAGCAGGCGCTGCTCGCCTCCTCCTCTCCGGCCTGGCGGAAGAGAAGCAGGGGGACGTGGCCGGCCCGGGCCCGGACATTGAGGCGCCGGCTCTCGCTGAGCGCGAGACAGGCGGGATTGCCGCGGATTTCCAGAACGACCGCGGCGAAGACCGGCACTGAAAGCGCCGTCTCGGCGATCCACAGCGCATCCTTGACGGTGCGCGCCGAGACGAAGAGGAAGCGTTGCGGGTCGAGCCCGTAGGACTTGAGGCCTGGCGCATAGAGCTGCCCCGCCTCGCGGGAGGCGAGCGACTGGCTGATCCACAGCACCGGGGCGAGATTGCCTTTCTCCTTCCTCACTTGCTGGTAAAGTACCGCAAGGGCCGCCACGAAGCCGGCGGCCGCACCCGCATCGCGGGTTTCGGCATTGCGGATTTCCATCATGCCTTCGAGCGGCAGCCCGCCGTTGAGCACATCGTCGAGGGCCGTAATCCCGAAGGGCAGGACCTTGCGCTGCAAGCTCCCTTCCCTGCCGCGGCGAAAGCCGGCGGGATCGGCCGCCTTGGCGGCCCGCACAATTCCAGGCAAGCTGCAATTTTCAATCCGTGCTATGGTGTCACGAAGGAAAAGAATGGTTTGCCGTTGCACGGCGTTCTCGGCCATGACGGTCAGCTCCCATCAAATGTTCATGTTATGTTCTTTATGGATTCCAGAGCTTGGGGGAAGAGTCAACAGCAAAGGATAAGAATTTATTCCTCATCCCCGCCGACAAAATTTCAACACTCGAAAAACAAACGCGAAATCGCTATATGAGGGCAACAAGGAGTGCCTATGGCCCGCATTGACCAGACCGATGATTGGCGGGAACGCCACGCACCGACGCTTACCACATTCGAACAGCTCGCGTTTGAAGCCTATAGCCACCTGCCGCAAGAATTCCGCCAGCTGACCACGGACCTAATCATCGAAGTTGCCGATTTCCCAAGCGACGACGTCTTCGAAGACATGGCGCTCGAGACGCCTTTCGACCTGCTCGGCCTGTTCGAAGGCCGCGGCATCGGCGAACGCTTCACCATGGAAACCGGCCAGTTCCCCAACCGGATCACCCTCTACCGCCGCCCGATCCTCGATTACTGGGCGGAAAACGAGGAGACGCTGGGCGATATCATCACCCATGTGCTGATCCACGAGATCGGCCACCATTTCGGCCTTTCCGACGACGACATGGAGCGGATCGAGGCAAGCGTCGAGCACGTCGGCGGGTAGCCAGCAGCTTTTCCGAAATGCCCCTCATCCGCCTGCCGGCACCTTCTCCCCGCAAGCGGGGAGAAGGGGCATGCCGCGGGATGAGGGGCAAGCAACCGCCGCCTAATCCTCGATCTTGCGCGCCTCCGAGACCAGCATGATCGGCACGCCGTCACGGATCGGATAGGCAAGGCGCGCCTTTTCCGAGACCAGCTCGTGGGCCTCGGCATCATAGCGGAGCCGACCTTTCGTCAGGGGGCAGACGAGCAGTTCGAGGAGTTTCGGATCCACCCGGCTGGCGTTTGCGTCCATTGCTTCGCCTTCACTGCAGAATGTTGTCGAGATCGCCGAAATTGCGGGCAAGCACGATCTCGGTGATCGCGATCAGCGTTTCGGCGCGGGTCCTGAGATCGGGCGCCTCCAGCAGCGCCTGCTTCTCCGCCGGCCCATAGGGCGACATCATCGCCATCGAATTGACGAGCGTACGATTGCTGGCCCGTTCGACGCTTTCCCAGTCCGCTTCCAGCTTGTTGGCGTCGAGATAGGCGCGGAAGGCGGCCAGCAGCGCCTCGCGGTCGACGAGGGCTTCGTCGTCCGGGCCTTCGAGATCGGCTGCGAAGGGGCCGATGCGGAAACGGCGATAGCCGCGCACGCCGGAAATTTCGGCAAACAGCCTGTAGCGGCAGACGCCGGTGAGCGAGGTGATATAGCGGCCGTCGCCGGTCTCGGCGAAGGAGGTGATGCGACCGATGCAGCCGACCTGGCAGAGCGCCGGTACCGGGGAAGAATCGATATCGCTGCGCCCCTCGGCGAAGGAGGGCTGAACGATGCCGATCAGCCGATCACCGGAAAGCGCGTCATCGAACATTGCCAGATAGCGCGGCTCGAAGATGTTGAGTGGAAGTTGTGCACCCGGAAGCAGCAGCGCGCCCGTCAGCGGGAAGACCGGAAGTATCCCCGGCAGATCCTTCGGACTGAGATAACGCGCATTTCCGACATGCATTTCCGATTGCCCCTGCAGATCGCGGCGTTCCCGTCGCATGAAGGCCGGCCGCACGCTCAAGAGATGGTGCATCCCTCGAAAATCTCAAGGAGAAAGCTGCGATCGGAGACGCAAAAAGCGGTTCCGCCTGCCTGCCGCCAAACGGTCAGGAGAAGAGAAGTGCGGAAAGCTTGCGCCGGGCGGCAATCGTCGCCGGATCCTTCGGCCCCCAGACTTCGAAGAAGGACAGGAGTTCACGCCGGGCGGCGTCGTCCTCGAAGCTGCGATCGCGCTTCATGATCAGCAGGAGGTGGTCGGCGGCGCCGGTCCTGTCGCCTTCGACATTGCGGATCTTGGCAAGCTTCAGCCGCGCCGCGTGGTCGTCGGGATTGGCCGCCAGCTGCTGTTCCAGCGCCACGGGATCGCCGAGCTTGCGGGCTTCCTCGATCTGGTCGAGCTTCTTGGAAATGGCGCTCACGGCCGCCGCCTTGGCGAGTTCCTCCGGCAGCTGCGACAGCGCCTGGCGCGCCTCGGCAAGCTGGCCGAGCGCGATCATGCATTCGACCATGCCGGCGATCGCGTCGGTATTTTCCGGCTCCGCCTGCAGCACCGCACCGTAGAGGCCGGCGGCGTTCTGAGCATCGCCGGCTTCGAAGAGCGCCTTGGCGTCGGCGAGCACCGCCTCGACCTCGGCCTTGGCATCGTCCACCGCCGGGCCGGCAATCCGGTCGATGAACTGCTTGATCTGGCTCTCGGGGATGGCGCCCATGAAGCCGTCGACCGGACGCCCGCCGACGAAGGCGATGACCGCCGGGATCGACTGGATGCCGAGCTGGCCGGCGATCGAGGGATGATCGTCGATATTCATCTTGACGAGCTTGACGCGGCCGGCGGCTTCCTTGACCACCTTCTCGATGACAGGCGTCAGCTGCTTGCACGGGCCGCACCAAGGCGCCCAGAAATCGACGAGCACCGGCTGCTGGCGCGAGGCCTCGAGCACATCGCGCGCGAAGGTGGCGGTCGTCGTCTCCTTGACCAGGTCGCCGGCGGCGGCGGCATCCGGTGCCGGCTGCCCGCCGAACGAGGCCGAGGCCGTCATCTGGTTGCCGAAGGAACCTGCATAGGGATTGTCGCTACCGCCCATTCTTCTCTCCTCGCGGGCTTTTCGCCCGACTTGATGCTTTCCGCGCCAAAGATCGTATGTCAGGCCGTGACTTTCAAGACAAGCGGCTCGTGACCGGTCGCCTCCATGAAACGCAGCATGTCCTTGGCGGCGATCGAGGTGGTCTGGTCGTTCGAGAGCGGATGGCAGTTGATCGTGTCGAATTCCATCAGCCCCTCGTCGAGAATGAACTTCACCCTGCCCGAAGTGTCGTTGATCGCTCCGAAGGCGGTCACGGCGCCGGGGATCACGCCCAGATATTCCATCAGCTTCTCCGGTTTGCCGAAGGAGACCTTGCTTGCCGCGCCGATGGTCTGATGAATGGTCTTCAGGTCCACCGTCGCATGCTCCTCGACGGTCAGGAGGAAATAATTGTCCTTTTTGTCCTTCAGGAACAGGTTTTTTGTATGTCCGCCGGGAATTTCGTCGCGCAGCGCCACCGATTCGGCGACGGTGAAGACCGGCTGATGCCGTTTCGTCTGGTGTTCGATACCAAGCTCGTCGAGAAAGCGGAACAGGTCTTCCGCGGTCTTCGGTTGTGCCTCGCTCATGCGTCCTGTCCTTCTGCCGCCTACTGCATGCATGTATCCCTGAATCCTATTCGATTTAGGGATAAAAACATGCAGCGATTCAAAGTGCTACAGCGTCCTTAGTGCGCCCGAAATGACGCACGGCGCTGTAGGTTTCAGCTTGCTTTACGAGGAAGGGCCGGCTTACGCAATCTCAGGGACGGCGGCCAACGACCGGGATCGCGGCATTGCGGCGTTTTGGGATTAGCCCGAAAAAATTCTTGCCTTCCGCGTCATTTCCCTGTTGCATTTGAAAAATCGTTAGGCCATATAGCGCCGGTCGCCGCAAGACGGGGCGGCAACCCACGGCCCACAGACTACCCCGGGCCTGGGTCTGATGAGCGGGTGTAGCTCAGGGGTAGAGCACAACCTTGCCAAGGTTGGGGTCGAGCGTTCGAATCGCTTCACCCGCTCCATTTTTCCAAGACCTTCGAAGCCTCGGTTTTCCGGGGCTTTTGTGTTTTTCGGTTCTGTTGAAATGCGGAGCGGCAGGTTCGACTCCTGCAGCGCCGCGCGCCTTATCAGGCGCGCAAAGGTCGCTGTAGGGTATGCCTTTGGGGCGGCGAAGTCTTCGCCGGGGCCGCGGCGTCAAAGTCCAGGTGAACAAGCCGCCCCGATGTCCGAGGGCAGTTGGTTCAGCGCCGTGCGTTGATCCGCAGCCAGCCCTCCAGGGCGGCAATCACCGACAACCGCAGGCTGGCGCCGCGGGCCAGCGCGCCGGCGAGGGCGCGGTCCTCGGCCGCAAATCCCATTTCGTCCATCACGTCCTGAGGCGTCATTCGGCGCAGGGCCATGATCGCCTTGATCTCGGCGATGGCGGAGGGAAGCAGGTAGCGGCCGCTGGCGATCGGCGTTTGGGCCGGCTGCGGGGCGGAATACGCCGAGGGCGGAGCGGTCAGTTTCGTGGCCGGCGGCCTTGCGCCTGTCGCGGCAAGCCAGCCCATGAAGGCGTCGCGCTCGGCATCCGTGGCTTTCGCCCAGGAGTTCTTGAGCTTGTCGAGGCGGCTGCGCTCCGGCTTGATGCCGGCGGCGACGCAGGCTTTGCGCGCCGAGGCGATCTCACCGGCGAGAAGGGCGCGGTAGATTTCCGGAAACTCGGTCCTCAGGCGCTGCAGCTGGACGTCATCGCGCCGCGTCTTCTTCGACATTATCAACCTCTCGACTTCGGTGGTCCTCTATCCTGCGTGAGCCGCGAGGGCGAGAAAAAACATGAGCGCCAACCGCGCCCTTTGAACGCCCCGGGGGGCGCGACTGCAACAGACGCCGTGGATGACGGGCTTGCCCACCTCAAGCTCGGCACAAGCCGGCCTTGCCATCATTGCGCCAACAGCCGGAATGATACGTGGCGAAGGAAGGACGATGAATGTCTGACATTGTTGAGCACTATAGCGACCCGCAGGACGCAAGCATTGCCCTCTACCTGATGGACAATGACGGCGACGAACTCACCGATCTTCTGGTCGCCGCCCTCGAAGATGCCTTTCGGATCCTCGGCGAGGATTGGGCGTCGCAAACGATGCATTGAGGCGGTCGGCGGACGCTAGCCTTCCTGCAGCAGACGCTCGACGCAAGCGGCCAGCCGCAGCAGCGTCCGGTCGGTGCCGTTCCGTCCCATCAGCATCAGCCCCGCCGGCAAGGCGGCCCCCGGCATCGGCAGCGTGATTGCCGTCAGGTCGAACTGGTTGGCAACCTCGGTGTTGCGCAACAGCAGGCCTTCGATGCGACGATACTCCCGTTTGTCCTCTTCCACGGCAGCGATGCGGACGGCGGGGATCGGTGTTGTCGGCAGGAGGACGAGGTCGAAAGGCGCCAGGCGCCCATCCATGGCGCGGGCAAGCGCATGCCGCGTTTTGAGCAGGTTTTCGAGCGCCGTGTCGGGAACGGCGAGGCGGCGGCGGAGCGGGGATTTGACGCGGGGGTCGACCGGCGCCTCGTCGTCCACCAGCCAGTCCGCATGAATGCGGCTTGCTTCCAGACCGGCGAGGGAGCCGATTGCGGTTGCCTCGGCAAAGCGGGCGAGAAGATCGTCAATCTCAAGTTCGGCGAGTCTTGCGCCGGCACGCGACAGCCTTTGCAAGCCTGCCTCAAAGGCCTTGGCGACGTCTGGAGCGAGCTCTTCAAGCAGGACGCCTTTCGGAATGCCGAGCTTCAGCCCGTCGACCGGCAGCGGCGTCAGCGGCTCCGGCCGGTCACCGGCCATGACGGCATCGGCCAGCGCGCAATCGGCGACACTCAAGGCGAGCGGGCCGATCGAATCGAGACTCGGCGACAAGGGAAAGGCGCCGTCGAGCGGCACGCGGCGGGCGGTCGGCTTGAAGCCGACGAGGCCCTGCAGCGCCGCAGGAATACGCACCGAGCCGCCGGTATCGGATCCTATGGCGATGTCGCTGGTGCCTTCCGCCACCGACACTCCCGCTCCCGAGGAAGAACCGCCCGGAATGAGCATCGGATCGACGGCGTTGCCCGGCACCGGGTAATGCGGATTGAGGCCGACGGCGGTAAAGGCGAATTCCGTCATGTGCGTCTTGCCGATGATAACGGCGCCGGCAGCGCGCAGGCGCCGGACGATTGTCGCATCGGCCGATGCCGGCGGTGCCATGCGGCGGATGATCGAGCCGGCAAGAGTCGGCTCTCCGGCGATGTCGAAGAGGTCCTTGATCGAGACGATGCGGCCGTCGAGCGGGCCGAGGCTCTTTCCTTCCTGCTGCCTGCGGTCGGCCGCTGCCGCTTCGGCGCGGGCCGATTCGGCATAGAGCTTCATGAAGACGCGCTCGTCGTCGCAGCGCCCCGCCAGGCGCGCGAGAACGGCTTCGAGCCGGTCGCGAGAGGGGGTGTTCGATCGGGTCAAGGCGAAGGACCTCATGCAGGTGCGGCGCCGGTCTCACTGCAGATGCACAGGAGGGGTTGCAGCGATCTGACGGCACGGCCAGCAGCGACATGCAACCGTTTGTGGGCTGCACAATTGATATACAATGCAAGCCACAGCGATTTCCAGAATCCAAGCAGGACGACGCCGATGCCGATCCTGAATCGTCTCTGATCCTCGACTCGTCGGCAATCGGCGAAATACGACGCGCGGCGTCGAACGTTGAGCATCTGGTTAGGGCACTGCCCCTCATCCGCCTGCCGGCACCTTCTCCCCGCACGCGTGGCGAAGGATATGCCGCCCCTCACCCTAACCCTCTCCCCGCAAGCGGGCTAAGGCATATACACATCGCGCAGCGCCCATCCGTCGGCGCAGGCTCTGAAGTAGGCCAAGCCATTGAAGAAGGTGATCGGTCCGGGCGGTTTTGAGGATGCGTAGCCGTTCCAGCCGCCGAGCTTGGCGATGATCCAGGCGGCCCAGGCGAGCGAGCCCATTGGATGGGGATTGGCTTGAAGGCGGGTCTTGCCCTGGAAGCGCTGCTGCAGGGCGGTGAGCGTGTCGATCTCGCTTGGCGTGAAGACCAGGCTGGCCGACTGCCGGTCCTGGCCGCTGCGGGCCTGGACGAGCTGCATGACGATGACGGCGGCCTTGGCGGCGATGGCGACGAGCTTTTCCAGCCGTGCCGCCGACTGCAGCTGGCTATCCTCGACCTTCAGGCCCTGTTGCTTCATCACCCGGAAGAACTGCTCGATCATCCAGCGTTGCTTGTACCAGGCGACGATCTGCCAGGCATCGGCGAACGTCGCCACCGCATGCGTCGTCAGGATCAGCCAGCTGAGCGGCTCGACGCCGGCGGGCGGGGAGGGCTCGACGACCTCGACCCAGCGCAGCGTCACGCCGTCCGGCAGGGCAGCCGCTTCGAGGTTTTGCGGCCGCCGGATCGTCGCCTCGCCGAAGCGCAAGGATAAGTCCGCCTGGCGCGCCGGGCGGTCGGCCCGCTCGCGCAGCTCCACCGTCCGGCTGTCGCAAAACGCCACCTCGGCGGCGGCCCGGCGCAGCGTGCCGCCGCCGCTGAGGGCATGATCGTGCATCACCCGCGACAGCAGATGGAAGCGCTCCTCGGGCAGCCGTGCCCACATCACGAAGAAGTCCCCTTCCCGATCGGTGATGGCGGTGACCCGCGTGGCGCTCGCCAGAACCGCCTTGGCGGCCTCGGCCGTCTCGACCCAGCGACGCGATTCCTTGGCGCTCAACGGCCGGCTGGCATGCGGCGGCAGCGCCTCCGTCCCGCGCGTCCACACCCGGCCGCCCACCAGCCCCAGGCAGCTGCCGGTCTCGGCATCGAGCGCCAGCATCGGATGCAGCAGCAGCCCCCAGCAATTGCCCTTCTTGATCTTGCCCAGATCGCGCCGGTTGTCCGGCGTCGTCTGAAACCGGATCTCGCTGGTGTCCTGCAGCGCCAGCACGTGTCGGCCGGCCACCGCCGCCCCGGTCGGCTCCCCCCAGCCGGCGATGATCCACTCCACCGTCACCGCATCGTTGCCGAGAAAACGGCCGAAGCGGATTTCCTGCGAATGGCTGCCCGCCGCAAGCCGGCGCAGGCAGACCGTTTCGCGCAGCACCATGCCCTGGAGCAGCGCCGCCCCCCTTTATCGAGACGACGATCTCCAAATCCGCCCAGCGACCAGTCCTGGCCTATCTCCATCGGTGACGCTCCCGCAAATCAAAACGTCACCAAAGGAATCATACACGCCGCTCCCGCGAAATCCGATCCTCACAACCGAGTCAATCCGTCGCACCACTTGTGTATATGCCCTAGCGTCATGACGGGGAGAAGATGCCGGCAGGCAGATGAGGGGCAAACATTGGCCCCCGCCGCAGCATCGCCTTTCATCCGGGCCCTCGCTCCCTTTCACAGAACTGTCGCCAATCCGTTCAAATAGTTTCATCCGATTGTAAAGCCGCTGACATGCGGTTCGCCAATGGTCCGCTCGCGAGGAACGATGAGTCGCG
This sequence comes from Sinorhizobium fredii NGR234, assembly GCF_000018545.1. Taxonomy (NCBI): domain Bacteria; kingdom Pseudomonadati; phylum Pseudomonadota; class Alphaproteobacteria; order Hyphomicrobiales; family Rhizobiaceae; genus Ensifer; species Ensifer fredii. The sequence goes on from NC_012587.1 coordinate 3,360,064, forward strand.
ACACCGGCACCGGAGGCAGGATTTGGCTGACATTCGAAGCACGCTTACCAGGCGTTCTTTTCTCCTATCCGGCGGCGCTGCCGGCCTTGCCGCTTCTTCCGGCCTTGCGACCCCTTTCTATGCGCGCGGCTACGGGCGGCCGGAATTCCTGCACGGCGTGCAGTCCGGCGATGTCGATCCGCAATCGGGGATGATCTGGACGCGGGTCGATCGTCCGGCCCGCGTCGCGGTCGAATATTCGACCACCGAAAGCTTCTCGACCGCCATCCGGCTCCCCGACATCGACGTGACGCCGCAGACGGATTGCGCGGTGAAGTGCCAGCTCGACAAACTCCTGCCGGACCAGGACATCTTCTATCGCTTCACCGCGACCGATCTCTATGACGCCAATCGCGTTTCCGAGCCGATCGTCGGGCGCTTCCGCACCGCGCCCTTGCGGCGACGTTCGGTACGCTTCGCCTGGTCCGGCGACACGGCCGGCCAGGGCTGGGGCATCGACGAGGTCGGCATGAAGACCTATTCGACCATGCGCCTGCACGAGCCGGATTTCTTCATCCATTCCGGCGACACGATCTATGCCGACAATCCGATCCCCGACGAGATCAAGCTACGTGACGGTGGCATGTGGAAGAACCGGATCGTCACGGCCGAGAAGCGCGACGTCGCCCGCACGCTTGGCGAATATCGCGGCCAGTGGAAATACAATCTGCTCGACGAGCATGTGCGGGGCTTGAACGCCGTCTGCCCGACTTTCTATCAATGGGACGACCACGAGGTCCTGAACAATTGGTCGGCCTCCACCGATCTTCGCGACGATCCGCGCTATCCGGAGAAGGATGTAACGGTCTATGCGGCCCGTGCGGCGCGCGCCTTCCATGAGATGACGCCGATCCGCACGCTGCCGACGCAGCCGGGGCGGATCTTCCGCAAGATCGCCTATGGACCGCTGCTTGACGTGTTCTTCGTCGACCTGCGCTCCTATCGCGGTCCCAACCAGGGCGGCGAGGCCGGGCTCTTCGGCTGGCGGCAGATGGATTGGCTGAAACGCGCGCTTGCCGCCTCGCGCGCCACCTGGAAGGTGATCGCCTGCGACATGCCTATCGGCCTCGTCGTCTGGGACGACTATTCGAGGAAGCGCGGCTCGGACGCGATCGCCAATGGCGACAATGGCGCTCCCGGCGGCCGCGAGACGGAATTTGCCGATCTCCTGCGCTTCATCCGCGACAATGCGATCGACAATATCGTCTGGCTGACGGCGGACGTGCATTACACGGCCGCGCATCACTACGATCCGTCGCGCGCCGCCTTCAAGGATTTCCTGCCCTTCTGGGAATTCGTCTCAGGCCCGCTCCACTCCGGCACCTATGGCCCGAAGGAACTCGACATGACCTTTGGGCCGCAGGTGCGCTTCATCAAGGCGTCGGCCGGCGGTATCGACAGCAACCTGCCACCCTCGGCCGGCCTGCAATTCTTCGGCATCGTCGATATCAACGGCCAGACCGAGCAGTTGACCGTGCGGCTGATGGACCGCCAGGATCAGGAACTGTGGCGCGTAACGCTCGACCCGGCAGCCGTCGCTTGAGATCGCAGCGTCCCATGCAGCCCTGCTGTGCACGCCGGCCCCCTTTCGCAATCGCAAAAAAACCTGTATGAGCGCGGCAACTGAAAAAGCGGTACCCGCCTTGTTGCGCGTGGCCAGAGCTTTCCGAGATACACAATGAGCATTCGTAACATCGCGATCATCGCGCACGTCGACCATGGGAAGACCACGCTCGTTGACGAACTTCTGAAGCAGTCGGGCTCGTTCCGCGAAAACCAGCGGGTTGCCGAACGCGTCATGGATTCCAACGATCTGGAAAAGGAACGCGGCATCACCATTCTCGCCAAGGCGACCTCGGTCGAATGGAAAGGGACGCGCATCAACATCGTCGACACCCCCGGCCACGCCGACTTCGGCGGCGAGGTCGAGCGCATCCTGTCGATGGTGGACGGCGCGATCGTGCTGGTCGATGCCTCCGAGGGCCCGATGCCGCAGACCAAGTTCGTCGTCGGCAAGGCGCTCAAGGTCGGCCTGAAGCCGATCGTCGCGATCAACAAGATCGATCGGCCGGACGGCCGCCACGAGGAAGTCATCAATGAGGTCTTCGACCTCTTCGCTGCGCTCGACGCGACCGACGAGCAGCTCGACTTCCCGATCCTCTACGGTTCGGGTCGCGACGGCTGGATGAACGTCAATCCCGAAGGTCCGAAGGACCAGGGAATGGGCCCGTTGCTCGATCTGGTGTTGAAGCACGTGCCGGAGCCGACGGTCGCCGAAGGCCCGTTCCGGATGATCGGCACGATCCTGGAAGCCAACCCCTTCCTCGGCCGCATCATCACCGGCCGCGTCCACTCCGGTTCGATCAAGCCGAACCAGGCGGTGAAGGTGCTGGGCCAGGATGGCAAGCTGCTTGAAAGCGGGCGCATTTCCAAGATCCTCGCCTTTCGCGGCATCGAACGTCAGCCGATCGAGGAGGCCCATGCCGGCGACATCGTCGCCATTGCCGGGCTCACCAAGGGCACCGTCGCCGACACCTTCTGCGATCCTTCGGTGGCCGAGGCACTGACAGCCCAGCCGATTGATCCGCCGACAGTCACCATGTCCTTTATCGTCAACGACAGCCCGCTGGCCGGTACCGAAGGTGACAAGGTGACGAGCCGCGTCATCCGCGACCGTCTGTTCAAGGAAGCCGAGGGCAACGTCGCGCTGAAGATCGAGGAATCCTCCGAAAAGGATTCCTTCTACGTCTCCGGGCGCGGTGAATTGCAGCTCGCCGTGCTGATCGAAACCATGCGCCGCGAAGGTTTCGAACTCGCCGTCTCGCGTCCGCGCGTCGTCATGCACAAGGACGACAACGGCCAGTTGCTCGAGCCGATCGAGGAAGTCGTCATCGACGTCGACGAGGAGCATTCCGGCGTCGTCGTGCAGAAGATGTCGGAGCGCAAGGCCGAAATGGTCGAGCTGCGCCCCTCCGGCGGCAACCGCGTTCGCCTGGTGTTCTTTGCGCCGACCCGCGGCCTGATCGGCTACCAGTCGGAACTTCTGACCGACACGCGCGGCACGGCGATCATGAACCGCCTGTTCCACGACTACCAGCCCTTCAAGGGCGAGATCGGTGGCCGCGTCAACGGCGTGCTGCTCTCCAACGATGCCGGCGAGTCCGTGGCTTACGCCATGTTCAACCTCGAGGATCGCGGCCCGATGATCATCGAGGCGGGCGAAAAGGTCTATGCCGGCATGATCATCGGCATTCACACCCGTGACAACGATCTGGAAGTCAATGTTCTGAAGGGCAAGAAGCTCACCAACATGCGTGCCGCCGGCAAGGACGAAGCCGTTCGCCTGACGCCGCCGATCCGCATGACTCTGGAGCGCGCGCTTTCATGGATCCAGGACGACGAGCTTGTCGAAGTCACGCCGAAATCGATCCGGCTCCGCAAGATGTATCTCGATCCGAATGAGCGCAAGCGCTTCGAAAAATCCCGCACCGCCGGCGCGGCGTAAATCTCGAGAAAATCGACAGATGCATGAGAACCCCGGAGCGATCCGGGGTTTTTTGCTGTGTGTGTCTTTCGCGGCCGGCTTGCGGATAAAGTTAAAAACGCGTTAACCTTCGCGTGGATGCCGTTAAAGTTGCCTGTGGGTTAACGCGGCGCAGTACTCTGGCGGGATTCCGGTTCGCCGTGTCGTGTGATTAGAGTCAGGTCATGAAGACTGTTTCGATCGAGGTCAGGCCCGGAGAGCCGCATGAGGCGGCGGCAATCGCCGATGTGCATCGCGTTTCCTGGCTGCAGGCCTATGGCGGTCTCATCCCGCACCGCCCGCTGGTCAAAATGGTCAACCGGCGCGACGAGACCTGGTGGAGAAAGGCGACGCGCGGGCCGGCGACCTTGCTCGTCGTCGACGTGGCGGGAAAGATAGCCGGCTATGCGACGCTGGGTTTGAGCCGCGCACGGGCACTGCCGCAGGAAGGCGAGATCTACGAGATCTATCTTCGCCCGGAATATCAGGGCCTCGGTCTCGGGCGCATGCTGTTCGGCGAGGCGAAAAGCCTTTTGAAATCGCTCGGTTGCGAGGGGATGGTCGTCTGGTGCCTCGAAGAGAGCGAGCTCGCCTATAACTTCTTCCTGTCGGCCGGCGGTCGCGACGTTGCCGAGGGCATGGAGGATTTCGGCGAAAAATACCTGAAGAAGGTCGGCCTCGTCTGGAAATAGACGCCCTCGGCGTATCCTCCCCAAGACTCACGCTACGCAGACTTATCCAGATAGCCTTTCCCCAGACAAAAATCCGGTCTGCCCCTATTTGGCCGCGACGCCTGCCTACAGCAATTCCGACTGCCCGGACGAAAGTCATGTTGCATCGCGGCATGTTTCCCTTTATCCGACGGGCGACTTTTCAACGGCCCTGGAGGTGCTCATGCGGATCGACGCGATTTCCATCGGAAAAAACCCACCGGAAGATGTCAACGTGATTGTGGAAGTGCCGGTCGGCGGCCACCCGATCAAGTACGAGATGGACAAGGAAGCCGGCACGCTGGTCGTTGACCGCTTCCTCTATACGCCGATGACCTATCCGGGCAACTACGGCTTCGTCCCGCACACGCTTTCCGACGACGGCGATCCGATCGACGTGCTGATCTGCAATACCCGCCCGCTGGTGCCGGGCTGCGTCATCAACGTCCGCCCAATCGGCGTGATGATGATGGAAGACAATTCCGGCCACGACGAGAAGATCATCGCGGTGCCGTCGGCTCACCTCACCCAGCGGTACGACAAGGTTCATGACTACACCGACCTGCCGGAAATCACCTTGAAGCAGATCGAGCATTTCTTCGAGCACTACAAGGACTTGGAGCCCGGCAAGTGGGTGAAGATCTTCGGCTGGAAGGATGCGGGCGTCGCCAAGCAGCTGATCCGCGAAGCGGTCGAGCGCGCCAAGGCGAAGAAGTAACTACAGCGCCGCGCGCCCCAGGCGCGCAAAGGTCGCTGTAGCACTTTGAATTGCTACTCTCCGACGATCTCGGTGAGACGCTTCTGAATAGCCTCCGGGTCGGCTTCGATCCGGAGGATTTTTTTGCGCTGCGTGTCGCCGGAGACGAGCGCTATCCGATTCTTTGCAAGGCCGAACGCCTTGGCCAGCAGGCCGATCAAGGCATCGTTCGCTTTGCCCTTCTCCGGCACTGCGCGCACTCTGACCTTCAGGTGCTCCTCGCCGTCCGCCGCGATTTCGAAACCGTCGATCGCATCACGGCCGCCATTCGGCGTCAGCCGCACCGTCAGGCGTAGATGGTCGCCGAAGCCGGTCAGCGCGGCGCGCGCCATGTCAGCGGATCAGCGCCGGCGCGATCGTCGTGTTCAGGAACAGCTGGATGAAATAGAGGATCACCAGGACGACGAGCGGCGAGAGGTCGACGCCGCCCATATCCGGCAGGAAACGGCGAATCGGCCGGTAGAGCGGCTCGGTCAGCTGGTAGAGCGAGCGGCCGATCATGTTGATCGCCTGGTTGTTCACGTTGATCACGTTGAAGGCATAGAGCCAGGAGAAGATCGCCGACGCGATGATCAGGAACCACGCGATGTTGATGATGAAATTCAAGGTGCCGATGACAGCAATCATGCCCGTCTCCAAATCTTTGTCGCCAGACATGTAGACATTGGGAACCAAACGAGCAAGTACGACACTCACCGCCCGCGCCATCATGTTTAACGATGCGGGGCGCGCTATTTGCCTCGAGGAGTGCTTCCGCCATGCCGGCCGTCCACAATACGCATCGCTTTGCCGCTTTTCGGCATGTGGGTTATCGGCGTTATTTCTTCTCGCGCTTCCTCGCCTATTTCGCCGTGCAGATCCTCTCGGTCTCGGTTGGCTGGCAGATCTACGACCTGACGCGCGATCCTTTCGCGCTTGGCCTGATCGGCCTCTTCCAGTTCCTGCCGTCGCTTGTCCTCATCCTCGTCACCGGCAGTGTGGCGGATCGCTATAATCGCCGCGTCATTATGGGGCTCTGCATGCTCGTCGGCACGCTCTGCGCCGCGGCACTGCTGACCCTCACGGTAACGGGGCTGTTCGCTCCCTGGCCGGTCTACGGCATCCTCATCGTCTTCGGCATCGAGCGGGCCTTTCTGACGCCCGCCGCGCAATCGCTGGCGCCCAATCTGGTGCCGGCCGAGGATCTGCCGAACGCGATCGCCTGGAATTCGAGCTCGTGGCAGACGGCGACGATCGTCGGGCCGGTGGTCGGCGGGCTGATCTACGGCTTCGGTCCGTCCGTACCCTATACCGTCAGCCTTTGCTTCTTCGCGGCTGCGGCGCTGATGGTGTTCGCCGTACCGAAGCCTGCGCAACGCTCGCCCGCCTCGGCACAGAACTGGCAGACGATCACCGCCGGCTTCCGCTATATCAAGGCCGAGAAGGTCGTGCTCGGGGCGATCTCGCTCGACCTTTTCGCCGTACTGCTCGGCGGTGCGGTGGCGCTGATGCCAGTCTTTGCGCGCGACATCCTGGTGCTCGGGCCATGGGGACTGGGCCTGTTGCGTGCCGCGCCGGGGGTCGGCGCTGTCGGCATGGCCGTCTGGCTCGCCGCCCACCCGATCCGCAATCGCGCAGGCCTCTCGATGTTCATCGGCGTCGCGCTGTTCGGCCTGGCGACAGTCGTCTTCGGCCTGTCGGCGACGCCATGGATCTCGATCGCCGCGCTCGTCGTCATGGGGGCGGCGGACATGATCTCGGTCTATGTCCGCGAGAGCCTGATCGCGCTCTGGACGCCGGACGAGTTGCGCGGCCGCGTCAATGCCGTCAACGCGGTGTTTGTCGGCGCCTCCAACGAGCTCGGCGAGTTTCGCGCCGGCACGATGGCATCCGGCTTCGGCGCCGTCTTCGCCGTCGTCTTCGGCGGGCTCGGCACGCTCTTGGTATCGCTGCTCTGGGCGGCAGGTTTTCCGCAATTGCGGCGGATCGACAGGCTGGATGTGCCGGAGGGGGAGCGTACAGGGTGATCAGCGGGAAGCCGCAAAAACCCCTCCCCAACCCCTCCCCACAGGTGGGAGGGGCTTTTGGCGCCCGCTGCGGCCGACTACCATTTCCAAAGAATCGAAGCCTACTGCAACGATCGAGAGAGGCGAAAAGGGTGCGACAGGTTAAGCCCCTCCCACCTGTGGGGAGGGGTTGGGGAGGGGTAAACTGGGTTTTCCCTTGTCGCCGTCGCGCAAGAAGATCAGTTCGAGAAAATTCTCCATCCAGGTCCGCAACGGGTGATCGTGAACCATTCGGCCCTCGAGATGCGCCTTGCCCAGCTGGGCGCCGGGCAGCACGAAGCGGTGGGCGCCGTGCACCACCCAGCGATGCATCATCGCCCGCGTCAGTTCGCCGTGAAACTGGATGCCCCAGGCGTTCTCGCCATAGCGGAAGGCCTGGTTCGGATAGGTGTCGCCGGTTGCCAGCAGCTCGGCCCCCCTGGGGAGATCGAAGCCTTCGCGGTGGAAATGATAGACCATGGCCGGCCAATCGAGCAGCGCCTTGCCGGCTTCGGTGGCCTCGAGCGGATACCAGCCGATTTCTGTCATGCCCTCGTGGTGGGGCGCGACCTTGCCGCCGAGATTGCGGGCCAGCATCTGGGCGCCGAGGCAGATGCCGAGATAGGGCTTGTTTTCGAGGAGCGGCACCGACAGCCAGTCGATCTCGCGGCGGACGAATTCCTCCTCGTCGTTGGCGCTCATCGGGCCGCCGAAGACGATCGTTCCCGAATGGCCCTCGAGCGTCGACGGCAGTTCGTCGCCAAGCGCCGGGCGGCGGATATCGAGCGAAAAACCCTTCTGCTCGAGAATATGGCCGACGCGGCCTGCGCTCGACCGCTCCTGGTGGAGGACGACGAGGATCGGTCTGTTGGCGTCGCGGGCGTCTGGCGGCATCGTCAGCCTTCCTGTTGTGCCTCGTTCTCCTCCTCAACCATGTCGATCTTGGCGGCTGCTTCCTGCCGTTTCAAGACCCGGTCTCGTCCGGATACGCCGAGCAGATCGGCGATCCGCCAGATTGCGTGATCCTCCATTTCGCTGCGCGCGCCGTCGGCATAGACGATGTCCCACAGCATGCCGACAAGCTCGACGCGCTGCTCTTCGGACAGGTGGCGCTTGATCTCGGAGGTGAAGCGGTAGAAGTCGATCGCTTCGCTCTCGGCGGTTTCGCCCGCCGCGACCAGCGCGTTGAGGGCGGCATCGTCGAGCCTGTAATGCTCCTTGATGATCTTGCGCATCTTGCGGCGCTCGGACGTACGGATGGCGCCATCCGCCTCCATCACCTGGAAGCAGAGCCCGATGACGGCGACGCGCGGATCGTCCTTGTCGATCCGCGCCGCCGGACCCTTCAGTTCTTCGAGAAACGCTCGAAACCGTTCAAACATGCCTTGTGCCCACAGCCCCGTGAAACCAGAATTCAGAACAGCCGGAAGCTGGCCTTGTTGCCGTCCTCAACCGCCCCGTCGCGAACACCCGGATCGTCCGGTGGCCGCCCGAAGAAGGGCGCTGCCTCTTCGTCCTCTGCGGCGGTCCCCTCGCTCTTGGACGGCGGGGCGGCGGTTTCCTTCCGCTCCGGCACGGTTATCGCAGTCGGTGTCGGGATTGGGCGTTCCGCTTCCAGCACGGGCCCGTTTTCCTCAGCCTTGGGCGTTGCTGGCGCTTCTCGTACCGCCACCGGATGCTCGGGTGCGACCGGCGGCAGGCTGCGGATTGCCTCGTCGACACTGACGCGACCCTCTTCGGTGGTGCCGGCAAGCGGCGAGGGTGGCTCCTTCCATTCGAAGGCATCGAGCCGGCCGCTGACCGGCGACACCGGCAGCCAGGTTGGCGAGGTCACGCCATCGGCAGTCCAGGCCGGATCGCGCGGGCTCCTGAGCGCCTGCGCCATCCAGTGGCGGATGCGGCCCTCGTCGCCGGTATCGGCCTCCTCGATGTCGGCGATGAGCAGGAAGATGCTCTCGCTTGGCGCCAGCCGGGCGGCGGCTTCGGCCTTGCTTCGGGCGAGCGCCAGCTCGCGCGCCTCGAGCGCAGCCTCGGCGACGGTTGCCAGGCTGACGGCATTGTTGCCGCGCAGCGTTTCGAGCCTCTTGGCCCGCTTCAGCCGGTCGACGGCGGAATCGCCGCCGCGGGCACGGACATAGAGCCGCGCCAGTTCCGGATGGGGGTCCTGTTTCCAGACCTTCTCGAGGACCGAAGCGCCCTTGCGCAGGTTGTCCTCGCGAAACAGCGCCTTGGCGGCGGTAAGCGCTGCCGGCACCAGCCGGTCGTCGAGCTTCAAGGCGGCGAGCGCGTCGTCGCGAGCGGCTTTCGGGTCGGCTTCGAGCTTGCCCGTCGCCCGGGCGGTGAGCAGCACGGCCTTCTTCCGGTTCGCTTCCTTCTTGTCGAGGACGTTGGCGGTGCGGCTCTGGTCGAGGAGACGGATCGCTTCGTCCCATTGACCCGCCTGGCTGCGCTGGTCGAGGGTCGCAAGCGTTGCCCAGGACAGGTGCGGCGCCTTTTCGGCAGCGCGTTCGGCATATTGACGGGCGGCCTCGTTGGCGCCCAACCGCTTCGCCTCGAGATAGAGGCCGCGCAAGCCGAGCTCGCGGGTCTCCGGGTCATCCGCCATCAGCTCGAATTTCTTGCGCGCGTCGTCGTATTTGCCTTCGATCAGCGCCGTCTGGGCCTCGAGCAGATGGATCAGCGGCTCCTGATCGGCGCTGATGAGGCCGCGGGTCCGGCCCGCCATCTTGCGCGCCAGCGCCGCGTCGCCGGCGCCCGCCGCGATCAAACCGGTCGAGAGGGCCTGATAGCCGCGGTCGCGTTTGCGGGCGCGGAAGTAGCGCGTCACGGTGTGCGGCGACAGCCAGAGCGTGCGGATCAGCCAGGCGACGATCAGGATCGCGGCGAACAGCGAGATCAGGATCGTGGCGGCGCGCATCAGGCTCATCTCGATCAGCTGGCCCTGCCAGATCAGCGACAGCTCTCCCGGTCGGTCCGCAAGCCAGGCAAAGCCGAGCGCCAGGGCGAGGACGAGCAGGATGAAGAACAGTATCCGGACCATGTCGTCTTCTTCCTTCTCTAGCCTTGCGTGCCGGTTCGCGTCATGGTCGCCGCCACGGCGGCGTCAATGGCCGTCTCGACGCGCAGACGCCGGTCGAGCTTCGCCTTGAAATTCTGGCCGGCAGTCTTCGCCGCGTCGGGAAGGCCATCCCATTCGAGCGAAGCGCCCTTGAGATCGCCGTTGTTGAGCTTGTCCTCGATGCGGGCGACCACCGCCTCCGGCGTGTCGCCCTCGACGCTGCCGACCGGGCGGACGCGAATACCGGACAGGGCGCTCGAATAGAGCCGGGCGAAGATGCCCTCGTTCGGGTCGGGTTGATTGAGGGCATCGAGCATCGTCGTGGCCGTCGCCGGAAATTCGCTGCGCAAGTCCGTTCGCGTGGCGACGCCGGTCTTGGCGTCCTCGGCCAGTTCCTTCACTGCCGCGTCCTCGGGTGCGATGCTGCGCAGCGCATCGAGTTCGGCGAGGAACGGTCCGCCGCGATCGATGGCGGTCTTCAACGCGGTGACGGCGACGGCCTTGGCCATTTCGATGTCGTTGACCGGCTCATTGAGCTTCTGCTCCGCCTGGTCGATGCGGCCGGCAAGCTCGGCCTTGGCGGTATCCGCCGACTGCCGGGCATCGGCAAGGTCGGTTTTCAGGGCCGCGATTTCCTTGGTCAGGTTGGCGACCTCTGCCTGGAGCGCCGTGACGTCGGGTGCATTCGCACCGGCGGGCGCTTGCGCCGCCTGTTCCAGGGCGGCAAGGCGGCCCTCCAACGGAGCGATATCGACCGCGCCTGCGGGGGCGGCCGGGCGCGATTGAAGCTCGGCCTTGATCGCCTCGATTTCGCTGGTCAGATTCTGTTCGACCGATCCATTGCCGCGATCCGGCCCGGGTGCCGGGACGTAGCCGGCATATTGCAGCACGCCGGCGCCGAGAAGTGCGATGAGACCGCCAAGGATGCCGGCGGCAAGTGCGCCGGCGCTTGTCGCCTTCCTTGCCATCGGCTCGGGTGTCGAGTTTGCGAGATGTGGAGGCTCCTCGTCGAAAGCGGCGGCGGCAGCGTCGGCGCGCTCGTCTTCCCTTTCCGCTTCCTCGCCGCCATCCTTGTCGGCCGTGTTCGGCTTGACGCCGTCGATTTCGGCGTCGCTCGCCACCGTATCCGTCGTGTCCGGCACCGCAGTCGCCGAAATCTCCGCCGGCTCATCGGTCACCGGCTCCTGACTGGCGATCGCCTCCGCCTCTTCGGTGACGGTTCTTTCCGCCTCGAGGTCGATCGTCAGCGGTTCCTTCTCCGGTTGCGAGCGGCGCGGCCGCTTTTCCGATACCATGGTGACCTCTTATCGTTCTGTCGGGCTCTCAAAGCCAAACCTAGTCAGGGAAGCTCGACAGGGAAAGTCCCTGCGGCCCGTTTTTGCGGCATTTGCCTCAGATGACCTCAGCGGCGCCCGGGACGTCAGCGGAAAATCGGCGTCGCCTTTGCTGATCCCGTCTCAAAGGAGGCCCAACAGGCGATCCTCGTCGGGCGCCGCTGCAACGTCGGCAGCAGCGCTGGTGGGCAGCACATCTTGGACGGACGCACTCAGGCAAAGGTAACGTGCGGAAAAGCCGGCGCAATCAAGGCCGCTTTCGCCGATGAGCGCGACGAGGCGCCGAGCCGTCTCGCGCGAATACAGCAGCACCGCGTCGAACGGGACGGACTGCACAAGGGCGGGCAGCGTTTCCGGCGCGTGGTCGATCGCGCCCATCCGGTAGCATTCGACGGTGACGTGATCTATCCCCCGCTCACGCAGCGCATGCTCGAAACCATCGGCGCGCGGCAAGCCGGCGAAATAGAGCAGCGATCCGGTCTCCGGCTCGAGGAAGCCCGCAACCGTCTCCGCCAGCGCTTCGCCCGTTCCGGCCCCGACCCGGATGTCCCTGAAGCCGAGATCGGCGGCGACGCGCGCCGTCGCGGCGCCGACGGCGAAAAACGGTGTCGCCAGATGCGCCTGAAGATCGGGACCGAGCCCGGCCAGAACACGGACGGCCTCGGCACTGGTCACGGCAATGGCGTCATGCGGCCGCGCGAAGCCGGCGCGCACCGCGGCGACGAAATGCTGCGCCTGCATCAGCGGCAGGACGATCGCCGTATGTCCCATCGCCTCAAGCTTCCGCGCCGTTCTTTCGGCTGCGGGTCGCGGTCGGGTGACGAGGACGCGCATCGCTCAGGTCCAGCTCGAAAAGAACCCCGGCCCCGCCTTGTCGCGGATCTGTTCGCCGGCCTTGCGCCCAAGTTCGGTCGCATCCTGGGCCTTGCCGTCGATCTCGACGCGATGCGAGGTGGCGCCGTCAGGCGTCAGGATCATCCCCGAGAAGCGGATATACGTGCCGTCCGATTGGGCGTAGCCGGCAATCGGCGTGCGGCAGGAGCCGTCGAGCGTCGCCAGGAAGCCGCGCTCGCAGGCGACCGCCTCATGGGTGCGCGGGTCGTCGATGGCGGCAAGCAGCGCGTTGACGCGGTCGTCGCCGTCACGGCTTTCGATGCAGATCGCCCCCTGGGCCGGCGCCGGCGGAAATTCCTTGGGGTCGAGCAGTTCGGTCGGCACGTCGGTCATGCCCAACCGCTTCAACCCGGCAAAGGCAAGCAGGGTGCCGTCGACCTGGCCCTCGGCGAGCTTGCGCAGCCGTGTTTCCACCTGGCCGCGATAGGTGATGACGTTGATATCGGGCCTCAGCCGCCGGATCAGCGCCTGGCGCCGCAGCGACGACGAGCCGACGGTGGCGCCCTCGGGCAGCTCGACCAGCCTCGGTGCTGTGCGGCCGACGAAGGCGTCGCGAATGTCCTCGCGCGGCAGGAAGGCGGAGAGAAACAGGCCGTCGGGCAGCTTGGTCGGCATGTCCTTCGACGAGTGGACGGCGAAGTCGAGATCGCCAGAGAGGAGCTGCTGCTCGAGTTCCTCGGTGAACAGGCCCTTGCCGCCGATCTCCGCGAGCGGCCGGTCGGTGATCCGGTCGCCCTTCGTCGACAGCACGACGACCTCGAACATTTCCGGCGGCAGCCCATGGGCGGCGGCCAGCCGGTCGCGCGTCTCATGGGTCTGGGCGAGCGCCAGCGGGCTGCCGCGGGTGCCGATGCGGAAAGGTTTTGTTTGCATCCTTGACCATCCGTTGTTACTGCATGGTCCCTTAAATCGGAATGGGTTTAAGGAAAAACCATGCAGCACTTCAAAGCGTTACAGCGTCCTTTGTACGCCTGAGAGACGCGCGGCGCCGTATGAATTCCGTGTACCCAGCTTTCCGGGTGTCCGCAATCTTTGAGTATACCACGTCATGTCCCCGCCTTTGCGCATCCTCGGCATTGAGACAAGCTGCGATGAAACCGCGGCTTCCGTCGTGCTGCGCGATGAAGAAGGAGCCGGGCGGATCCTCGGCGACGTGGTGCTGAGCCAGCTCGAGGAGCACAGCGCCTATGGCGGCGTCGTGCCCGAGATCGCCGCGCGCGCCCATGTCGAGGCGCTCGATACGCTGATCGCGGAAGCGCTGCTGCGCGCCGGCGTGACGCTTGAGGAAATCGACGCGATCGCTGCGACAAGTGGTCCCGGCCTGATCGGCGGCCTGATCGTCGGGCTGATGACCGGCAAGGCGATCGCCCGGGCGACCGGCAAGCCGCTCTATGCGGTCAATCACCTCGAAGGCCATGCGCTGACGGCGCGGCTGACCGACGGGCTCTCCTTTCCCTATCTGATGCTGCTCGTCTCGGGCGGCCACACGCAGTTGATCCTGGTCAAGGGCGTCGGCGATTACGAGCGCTGGGGCACGACGATCGACGACGCGCTCGGCGAGGCCTTCGACAAGACGGCGAAGCTGCTCGGCCTGCCCTATCCGGGCGGTCCGGCCGTGGAGCGGGCGGCCCGCACGGGCAATCCCGAACGCTTCGACTTCCCGCGGCCGCTCGTCGGCGATGCGCGGCTCGATTTCTCCTTCTCCGGGCTGAAGACGGCAGTGCGCCAGGCGGCGCAATCGCTGGAGCCGGTCGAGGAACAGGATATCGCCGACATCTGTGCCTCGTTCCAGCGCGCCATCGCGCGGACGCTCAAGGATCGCGTCGGTCGCGGGCTGAAGCGCTTCAAGGCGGACTATGCGTCGGTCGACCAGCCGGCGCTCGTCGTTGCCGGAGGTGTCGCCGCCAACCAGACGCTGCGGGCGACGCTGCAGGCGCTCTGCGACGCGCACGGCTTCCGCTTCATCGCGCCGCCGCTTGAGCTTTGCACCGACAATGCGGCGATGATCGCCTGGGCAGGGGCCGAACGCCTGGCAGCAGGCTTGCCGGCGGACGGGCTCGATGTCGCGCCGCGCTCCCGTTGGCCGCTCGACACCCGGGCACAGGCATTGATCGGCTCCGGCAAGCGCGGCGCCAAGGCATGACGGACAGAAGATGAGTGACAATCCAACGATCGCCCCCAAGATCGTCGTCGTCGGTGCGGGCGCCTTCGGAACGGCGCTCGCGGCGGTGGCGGCGGCAAGCGCCAATGCGAATGTGACGCTGCTGTCGCGACGCGAGGAAGTGGCGGAAGAATGCCGCCGGACCGGCCGCAACGAAAGAGCCTTGCCGGGCATAGCGCTTCCGGCCGGCCTTGGCTTTTCCTCCGAGGCCGCCGCACTTGCGGGAGCCGATATCGTGCTTTTCGCCATGCCGTCGCAGGAGCATCGGGCCGCAGCGCAGCAATACGGCACGGCGATCGGCGCCGATGCGACGATCGTCACCTGCGCCAAGGGGATGGAACAATCGACCGGCCGGCTCCTGACCGAACTGCTCGCGGAGGAACTGCCCGGCCACCGGATCGGCGTCCTCTCGGGACCCGGCTTTGCCGCCGACATCGCCAAGGGCCTGCCGACCGCGATGGTGGTCGCCGCGCCCGACATGGCCGTAGCGACTGAACTGGCCGAAGCGCTTTCCGGACCGACCTTCCGCCTCTACCCGTCGACCGACCGCATCGGCGTTCAGCTCGGCGGCGCGCTCAAGAACGTGCTGGCGATCGCCTGCGGCATCGTCGAAGGGGCTGGCCTCGGCGATTCGGCCCGTGCAGCGCTGATCTCCCGCGGCCTTGCGGAAATGTCGCGTTTTATCGCCGCCAGAGGCGGCGAGGCCGATACGGTGCGCGGCCTGTCGGGGCTCGGCGACCTGGTGCTGACGGCGACCAGCCATCAGTCGCGCAACCTGCGCTTCGGCATTGCGCTTGGTAAGAACGGCCGCGCCGACGGGCGCGGCGCCGAGCTTGTCGAGGGCGCCTTCGCGGCGTCAGTGGCGGCGCGGGTGGCCGGGGATCTCGGCATCGAGATGCCGATCACCGAGGCCGTTGCGGCCATTATCGACGGCAAGCTCGACGTCCGCACCGCTCTCGAACAGCTGATGTCGCGGCCGATCACCCAGGAATGATCGCCACCCAGCAATAAACTCTTCAGGAGGAACCATGCTCTTCGCACTCATCTGCACGGACAAGCCGGGCGCCCTGCAGCTCAGGCTCGATACGCGGCCCGACCACCTCGCCTATCTCAACGACCTTAACGTCAAGGGCATCCTGAAGATTGCCGGCCCCTTTCTCGGTGAAGACGGCAAGCCGACCGGAAGCCTGGTGATCGTCAAGGCCGAAACGATCGACGCCGCGAAGGCGATCGCCGAAGCCGACCCCTATGCCAAGGCGGGCCTGTTCGCCAATGTCGAGATCAAGGCCTACAACTGGGTCTTCAACAATCCGGAGGCTTGAGGGGCGATGGCGCATTGGCTCTACAAATCCGAACCGAACAAATGGTCCTGGCAGATGCAGAAGGACGCCGGCGAGAAGGGCACCGAATGGACCGGCGTGCGCAATTATCTGGCCCGCAACAACATGCGGGCGATGAAGATCGGCGACAAGGGCTTCTTCTACCATTCCAACGAAGGGCTGGAGATCGTCGGCATCACCGAGGTCTGTGCGCTTTCGCATCCGGATTCGACGGCCGAGGGTGACGCCCGCTGGGACTGCGTCGATATCCGCGCCGTAAGGGACATCCCGCGGCCGGTCTCCCTGAAGGAGATCAAGGAAAACCCCACGCTCGCCAAGATGTCGCTGGTGACCTCGATGCGCCTTTCCGTCCAGCCGGTGACCGAGGACGAGTGGATCGAGGTCTGCCGCATGGGCGGGCTCGACAATCCGCCGAAGTAGTTTGTTTTTCCGCGTGATTTATCCGAAAACCGGTTCCCACTTTTCGGATCACGCTTGAGAGTCCCCGTTTGAAAACCGATCCGGAAAGCTTCATCCGCGCCAATACCGGCATTCTCTCGCCGCCGCATGTGCCCGAGATCCGCCTGCACCTCGCGAGCGAAGCGCATGACCTGTGGCTGAAGACCGAGGAGGAACTGGAGGCGATCGGCCTGCCGCCGCCCTTCTGGGCCTTCGCCTGGGCCGGCGGGCAGGGCCTCGCCCGCTATGTGCTCGATCATCCGGATACCGTCCGCGGCCGTTCGGTCGTCGATTTCGCCTCCGGCTCGGGCCTTGTCGCCATTGCCGCCATGCTGGCCGGGGCTGCCGAGGTTCTCGCCGTCGACATCGACCCCTGGACCGAAACTGCCGTGCGCCTCAATGCGGAACTGAATGGCGTTCCGGTCGGCTTCCTCGGCAGGGACATCATCGGCCACGAGCGCGCCGCCGACGTCTATCTTGCCGGTGACGTCTTCTACGACAAGGGCTTTGCCGACCTGCTTCAGCCGTGGTTCGACACGCTCCAGCGTGCCGGCGCCGTGGTCGTCGTCGGCGATCCGGGGCGCGCCTATTGCCCGCGTGACCAGCTGACGGCGCTTGCGACCTATGAGGTGCCGGTGACAAGAGCGCTGGAGGATAGCGAAGTGAAGCGGACGACCGTCTGGCGGTTCGGCGCGGGTGATGCTGCCAATCAAGGTCCGCCGGCGCGGGTGATCGGTTGAGAAAAACCGCGATCGGGGATGACAAGCCGCCTCGTTTGGTGTATGTGCCGCCCCGGTTCGGGTAGTTGCCCGTCGACCATCAACAAAGAATGGTGAAACCGCTCCTGCCTGAAAAGGCAAGGCCCGAAGGAAACCGACGGGCCGGTCGAGAGCGCTCTGGCTGTTTCAGAAGAAAGCAAAGGTTAGACCGATGAACATCATTGAGCAGTTGGAAGCCGAACAGGCCGCCAAGATCGCCGCCAAGCGCACCCTCCCCGATTTCTCCGCCGGTGACACCGTCCGCGTCAACGTCCGCGTCGTCGAAGGCAGCCGTACCCGTGTCCAGGCTTATGAAGGCGTCTGCATCGCCCGTTCCGGCGGCGGCCTCAACGAGAGCTTCACCGTCCGCAAGATCTCCTACGGCGAAGGCGTCGAGCGCGTATTCCCGGTTTACTCGCCGCTCGTCGAAAGCGTCGAAGTGGTTCGCCGTGGTAAGGTCCGCCGCGCCAAGCTCTACTACCTGCGCGATCGTCGCGGCAAGTCGGCCCGTATCGTCGAGAACACCGGCACGCGCGCCCGCAAGCTGAACGAAGCCGAGCGCCAGGCCGTTGCCGAAGAGAAGGCGCGCATCGAGGCTGAAAAGGTTGCAGCCGCCCAGGCGCTCGCCGCCGAGAAGGCAGCCGCCGAGGCCGCCGAAAAGGCAGCAGCCGAAGCAAAGGCAGCGGAAGCCGCCGCGGAATAAGTTTTCAAATCCTCGGATTTACGGAAAGGCGGCCTCCTGGCCGCCTTTCTTTTTTAGCACTATCTGCTTGTCTTCCCGACGAAATTCGTGACATTTTCGGTCGCCACAATTTTCGGGAGCTTCTTCCAATGACAATCCGCCGCCACGTGCTCGCGGGCATCGCCGCTGCCCTCGCCGTTCCCTTCGCATTCTCCGCGCCCGCAGTCGCGAGCGACCTGCCGGATCTCGGCGGCAAGACGGTGGTCGTGGTCACCGAGAATGCCTATCCGCCGCTGCAGTTCGTCGACCCGAAGTCCGGCCAGGCGGTCGGCTGGGAATATGACGCGATGAACGAGATCGCCAAGCGGCTGAACTTCCAGGTCGAGTACCAGAACACCAGTTGGGATGCGATGATCCAGTCGGTCTCCGATGGCCAGTATCAGATCGGCATGACCGGCATCACCATCAAGGACGACCGCAAGGAGAAGGTCGACTTCTCCGATCCCTATATGCGCTCGCAGCAGTTCATGCTGGTGCGCGCCGACGAGACGCGCTTCAAGGACGCCAAGAGCTTCGCCGCGGTCGAAGACGGGCTTGTCGGCGCCCAGCCCGGCACCTCGCCCTTCTACACGGCCGTCTACGAGATCCTCGACGGAAACGAGCAGAATCCGCGCATCAAGCTGTTCGAAACCTTCGGAGCCACGGTGCAGGCGCTGAAGGCCGGAGACGTCGACCTGGTGCTCACCGACAGCGTCGCCGCGAAGGGCTATGTCGACGCGTCCGAGGGCAAGCTCAAGGTCGTCGGCGAGCCGCTCGGCACCGAGGATTTCGGTTTCATCTTCCCGAAGGGATCCGATCTCGTCCAACCGGTCAACGCCGCCATCAAGGCGCTGAAGGACGACGGCACCTTCGACGCGCTCAACAAGAAATGGTTCCTCGACTACAAGATGGGCGGCTGATCGCCAGGTCCTGACCCAAAAATGGCGCCGGTGCAATCATCCGACACGTCCGAGAAGGGCGACTATCCCTGGTGGCTGGTCGCCCTTCTCGTAATCGCCGTGGCGCTCGCCGCGGTCATCGTCACCAACGAAATCTTCACCCAGGTCTTCACCGTTGTCCTCAAAGGCCTCGGCGTCACCGTCTTCGTGACGCTGGTCGGCTTCGCGCTGGCGACCCTGCTTGGCCTCGGCGTTGCACTGATGGCGCTTTCCGAGCACCCAGCGCTGCGCCAGATCGCGCGCTTCTACACCGAGGTCATCCGCGGCGTGCCGATCCTCGTGCTGCTCTTCTACATCGCCTTCGTCGGCGCGCCGGCGCTGGTCGTGGCCGTGAACTTCCTGGCGGCGCCGCTGATCACCTGGGGCTTTATGGAACCGCTCGTCGTTCGTGATATCTCGCTGATGTGGCGGGCGATCATTGCCCTGATGATCGGCTATTCGGCCTTCATCGCCGAGGTGTTCCGCGCCGGCATCCAGTCGGTCGACAAGGGACAGGTGGAAGCGGCCAAGACGCTGGGGCTGACGCGTTACCAGCGCTTTCGCCTCGTTGTTTTTCCGCAGGCGATCCGTGTCATCCTGCCGCCGCTCGGCAACGACTTCGTGGCGATGGTCAAGGATTCCTCACTCGTCTCGGTGCTCGGCGTCGCCGACATCACGCAGATGGGCAAGGTCTACGCCTCCGGCTCGTTTCGCTTCTTCGAGACCTATTCGATCGTCGCCTATGTCTATCTGATCCTGACGATCGGCCTGTCGCTGGCCCTCCGGGGGCTTGAACGGCGGCTGAGAAGGGCTGAGGCGCGGTAGATCCGTTCCCTTTGTACGCCGCTCCAACCCCGTCCGCTTGAGCGGCGAGCGGGGAGAGGTTGGGACGCCCATGCCTGCCGCGGGCTTGCGGTCGATTGCTTCAGCCGCTATCCCCGAAGCGACTGCATGTTTCCTTAGATCGCAGCCGGTTTAAGGAAACATGCAGCAATTCAAAGGGCTAGGGCGACCTTTGCGCGTCTGAATGACGCGCGGCGCTGTAGGCGGATACGAGGACGGGCCATGACTATTTTCCAGGCGTTGTTGCTTTTCGTTGCGGGATTCCTGTCCGGCGCCGTCAATGCCATTGCCGGCGGCGGCACGTTTCTCACCTTCGGCGCGATGACGCTTGGCGGCGTGCCGCCGATCGTCGCCAACGCCACGTCCTCGATCGTCCAGTTTCCCGGCTACGTCACCTCGGCGCTCGCCTATGCCAAGGAGATCCGCGCCGACCGCAGGAACGCCATTCTCCTCGGCGTCATATCGGCGATCGGCGGGCTCGCCGGCGCGCTTCTCCTGCTCTCGCTTTCCAATCCGTCGTTCCGCGCCATGGTGCCCTGGCTGCTGATTGCCGCGACGGCGATCTTTGCGGCCGGCCCTCTTTTGAAGGTGAAGGCCCGCAGCGATGAGCACCGGATCGGCCCGCTCGGCGTCGCGAGCCAGATGGCGACATCCGTCTATGGCGGGTTTTTCGGGGCCGGCATGGGCATTATGATGCTCGCGGTGCTCGGGCTTGCGACCGGCGGCAGTTACCACCGGCTGAATGCGCTGAAGAACTTCATCTCGATCGTCATCGCGCTGATCGCCATCCTCGTCTTCGCGGCGGGCGGCGTCGTTTCCTGGCTGCATGCGGCGATCATGGTGCCGGGTGCGGCACTTGGCGGCTATTGCGGCGTCTGGGCCGCCCGACGCGTTCCGCAGGCGGTCATTCGCTCGATCGTCGTCGCCGTCGGCCTGCTGCTCGCCGCCTATTACTTCTTCACCGGCTGAGCCGGATCACGCTCGACATTTTGATTGTGCTCCAGCAGATCGGGGCGGCGCTCCGCCGTCAGCCGCCGCGCTTCGGCCTCGCGCCATTTGGCGACGGCGCCGTGATTGCCGGAGGTCAGCACGGCCGGGATCTCCTGGCCTTCGAAAAGCTGCGGCCGGGTATAGTGCGGGTGCTCGAGCAGCCCGCCCTCGAAGCTTTCGTGCAGGCCGGACAATTCATTGCCCATCACCCCCGGCAGGATACGGACAATCGCGTCGAGCACGACCAGCGCCGCCGGTTCGCCACCGGAAAGGATGTAGTCGCCGATCGAGACCTCTTCGAGATTGCGTGTGTCGATCACCCGCTGGTCGACGCCCTCGAAGCGCCCGCAGACGATGACGACGCCGGGGCCGGCGGAAAGCTCGCGAACGCGAGCCTGTGTCAGGGGCCGGCCGCGTGGGCTCATCAGCAGGCGTGGACGGTCCTCATCCGCCGAGACCTGGTCGATGGCGCGGGCGAGCACATCCGGCTTCAGCACCATGCCGGCGCCGCCGCCGGCCGGCGTATCGTCGACCGTGCGATGCTTGTCCTCGGCGAAATCGCGAATCTGCACGGCCTCGATCGACCACTGGCCGCGCTCCAGCGCCTTGCCGGCGAGCGATGCGCCGAGATGGCCCGGGAACATCTCCGGATAAAGCGTCAGGACCGTCGCGCGAAAGGGCATCGTTAGACTAGAGCTCACTTGCGCTTCGTCGGGAATTGCTTGTCGAGGCTCTCGTCCTTGTCTTCGACGAGGCCGGCGGCAACCGGGTCGACCAGCAGCTTTCCCGCTTCTAGATCGATCTCCAGCACCGACCACTCGGTGAACGGGATCAGCACCGGCCGGCGGCCAGGGCCCTTGAGCTCCAGGAGATCGCCCGCGCCGAAGTCGAATACGCCGGTCACCGAGCCGTAGCTCTTGCCGGTGCCGTCGACCGCTTCGAGGCCCTCGAGATCGGCATAGAAGAACTCGTCTTCGTCGAGATCGTCGTCGGGGAGATTGTCGCGCTCGATGAACAACTCAAGGCCGTTCAGTGCTTCGGCCGCCGAGCGGTCGTTGATGCCGCGAAAGCGGACGATGACGACGTTCTTCGTTTCACGGACTTCCAGCACTTCGAAGACGCGGCCGTCCTCGCTGTGGAGATTGCCGTAGTCGCCGAGCGCCGTCGGATCGTCCGTAAAGGATTTCACCCGCACTTCGCCGCGCAGGCCTTGCGCCGCGCCGATCGTCGCCATCAGTACAGGGTTTTCGAGCTTCGTCATTCGGCATCCAGGCGGGCGGGGTTTGCTACCCGGTCCCGCTCCAATTCTTTCTACTGCATGTTTCCTTAAATCGTAGCCGATTTAAGGATAAAAACATGCAGCGATTCAAGGTGCTACAGCGTCCTCGGTGCGTCCGAAAATACGCACGGCGCTGTAGGTGCACATAAAGCAAAACGGGCGGCATGAAAATGCCACCCGTTCGCCACACCGTTTTGACGGTGATTATTCTGCGGCAGATTCCGCAGCGGCAGCGGCTGCGTCTTCAGCCTTCTGCTTGGCTTCGGCGGCGCGCTCCTGAGCCTTCTTGCCCGGTACAGCCTTGGTCGGGTTGCTGCGGGCAGGACGCTTGGCAAGGCCGGCCTGGTCGAGGAAGCGCAGGACGCGGTCGGTCGGCTGGGCGCCCTGGGCGATCCAGTGGCTGACGCGCTCGGCATTCAGCTCGATACGCTTTTCGTCGTCCTTGCTGAGCATCGGGTTCCAGGAGCCGATCTTCTCGAGGAAGCGGCCGTCACGCGGGCTGCGCGCATCGGCAACGACGATCTGGTAGTAGGGACGCTTCTTGGAACCGCCACGGGCGAGACGAATTTTCAGTGCCATTTCTATTACTCCTTGCAGGCTTTCTTGACCGCATCTTTCAAGCGGAACGGGTGGTGTCGGCGCTGCTCGCGGGCTGCGAGCGATCGGCGGCGATGGCTTCATGATGCCGGATGACTTCCTTGATGATGAAGTTCAGGAACTTCTCGGCGAAATCCGGATCCAGATTGGCATCCTTGGCGAGGCGCCGAAGGCGTTCGATCTGGTATTCTTCGCGCGCCGGATCGGCCGGCGGCAGCTTGTGCTTGGCCTTGAGAACGCCGACCGCCTGGGTGCAGCGGAACCGTTCGGCCAGCATGTGGACGAGCGCGGCATCGATGTTGTCGATCGACTGCCGGTAACCCGCCAATTCTTCTTTGATCTCGGGATCAAGCATTCGTCGCGATCCTCACTTCTTCTTGGGCCTCACTTCTTCTTGGGTAAACCGGGAAGACCCGGGAAACCGCCACCGAGGCCGGGCAGACCGCCTCCGGGCAAACCGCCGCCGCCGAGGCCCGGAAGGCTGCCGGGCTTGCCGAGACCGGCGGCTTCCGCCTGCTTCTGCAGCGCTTCGAGCTGTTTCGGGTCGAGCTTCGAGAGATCAGGCATACCGCCGCCCATTCCCCCGAGGCCCATCTTGTTGGCAAGGCCGCCCATCATCTGCTTCATCATGCCGCCTTTGCCCTTGCCGCCCATCATCTTCATCATGTCGGCCATCTGGCGGTGCATCTTCAGAAGCTTGTTGATGTCGGCGGCGTCGGTCCCGGAGCCGCTGGCGATGCGCTTCTTGCGCGAATGCTTGAGCAGGTCCGGATTGGCGCGCTCCGCCTTGGTCATCGAGGAGATGATGGCGAGCTGCCGTTTGAACAGCCTGTCGTCGAGGCCGGCGGCGGCCATCTTGTCCTTCATGCCGGCCATGCCGGGCATCAGCCCCATGATGCCGCCCATGCCGCCCATCTTCTGCATCTGGCGCAACTGGTCGGCGAGGTCGTTGAGGTCGAACTTGCCCTTCGCCATCTTGGCGGCCATGGCAGCCGCCTTCTCGGCGTCGATGTTTTCCGCCGCCTTCTCGACCAGCGAGATGATGTCGCCCATGCCGAGGATGCGGTCGGCAACGCGGCGCGGATGGAACTCCTCGAGCTCGTCCATCTTTTCGCCGACGCCGATCAGCTTGATCGGCTTGCCGGTCACGGCGCGCATCGACAGCGCCGCACCGCCGCGGCCGTCGCCGTCCATGCGGGTCAGCACCAGGCCGGTGATGCCGACGCGGTCGTCGAAGTTGCGGGCGAGATTGACGGCGTCCTGGCCGGTCAGCGCATCGGCGACGAGCAGGATCTCGTGCGGATTGGACTTCCGCTTGATCTCCGCCATCTCGATCATCAGCGGCTCGTCGATATGGGTGCGGCCGGCGGTATCGAGGATGACGATGTCATGGCCGCCGAGCTTGGCCGCCTGCACGGCGCGCGCGGCGATATCGGTCGGCGACTGGCCGGCGATAACAGGCAGCGTGTCGACGCCGGTCTGGACGCCGAGCTGGCGCAACTGCTCCTGGGCGGCCGGGCGGCGCGTGTCGAGCGAGGCCATCAGGACCTTCTTCTTGTCCCTGGTCGTCAGCCGCTTGGCGATCTTGCCGGTCGTCGTCGTCTTGCCCGAGCCCTGCAGGCCGACCATCATGACGACGACGGGGGCCGGCGCATTGAGGTCGATCGTCACGCCCTCGGAGCCGAGCATGGCGATGAGTTCGTCGTGGACGATCTTGACGACCATCTGGCCGGGCTTGATCGACTTCAGGATTTCGGCGCCGACCGCCTTCTCGCGGACCTTTTCGGTGAAGGAGCGCACGACGTCGAGCGCGACGTCGGCTTCGAGCAGCGCACGGCGAACCTCCCGGAGCGCCGCGGAAACATCAGCTTCCGACAGGGCGCCGCGGCCGGTCAGTCCATTCAATATGGAACCAAGACGGTCCTGGAGGCTCTCGAACATTCTCTCTTCCTTCTGGTTTCCGGTTGCGCCAGTGGCTCAGCCGGAAACGTGGGTTCCTTCGCACGGAAAACAAGACGCAAAGCCAAAAACCACCCGAGGGCGCAACGCGCTGTCGGGTGTTGACCTCCGGGCTCTCTTTATACCTTTGCGGGGCCCGGTCGGCGGCTTCGAAGTCATCACTTGCGAAGGAATTCTGCCGGGATAAACAGGAAAGCGACCGGAAAGTCAAGCTGGAGGCGGAGCCGCCTCGCCCGCCTGCCGGGCAAGCGCCTCGAAGGCTTGATCGATTCGCGTCATGACCCGCAAGGCGACGACCACCTCGGTCTGGTTGATATCGCCGAGCACCGCATGCAGCATTTCGAGTTCTCGCTGATGGATGACAGTGAAGAGATCCCGGCCGGCTGGGCTCGGTGCGCAGAAATAAGCCCGCCGGTGTTCCGGATTGGGCTTCCTCTCGAGCAATCCTTTGCTGATGAGGCCGGCGGCGATGCGCTGCACGAACTGGCGCTTCATCGACAGCCGCCTGGCGGCCTCCGGCACCGTCGACGGCGCCTCGCAGATGAGTTCCAGCACGGCGCGCTCGGCAACGGTGATCCCGGCGCCCTCGAGCATCTTCTCCACCGTCCTGCTGACGTTGAGATGCACCGGGCGGACGAGCTTGACCGCCTTGTAGAGGCGTTCCTGTTTGTCGAATCGGACCAGCATCCGTGTATGATAGCAATCGAGTTGCCGTTCTCAAGAAATTCTTAACGGATTTTGCCGCAGCCCTGTGATCGGACGCGAAAGCGCTTATCTTTCTCGCACAAGAGAGGCGTTCGACGGCTTGGGGCGACGATGAGCAAAGGCGGCAACCGCTATTACAACGGACCCGTTTCGGACCATTTCGACGGCGTCCGCTTCTTCAATCCCGGCGGGACGCCTCCGCGCGGTCTCGCGCACCTGCTGCGCTGGCAGTTCGGCGGCAAACGCGTGCGATGGCCCGGGCGCTACGACAGCCCCTTCCTCGAGGTACGGCCCGAACTCAGTGTCGACGGAGACCGCCTGCGGGTGACCATGGTCGGTCACGCAACGCTGCTGGTTCAGGTGGCCGGTCTCAACATCCTGACGGACCCGGTCTGGTCGCACCGGGCGAGTCCTTTCGCCTTCGCTGGACCGCAACGCCGCAACGCACCCGGCATCCACATGGACGACCTGCCGCCGATCGACGTCGTGCTCGTCACCCACAACCACTACGACCATCTCGACCTCGAAACGCTGGGCACGCTGCATGCCGAACATGCGCCGCATGTCATAACGCCGCTCGGCAACGACACGATCATCCGCCGCGCCGCACCGGACGCTGAGATTTCCGTGGTCGATTGGGGCGATCGGATCGACACGGGCGACGGCATCATCATCCATGCGGAGCCCTGCCACCATTGGTCGGCCCGGGGCACGCGCGACCGTCGCATGGCGCTTTGGGCCGCCTTCGTCATCGAGACGCCGGCCGGCAAGATCTATCATATCGGCGACACCGGCTTCCACGGCGGCATCAACTATCGCGCCGCCCGCGACAAGCACGGCCCCTTCCGCCTCGCCAACCTGCCCTTCGGCTGCTACGAGCCGCGCTGGTTCATGGAAAGCCAGCACCAGAACCCCGAAGAGGCAGTGATGGGCATGCTCGCCTGCGGCGCCGGTCATGTGGCGGGGCACCATTGGGGAACATTCCGCCTGACCGACGAGGGCATCGAGGAGCCGCTGAGAGCGCTGGAAGCCGCACTCGACAAGGCCGGTATCGAGCCGAGCCGGTTCCGGCCGCTGCGACCCGGTGAAGTCTTCGACGTTCCGGCTGGAGCGGGATAAAGCCGGCACTGGTAATTTTCGGCCTTTTCCGCCATATACAGCCCGAATGAAAGGCGCCTCCCGGTCGGAGGCCGAGTTTGGACAATCGCGACATGGCCGACCACGTGCAATTTGCCAGGATGAACGGGCTTGGAAACAAGATCCTGGTCGTCGACATGCGCGGCCGCAAGGATCGTGTCACGCCCGGGGCCGCGATCGCCCTCAACGCCGATCCGGCAACCGAGTTCGACCAGATCATGGCGATCCACGACCCGAGGGCCCCCGGCACCGATGCCTGGATCGACATCGTCAATTCCGACGGTTCGATGGCCCAGGCCTGCGGCAACGGCACCCGCTGCGTCGTCCAGGCGCTCGCCGCCGAGACCGGCAAGAAGGCCTTCCTCTTCCATACGGTCGCCGGCCTGCTCGAAGCCAGGGAGCACGACGACGGCTTGATTTCGGTCGACATGGGAAGCCCACGCTTCGGCTGGAACGAAATCCCGCTCGCCGAGGAATTTCACGATACGCGCCGCATCGAGCTGCAGATCGGCCCGATCGACGACCCGGTGCTGCATTCGCCTTCGGTCGCCTCGATGGGCAACCCGCATGCGATCTTCTGGGTCGAGAACGACGTGTGGAGCTATGAGCTCGACCGTTTCGGACCGCTCCTCGAAAACCACCCGATCTTCCCCGAGCGCGCCAATATCTCGATCGCCCATGTCCGCTCCCGCCAGGAGATGGATCTGAGGACTTGGGAGCGCGGCGCCGGGCTGACGCTGGCCTGCGGCTCCGCCGCCTGTGCTGCCGCCGTCAGCGGCGCCCGGACCGGGCGAACCGATCGGATCGTGACGGTGAACGTGCCGGGCGGGCCGCTGAAGATCGAGTGGCGCGAAAGCGACGACCACGTCATCATGACCGGACCGGCCGAATGGGAATGGACGGGCACCGTCGATCCCGCCACCGGCGCCTTCGAGCGCGATGCCGCGGCGACCAGCGAAAGCGGAGCGCGGGCGCTTTGAGCGGCGTCGAGGTCATAACCTTCGGCTGCCGCCTCAACACCTATGAATCGGAAGTGATGCGGGCGGAGGCCGAGAAGGCGGGGCTGAACAACGCCATCCTCGTCAACACCTGCGCCGTTACAGCCGAGGCCGTGCGCCAGGCGCGCCAGGCGATACGCCGGGCACGGCGCGACAATCCGCATGCCCGCATCATCGTCACCGGCTGCGCCGCCCAGACCGAGAAGGAAACCTTCGCCGAAATGGCCGAGGTCGACGCGGTTCTCGGCAACGAGGAGAAGCTGAAAAGCGCCTCTTATCGTTCGCTGCCGGATTTCGGCGTCTCGGCCGAGGAGAAGCTGCGCGTCAACGATATCATGAGCGTGCGCGCCACCGCGCCGCAGATGATCAGGCATATCGACGGGCACGTGCGCGCCTTCATCCAGGTGCAGAATGGCTGCGACCATCGCTGCACCTTCTGCATCATCCCCTACGGCCGCGGCAATTCCCGCTCCGTGCCTATGGGCGCCGTCGTCGACCAGGCGCGGCGGCTTGTCGAAAGCGGCTATCGCGAGATCGTCCTGACGGGTGTCGACGCCACCAGCTACGGCGCCGATCTGCCCGGAACCCCGACGCTCGGGTTACTCGCCAGGACGCTTCTGAAGCAGGTGCCGGACATCCTGCGCCTGCGCCTTTCGTCGATCGACAGCATCGAGGCGGACCGGCATCTCCTCGACCTGATCGCCGATGAGCCGCGCTTCATGCCGCATCTGCACCTATCGCTGCAGCACGGCGACGACCTGATCCTGAAGCGGATGAAGCGTCGCCATTCGAGTGCCGAGGCCCGCGCCTTCTGCGCCGAGGTGCGCCGCCTGCGCCCCGAGATCAGCTTCGGCGCCGACATGATCGCCGGCTTTCCGACCGAAACGGAAGCGATGTTCGACAACGCCGCGCGGCTTGCCGAGGACTGCGGCATCGCCTATCTGCACGTCTTCCCCTACAGCCCCCGCCCCGGTACGCCGGCGGCGCGCATGCCGCAACCCGACCGGGCGCTCGTCAAGGAGCGGGCCGCGCGGCTGCGGGGCAAGGGGGCGGAGCTCTACGCGGCTCATCTCGACCGTATGGTCGGCAGCGAGCAGACGATCCTCGTCGAGATGAACGGGCTGGCGCACACCGAAAACTTCACCCTCGTCGATGCGGCCGGCCTTGCGCCGCGCGCGCTCATCGAGGTCAAAATCACCGGCCACGACGGCAAGCATCTGACGATGCACAGAGAACAGATGGCTGCGGCCTGACACCGGACATTCCCATGGCGATTGGTTTCATCAAGAAGATCTTCTCCTTCGGCAAGGACACCGTCGAAGAGAAACCCGTGCCGCCGGCAGAGACGATGCCTGTTGCCGATGAGATACCGGAAACCCCCTCTGTCCCTGCGGGACATCTCCCCCACAAGGGGGGAGAGGACGTGGTCGCGGCACCCGCCGAGGATGACCGCGCCGCCTCGAACGAGGACAGGGCCGCCACGGAAGAGGCGAAGACCGGCGCGCACGATCTCGCTATTCCGCCTGCGCCAGCCGAACCAACACCTGACGTCAAAAGGGAAGAAGCCCCGGAAAGCGCTCGTCCCGCCGAAGATGATGCCGTTCCGGCGGAGGACGAGAGCCCGCCACCTCCGATCTCCCCCCTTGTGGGGGAGATGCCCGGCAGGGCAGAGGGGGGTGAGGCCCCGATCGGAGACGCTGCACTTGGTGATGGGGCCGCGATACCCCCCTCTGTCCCTTTGGGACATCTCCCCCACAAGGGGGGAGAGCAGAGGGCGGTCGAGGCCGCCGCTGAGGCAGGCCGCGCGGCAATCGAGGAGGAAAAGGCTGGCTCAGACGATATCGCGCCATCGCCCCAGCGCGCGACAGAAGAGGTCGCCACCCCTAGTGAAGACGTCGTGGCAGTTCCCGACATCACCGCGCACGAAGACGTTGTAATGGAGGACGAGCCCGCGGCTCTTCCGATCTCCCCCCTTGTGGGGGAGATGCCCGGCAGGGCGGAGGGGGGTGAAACTCCCGAAAACCTCGCCCCCGCCCTCCCCAAAGGCTTCGCCGCCGCCGACCAGCGCCCGAAGGAGGCCGCCCCCGCCTCGCAGCCAAAGCTTTCCTGGTACCAGCGGCTGCGCCACGGCTTGGCTCGCACCTCCTCGCAGCTCACCGGCCAGATCGCCAGCCTGTTCACCAAGCGGAAACTCGACGAGGCGACGCTGGAGGATCTCGAGGACCTGCTGATCCAGGCGGACCTCGGGGTCGAGACGGCGATGCGCATCACCGACACGCTCGCCTCGGAACGCTACGGCAAGGACGTGACCGGCGAGGACGTCTCGCGCATCATGGCCGGCGAGATCGCCAAGGTGCTGGCGCCGGTCGCCAGGCCGCTGGAGCTCGACCTCAGCCAGAAGCCGCACGTGATCCTCGTCGTCGGCGTCAACGGCACCGGCAAGACGACGACGATCGGCAAGCTCGCGGCAAAACTTTCCGGCGCGGGCCTCAAGGTGATGTTGGCGGCCGGCGACACGTTCCGGGCCGCGGCGATCGAGCAATTGAAGATCTGGGCCGAGCGGACCAAGTCCGACATCGTCGCCTCGAAGCTCGGCGCCGATGCGGCCGGTCTTGCCTACGAGGCCTTCCAGCTCGCCCGCGAGAAGAAGTCGGACGTGCTGATCATCGACACCGCCGGACGGCTGCAGAACAAGGCCGAACTGATGGCCGAGCTCGAAAAGATCGTCCGCGTCCTCGGCAAGCTCGACCCGGATGCGCCGCATACGGTCCTGCAGACGCTTGACGCGACGACCGGGCAGAATGCCCTGCAGCAGGTGGAGATCTTCCGCAATGTCGCCGGCGTCAGCGGCCTGATCATGACCAAGCTCGACGGCACTGCGCGCGGCGGCATTCTTGTGGCGATCTCCGCCAAGCACAAGCTGCCGGTCTATTTCATCGGCGTCGGCGAGGGGATCGACGATCTCGAACCCTTCGAGGCGAAGGATTTCGCCGAGGCGATCGCCGGCGTTGGCGCCGCCTGATCAAGGGACGGGAAGCTTGCAGCCGCAGCGCTGCTGCGCAATTTGAAGTGCCACAGCGACCTTTGCGCGCCGGATGAGACGCGCGGCGCTGTAGTGATATGGTTTTGCCGCAATGCTGGTGTTATGAGCAGCCAGAGAGCGGGACAGGAAAAGTGTGAAGCGGTTTTCCGCCCGCGTCC
The DNA here is from genome assembly GCF_000018545.1 of Sinorhizobium fredii NGR234. NCBI lineage: Bacteria > Pseudomonadati > Pseudomonadota > Alphaproteobacteria > Hyphomicrobiales > Rhizobiaceae > Ensifer > Ensifer fredii. The sequence continues at coordinate 3,390,468 of NC_012587.1, forward strand.
CGCAGGAATTCGAAAGCTACAGCGACCTTTGCGCGTCTGGTAAGACGCGCGGCGCTGTAGAAGGCGCGAAATGCAAGAACAGGATCCGCACATGTCGACAATCGAGGCCGAGAAGCCGCGGACGGAAGTTAGCCCGCGCCTGAAGCTCGTGCTGGAGCTCGGGCCGCTCATGGTCTTCTTCTTCGCCAATTCCCGCGGCGACTGGCTGGCAAGCCGCTTTCCCGTGCTTGCCGAGCTCGGCGGGCCGATCTTCATCGCCACCGGCCTGTTCATGGCGGCGACAGCGACAGCGCTCATCGTTTCCTGGATCATGACGCGCACTCTGCCGATGATGCCGCTGATCTCCGGTATCGTCGTCTTCGTCTTCGGCGCGCTGACGCTCTGGCTGCAGAACGACACCTTCATCAAGATGAAGCCGACCATCGTCAACACGCTCTTCGGCGCCATCCTGCTCGGCGGTTTGCTGTTCGGCAAATCGCTGCTCGGCTACGTCTTCCACGCCGCCTTCAAGCTCGACGAGGACGGCTGGCGCAAGCTGACGATCCGCTGGGGCGTGTTCTTCCTGTTCCTCGCGGTCCTCAACGAGATCGTCTGGCGCTCCTTCTCGACCGACTTCTGGGTCGCCTTCAAGGTCTGGGGAACGATGCCGATCACCATTCTCTTCACCCTTGCCCAGATGCCGCTGATCATGAAGCATTCGCAGGAACGGGAGAGTGCCGAGTGACGATCGCCGCCGGGACGGACGACAACAGGCAACGCAGCACCTGGATCTGGCTGATCGCCTGCCTCGGCGTCGTCGCCATCCAGATCCTCACGCAACACCTGATGGGGCGGCTGTGGATCTGCGAATGCGGCTACGTGAAGCTCTGGGAGGGTGTCGTCAATTCCAGCGGCAACTCGCAGCATATCTCCGACTGGTATACGCCGTCGCACATCATCCACGGCTTCCTCTTTTACGGCCTCGGCTATCTCCTCTTGCGCGGCAAGCCGCTCAGCGTCCGCCTGCTGCTGGCGACGCTGATCGAATCCGCCTGGGAGATCGCCGAGAACACGCCGATGGTGATCAACCGCTATCGCTCGGCGACGATCTCGCTCGACTATTTCGGCGACAGCATCCTGAATTCCACCATGGATACGCTCGCCATGGCGGCCGGATTCCTGCTCGCCTCGCGGCTGCCGGTAGCGGTGACGGTGACGATTGCCATCGTCCTAGAGCTCTTCACCGGCTGGATCATCCGCGACAACCTGACCCTCAACGTGCTGATGCTCGTCTGGCCGCTCGATGCGGTGAAGGCGTGGCAGGCGGGCCTTTAGCCAAATGCCGGTTGAAGAACTCAGAATTCTTCCAGCCGATATGGCGCGGACTTGTCCCGATCGTTGCCGAAGAAGTTTATGCGCTTGAAGACTCCTTGGACGTAGCCTTTTTCGCGCAAATACTGAACCTGATAGTCCGCTCCCATGTGACGGTGCGTAGCAAAGGGGACGCCCATGTCGCGTAGCGTCTCGCACATCCTGAACACGGCCGGTTCCGCAGCGGCGAACCCGTAAACGTCAGCGTAGTTTTCGCTCTTCTTGAAGCCGAGTCTCGTGAAGGTTTCGATCGAATCTGAGTCGCCAATCGCAATCACGAGACGTTCGCTTTCAACAATGGTCACCCTCGTTGGCCGTTTGGCGCGTTGACCTTGAGGCTGAAACGTTTGCTCATTCATGAGGCTGCACCTGTCACCATGACTGCTCCGATGGCTTCGCCGCTCACGATCCCGCCAGCGCCTTCTCGATCGCGGGCATGAGCCCTTCCTTCAAGGTCTGCTCGTCGAATGGACCGGCGCGCTTATACAGGATCGTGCCATCCGCTCCGACCAGAAACGACTCCGGGATCCCATAGACGCCCCAGTCGATCGCCGCCTTGCCGTTCGGATCCGTGCCGATCGCCGCGAACGGATTGCCGAGTTCGCCGAGGAATCTCAGCGCATTGTCGTTGCGGTCCTTGTAGTTGATGCCGACGACGGTCAACCGCGGGTCCTTGGAAAGTTCGAGGATGATCGGATGCTCCTGCCGGCAGGGCACGCACCAGGAGGCCCAGACATTGACGAGCGTCAGCCTGCCCTTGAGCGCCGCATCGGTGAGCGCCGGCATCGGCTGGCCGGAAGGTGACATGGCGCCTTCGAGCGGCGGCAGGTCGAGCTTCGGCGCCTTGGTGCCGATCAGCGCCGAGGGGATTTCGCTGATGTCCTTGCCGGAGTTCAACTGGCTCCAGAAGATCAGCGCAAGTGCTGCGAAGATCAGAAGCGGAAGGGCCGCGAGCAGGTAGCGCAAGGCCCCGGGCCCGCGCTCGTCCGGTTGCGGCGCCTGGGTGCTCGTCATAGGGCTTCTCCGCCCGGCGCTTCCGCCGAACGGCGGCGAATGCCGGCGGCTTCGAGCGTTTTCAATTCACGCTGCCGGGCGCGACCATCGCCGACGACCCAGATGACGAGCCCCGCAGCGACCGCGAAGGCGACCGCATAGCTGGCAATCACATAGGCTGCATGGCTCATCATGGCGCCAAGCTCTCCCGGCCGGCATTGCGGGCCGCCTGGCGCCGGAGCGACGTCACCCGGCGGCGCCAGATTTCGTTGCGCATCGCCGCGATGTGCAGCGTGAAGAACAACAGCGTGAAACCGATTGCCATGACGATGAGCGGCCACAGGAATTCCGGATCGATCGACGGCCCGTCGAGGCGCATGACGCTGGCCGGTTGGTGCAGGGTGTTCCACCACTCGACCGAGAATTTGATGATCGGAATATTGACGAAGCCGACCAGCACCAGCACCGCCGAGACGCGTGCCGAGCGGGCCGGATCGTCCATGGCACGGTTGAGCGCCATCAGCCCGAGATACATGAGGAAGAGCACGAAGACCGAGGTCAGCCGCGCATCCCATACCCACCAGGTTCCCCACATCGGCTTGCCCCAGAGCGAGCCGGTGACGAGCGCCAGGAAGGTGAAACAGGCGCCGATCGGCGCCGCCGCCCTGGCCGAGACATCGGCGAGCGGATGGCGCCACACCAGCGTGCCGAGTGCCGAAATCGCCATCACCGAGTAGCACATCATCGACAGCCAGGCGGAGGGCACGTGCACATACATGATGCGCACCGTCTCGCCTTGCTGATAATCACTCTCGGTGGTGAAGGAGAGCCAAAGGCCGGCTGCGAAGGTGAGCACCGTAAGAACGGCAAACCACGGCAAGACGCGATCGGCCAGCGCCAGGAACCGGGTCGGGTTGGCGAGGTCGCTGAACTTGCGGATGGCCAGGCTGTTTTCGCTCATGACGGCTCTTTAACGCGGAAGACGTCCTTCGGCAATTGACCCCGGTCAATCACGATTGCGTCAGTATAGCGGTTTTGAGACAACGCATGCACAAAACAAGGACGTGAAGGCTGCCATCTGGCCTGTCGAAGCGCAGCAGCCTTCAATCGGCCGAGTGCCTCAGCGCGGCGGCCGCCGCCACCGGTCCAATCACCGCGAAGAACAGGGTTATCGCCATCAAAATCATGAAAGGCGGCAGGAAGGGGGCGGGATCCTCGATCGCCGCATAGACCGCACTGACCCCGAAGATCAGCACCGGGATGGCGAGCGGCAGCACGAGGATCGAGACGAGCAGCCCGCCGCGCGGCAGGGCCACCGCAACGGCTGCACCGACCGCCCCGATGAAGGTGATCGCCGGCGTCCCGGCAAAGAGGGTGAGCATGGTCGCGCCGATGGCAAGCTCGTCCATGTTCATGAACAGGCCGAGAAACGGCGAGGCGACCACCAGCGGCAGGCCGGTGGCGGCCCAATGGGCGACGCATTTGACGAAGACGGTGAGAACGAGCGGCGTCTCGTGCATCAGCATGAGATCGAGCGAACCGTCCTCGCGCTCCGCCTGGAAAAGCCGGTCGAGGCCGAGCAATGAGGCGAGCAGCGCGCCGATCCAGAGGATCGCCGGGCCGATGCGGGCGAGCAGATTGAGATCCGGCCCGACGCCGAACGGGATCACCGAGACGACCGTCATGAAGAAGAGCACGCCGATCATCGCGCCGCCGCCGGCGCGCACCGAGAGCTTCAGGTCACGGAAGAAGAGAGCGATCAATGCGCGAACCCCGTCATCTGCAACGCCTTCGCCTGGCCGATCCCCAGCGACTGGTGGGTGGCGGCGATGACGATGCCGCCACGCTCACGGTGGCCTGCGACGAGCCCGGCAAAGAGCCTGTCCGCCCCGGCATCGAGCGCGGCCGTCGGCTCGTCGAGAATCCAGATCGGCCGATAGGCGACAAGCAGCTTCGCCATGGCCATGCGCCGCTGTTGCCCGGCGGAAAGATAGCCGAACGGCAGATGGGTGACGCCGGCAAGGCCGACGGCCGCGGCGGCCGCTGCGAGATCGAGGCCGGAGCCGCCCGGCGAATTGCCGAGGAAGCGTTGCCAGAAACAGAGATTTTCCTCGACCGTCAATTCCCGCTTCATCGCATTGCGGTGGCCGAGATAATGACTGAGCTCGCGGGGATGCTCGAAGCCGGAAGGCCCGTCCTTCAGCGATACCCGCCCCGATTCGGCCTGAAGAAGGCCCGCCAGAACGCGCTGCAGAGTCGATTTTCCCGAGCCGTTCGGACCTGTCACAACCAGTGCTTCGCCGGTTGCAAGGTCGAAGGAAATATCGTGGAAAATCAAGTCTTCACCGCGCCTCGCGCTCAAACTCTCTACCAGCAGGCGCATCAACTTTAGGCTTTCCCTGACGCTCTCTTCTGAAGAGCAAAAAAAGTTCCGATTGACCCTTGGTTGGTCTGGCACGATTTCAAGAAATTATCTATAAGGCGGCCAACACGCCAGCGGTCGGCGTGAATTTCATCCAAGCGCCGAACCTGGAATGACATTCCACGTACGGACAGCGGAAATGGCCGCACCCGCATCCCATTTCGCGCCTCACAGGCGCTCGGGCGTTCGTACGTCAGTTTTTGGCGATCAGACGGAACGGGGTATTTCCAGTGTCCAAGTCCCTAGACAGCTTCAATTGTCGCTCCACGCTCACGGTCAACGGCGTGGACTATGTCTATTACAGCCTGCCGAAAGCGGAAGCGAACGGGCTCGCCGGTGTGTCGAAGCTTCCCTATTCGATGAAGGTGCTGCTGGAAAACCTGCTGCGCAACGAGGACGACCGCTCGGTCACCAAGAAGGACATCGAGAACGTCGCCGCATGGCTCAGCGACAAGGGCACTGCGGAAAACGAAATCGCCTACCGCCCGGCGCGCGTGCTGATGCAGGACTTCACCGGCGTTCCGGCCGTCGTCGACCTCGCGGCGATGCGCGACGCCATGGTGTCGCTCGGCGGCGACCCGGAAAAGATCAACCCGCTCGTGCCGGTCGATCTCGTCATCGACCACTCGGTGATCGTCGACGAATTCGGCACGCCGCAGGCCTTCGCCCGCAACGTCGAACTCGAATACCAGCGCAACGGTGAGCGCTACCGCTTCCTGAAATGGGGCCAGCAGGCCTTCAAGAACTTCCGCGTCGTGCCGCCCGGCACCGGCATCTGTCACCAGGTCAATCTGGAATATCTCGGCCAGACCGTCTGGACCCGCGAAGAGAACGGCGAAATCACCGCCTACCCGGATACCTGTGTCGGCACCGACAGCCACACGACGATGATCAACGGCCTCGGTGTGCTGGGCTGGGGCGTCGGCGGCATCGAGGCCGAAGCCGCGATGCTCGGCCAGCCGGTCTCGATGCTCCTGCCGGAAGTCATCGGCTTCAAGCTGACGGGCAAGCTCAAGGAAGGCGTCACCGCGACCGACTTGGTGTTGACCGTCGTGCAGATGCTGCGCAAGAAGGGCGTCGTCTCGAAGTTCGTCGAATTCTTCGGCCCGGGCCTCGACAACATGACGCTCGCCGACCGCGCCACGATCGGCAACATGGGTCCGGAATACGGCGCTACCTGCGGCTTCTTCCCGGTCGACGCCGAAACCATCAACTACCTGACGATGTCCGGCCGTGAAGAGCAGCGCATCGCGCTGGTCGAAGCCTATTCGAAGGCTCAGGGCATGTGGCGCGAAGGCGACGGCTCGGAACTGGTCTTCACCGACACGCTGGAACTCGACCTCGGCGACGTCGTGCCGTCGATGGCCGGCCCGAAGCGTCCCGAAGGCCGGATCGCGCTCGAGAACATCGCCTCGGGCTTCGCCACCGCGCTTGAGAACGACTACAAGAAGCCCGGCCAGCTTGCGAACCGCTATGCCGTCGAAGGCACCGATTTCGACCTCGGCCACGGTGACGTCGCGATCGCCGCGATCACCTCCTGCACCAACACCTCGAACCCGTCGGTGCTGATCGCTGCCGGCCTGCTCGCCCGCAATGCCGTAGCCAAGGGCCTGAAGACCAAGCCCTGGGTCAAGACCTCGCTGGCGCCGGGATCGCAGGTCGTCGGCGAATATCTGGCCAAGTCCGGCCTGCAGACCGATCTCGACGCGCTGGGCTTCAACCTGGTCGGCTTCGGCTGCACCACCTGCATCGGCAATTCCGGTCCGCTGCCGGCGCCGATCTCGAAGACCATCAACGACAAGGGCCTGATCGCCGCCGGCGTTCTCTCCGGCAACCGCAACTTCGAAGGCCGCATCTCGCCGGACGTCCAGGCGAACTACCTCGCCTCGCCGCCGCTCGTCGTCGCCTATGCGCTCGCCGGCACGGTCCAGAAGGATCTGACCAAGGAGCCGATCGGCGAAGACAGGGATGGCAAGCCGGTCTATCTCAAGGACATCTGGCCGACCTCGCAGGAGATCCAGGAGTTCATCTTCAAGTACGTGACCCGCGATCTCTATGCGTCCAAATACGCGGACGTCTTCAAGGGCGACGAAAACTGGCAGGCGGTTCAGGTTCCGGCCGGTCAGACCTATGCCTGGGACGAGGGCTCCACCTATGTCCAGAACCCGCCCTATTTCGTCGGCATGGGCAAGAAGGGCGCCGGCATTTCCGACATCAAGGGCGCCCGCGTCCTCGGCCTCTTCGGCGACAAGATCACCACCGACCATATTTCTCCGGCGGGTTCGATCAAGGCGGCGTCGCCGGCAGGCTCCTACCTGCTCGGCCATGGCGTCACCGTTGCCGACTTCAACCAATACGGCACCCGCCGTGGCAACCATGAAGTGATGATGCGCGGCACCTTCGCCAATATCCGCATCCGCAACCACATGCTCGGCCCGAACGGCAAGGAAGGTGGCTACACCATCCACTATCCTTCCAAGGAAGAGATCTCGATCTACGATGCGGCCATGACGTACAAGGAAGAGGGCGTTCCGCTGGTCATCTTCGCCGGCGTCGAATACGGCAACGGTTCGTCGCGCGACTGGGCGGCCAAGGGCACCAACCTGCTCGGCGTCAAGGCCGTCATCGCCCAGTCCTTCGAGCGCATTCACCGCTCGAACCTCGTCGGCATGGGCGTCATCCCCTTCGTCTTCGAAGCGGGCATGACCTGGGAATCGCTGGCCTTGAAGGGTGACGAGGTCGTGACGATCGAAGGTCTCGCCAATGTCCAGCCGCGCGAAAAGCGCGTCGCCAAGATCACCTATGGCGACGGTTCGGTGAAGGAAGTACCGCTGATCTGCCGCATCGACACGCTGGACGAGGTGACCTACGTCAACAATGGCGGCATCCTGCAGACGGTTCTGCGCGATCTGGCGGCCTGATCCGGTCGCCTGACTGCAGGGGGATAGAAGCTTTCCGCCGCAGTCCGCGCATCACTCGATCTGGTTGCCAATCGACCTGGCCGGGGCATCAGCCGATGCCCCGGCCTTTTGCTGTCCGCCGCTGCCCGGGCGTCCTTCGCCGTTTTTCCCCAACGGAACGGCAGGTCACTCCAACGTGACTTTCCGTTGAAACCGGGCCGTCGTATGTAATGTACTCCCCTGATGAGAGACGCCCGCCCGACAAATGCAAGGGAAGCCATGACTTTCGCCTCGATGCCAATGATCCGCCGCCTGGCCCTGACGATAGGGCTTCTCGGTGCCATTGGCGGCACGGCGGCGGCAGACAACGGCAAGGCGTTCAAGGGTGTCGTCGAACTCTTCACCAGCCAGGGCTGTTCTTCCTGTCCGCCGGCCGACGCCGCACTGAAGAAACTCATCGACGACGGCGACGTCGTGGCGCTCGCCTATCACGTCGACTACTGGAACTATCTCGGCTGGACCGACACGCTCGCCACCAAGGAGAACACCGAGCGGCAATACGCCTATGCCCGGATGCTTGGCCGAAGCGGCGTCTACACGCCCCAGGTGGTCCTGAACGGCCGTGACCACATGAATGGCTCCGACCTGCAGGCGATCAAGACCCGTCTGACGACGATGAGCGCCAGCGGCGGCGGCCTCGCCGTGCCGGTCGATGCCTCGATGGGTGGCGAGGAAATTTCCATCAGGGTCGGCGCCGGCGAGGGCAAGGCGAATGTCGTCGTCGTCTATTTCGACCGGGCCCGGGAGGTCAAAGTCGAAAGAGGCGAAAACAAAGGCAAGGAGATCGCCTACTGGCACGCGGTCAAGGATATCCAGACCATCGGCATGTGGGACGGCCAGCCCGCCCAGTTCACGCTGCCCGCCTCGGTGCTGATCGAGGGGCGCGGCAACAGCGGCTGTGCCATCCTGCTGCAGTCGATGAAGGATGCGGAAACGCCGGGCCCGATCATCGGCGCCGCAACCCTGCTCGCCGGCCCGCAGGGCAAGCTTTAGACGATACGGGTGGGAAAGACGCCCTGGCGATTGGCTAGAGGAATGGTTCGGCCCGGCAGCATCGAGGGGCTGGGGCTGAGGGTTCGAAGTTACCGGACCGAACCGGCCATGACCGCGTTTGGAAACCTCCCGCAGCATGACAACCTGTCCGGACATACGGTGGCAACGACTCTGTCCGGCAGCGGTCGGAGTTTTGCGGTGAATTGGGGCGGCGATTTGACTGAATTGCGGCAAGGGCAAGAATTGCCCGCCTTACCAACAGCTTCCGGCTTGCTTTTCGTCTCCCGTCAGGCACACTGTCATCGTCCTGTCACATCAGAAGGCCGAAATGCCGATGACCGATCAATCGGATTTGCCGGAGGGCGAAGCGCATCACCAGGGCCAGACCACCAACGTGGTCGTCGATTTTCACGAATACAAGCAAGCCAAAAATCCCCCGCCTATAACCTTCCATCGGCGCGAACTGGACATGATTCTGAGGCTCTACGGCCGCATGGTCGGCGAGGGCGAATGGCGCGACTATGCGATCGACCATATGCGGGACCGCGCCGTATTCTCGGTGTTCAAGCGCGCCGGGGAGGTCCCCCTCTACCGCATCGAGAAGAACCCGAAGCTCGCCGCCAAGCAGGGCGCCTACAGCGTGCTCAACGCCCACGGCACGATCCTGAAGCGCGGCCACGAGCTGACACAGGTCCTCAAGGTCTTCGACAAGGTGCTGAAGCTCGTCGAAACTTGAGTTAAGTTTCTGCGGCGGCGCTGTTTGCCCGTTCTGCCCCTCATCCGCCTACCGGCACCTTCTCCCCGCATGCGGGGAGAAGGTGCCGGTAGGCGGATGAGGGGCAGCGAACCGGACCACCCACTCAACTGCGATAGAGCGTATCCGGATAAACGCCCTCGGGAGGCAGGGTGTCCGTTCCCTCGCCGAGCGGAAGCTGCATGATCGCGGTGTCGAGCCAGCGCCCATGCTTGAAGCCGGTTGCCTTCATCGTCCCCTGGTGCGCAAAGCCGACGGCGCGATGAACCGCGATCGAGGCCGGATGGGCGCCGCCGATCACCGCCACCATCTGGCGGAAGCCGAGCGCCGTGGATCGCCTGACGAGTTCCTCGAGCAGCGCCCTGCCGATGCCTCGGCCGCGCGCTTCCGGCGCCAGATAGATCGAATCCTCCACCAGGAACCGATAGGCGGCACGGGTGCGGAATGCGAAGGCATAGGCGTAGCCGAGCACGATTCCCCGCTCATCCACGGCGGCGACATAGGGATAGCCGCTGCCGGTGATGGTCGAGAAGCGCAGCGCCATCTCCGCCTCGGAAGGCGGCGTCAGCTCATAGGTGGCGACCCCGTTCAGGACGGATTCGCGGTAGATCTCGGTGATTGCGGGAAGGTCGGCGGCGACGGCGTCGCGAAGCGTGAAAGTCATGGCAGGTTTCGTCGTTGCGATTGCCACAGCCTTCGCATGAAGCAACGCGATCGATCAAGATTCGCCGCAACAAAAAAGGCGGCCGAAGCCGCCTTCTTCGTCAATTCGGTCCCGACTACTCGTTCTTGTTGCCCATGAACTGCAGCAGGAACATGAACAGGTTGATGAAGTCGAGGTAGAGCGTCAGCGCGCCCATGATGGCCTTGCGGCCGGCAACGGCGACATCATCGGCCTCGAAGTACATTTCCTTGATCTTCTGCGTGTCGTAGGCGGTCAGGCCGGCGAAGACCAGGACACCAATGACGGAGATCGCGAAGCTAAGCGCCGAAGAGGCAAGGAAGATGTTGACGATCGACGCGATGATCAGGCCGAACAGGCCCATGATCAGGAACGTGCCGAAGCCCGACAGATCCTTCTTCGTCGTGTAGCCGTAAAGCGAGAGCGCCCCGAACGAGGCGGCCGTCACGAAGAACGTCTGCACGATGCTCTGCCCGGTGAAGACCAGGAAGATCGAGGACAACGAAAGGCCCATCAGCGCGGCGTAGATCCAGAACGTCGTCTGGGCGGCGGAAACGCTCATGGAGTTGATGCGGAAGCTCATGAAGAACACCAGCGCCAGAGGTGCCAGCATCACGACCCACTTCAGCGGCGAGGCGTAGATGAGCTGGGCGAATGCCGGATTGGAGACGGCAAGCGCATAGGTTCCGTAAGCTGCCACGCCGGTGATCGCCAGCCCCAGGGCCATCAGGTTGTATACCTTCAGCATGTAAGCGCGAAGGCCTTCATCGATCACGGCACCCGCCTGAGCGCCGGCGGGCGACATTCGGGTTTGGTAGTTTCTCAGATCAGCCATTGTTTCCTCTTTAAGCCCCGATTGGAACTACGGTGTCGGGCGGCAGGTGTCTGTGCCAGCGCACGCCCAGGCGCCGCTGCGGGGCTCCAGCATGCCTGTGGACAAATATGATGTTGAAAACCGCGCTGCACAAGACCTGGCCCCTTCGGATTCGCGCGAATCCGGGCGTTTGAGCGATCAAACAAGGGTGATTTACGGTTAATCGCCACCGCTACAGCTCGCGCAGGACCGGAGCGGCCTTCTGCCCGAGAATGCGCCAGGTTCCGGCAAGACCGATGCCGACGGTCACGACGAGGGCGACGGCGATCGTCGCGACGGCCACGTCCGGCAGAAAGCTCGAGGGCAGCGTCATGATCCGGCTGACGACGAACCAGGCGGCAACACCGCCGGCCAGCAGCGCGAAAACGGCGGTGGCCAGGCCGAGAATGAAGTATTCGTAGCTGAAGGCGCGGATCAGCGTTCCCCGCGTCGCCCCGAGGGTCTTCAGCACCACCGCGTCGTGGATGCGCGCCCGGTTTCCGGCGGCGAGCGCCCCGGCGAGAACGAGCACCGATGCGACCAGCGCCACGGCGGCGGCGGCGCGGATTGCCGTCGCGAGCTGGCCAAGCAGCGAATTGACGATATCGAGCGCGTCCTTGACGCGGACGCTGGTGATCGTCGGATAGGCATTGGTGACGGACTTCAACACCGCCGCCTCCTCGGCCGCCGTCGCATCCGGATCGATGATCGTCGCGAGCCACGCATGCGGCGCCCCGGCGAAAGTGTTCGGCGAGAACACCATGACGAAATTGATCGACAGCGATTCCCACTCGACATTGCGGAAATTGGCGATCCGGGCGGTGACATTGCGGCCGAGCACGTTGACCGTGACCGTGTCGCCGAGCTTCAGGCCAAGCTCGCCGGCTTCCTCCGCCGAGAAGGAGACAAGCGGCTCGCCGCTGTAATTCGCCGGCCACCAGGCGCCCTCGGTGAGCGTCGAATTCTCGGGCTTGTTCTTCGCATAGGTAATGCCGCGGTCGCCGCGAAGCACCCATTGCCCGCCGGGCGGCACGGTGCGGCTGTTCACGTCCTGACCGTTCAGCGCGACGATGCGACCGCGCAGCATCGGCACCTCGATGACCTTGCCCTTCGGCATGGCGTCGCCGAGCAGCGACCGGAAGCCGTCGATCTCGTGACCCTGGATATCGACGAAGAAGAAGTTGGGCGCGCGCTCGGCCATGTCGCCGGTCAGTTCGCGCCGCAGATTGCCGTCGATCAGCGCCAGCGTGACCAGAAGCGCCAGGCCCAGCCCGAGCGACAGGACCACCGACGGCGTCAGAGCACCGGGGCGGTGGATGTTGCCGATCGCCAGCCGGAGGGCCGGCGAGTGGACGTGCGGGCTGCGCCGCGCCAGCCAGCCGATCAGGAATGCCACGGCGCGCAGGACGACGAAGGCGAAGGCGATCGCGCCGAGGAAGATCAGCGAGATGTAGCGGTCATAGGCCGTCCAGACGGCGAGACCGGCGAGCACTGCCAGGCAGATGAGCGCGCCCGCGAGATAAGGCCAGGCGGGAAAACCGCTCGGCTCGAAACCCTGCTGGCGGAAAAGCGCCGTGGCCGGGATGCGGCGGGCCCGGCCGAGCGGCAGCACCGCAAAGGCAAGCGCCGTCAGGAAACCGAAGAGCGCCGCAAGGCCGAGTGCCGAGGGATAGAGCTCGAAGGCGGTCGAAACCGGCAGGACATCGGCCAGGAACTGGGCCGCCACGAACGGGATCAAGGCGCCGATGACGAGGCCGACGGCGATGCCGATCGACGCGATCATCAGGATCTGCGCGAGGTAGATCGTTGCCACCAGCGAAGCCGGCGCGCCGAGGCACTTGAAGGTGGCGATGACGCCGCGCTTGCCGTCGAGATAGGAGCGCACCGCATTGCCGACGCCGACGCCGCCGACGATCAGAGCCGTCAGCCCGACGAGTGTCAGGAACTGCGAGAAGCGGGTGATGTTGGCGTCGAGCGACGGGGCGGCGTTGCTGCTGGTGCGGATCGACCAGCCGGCCGCCGGGAAGCGGGACTGCGCCTCGGTCCGCACGGAGGCGACGCGCGACGGGTCGGCGAGCTTGAGCTTGTAGCTGTGCTCGACGAGGCTGCCGGTCTGCACCAGGCCGGAAGCGGCGAGCGCATCGGCCGACACCATCAGCCGCGGCGCGAAGCCGAAACCGTCGGAGAGCGCATCGGGCTCTCGGACGAGCGTGGCAATGATCCGGATCCGGGCGTTGCCGATGAGGACCTCCGTACCCGGGGCGATGCCGAGCCGATCGAGGAGCAGCGGCGCGGCGACGGCGCCGTACACGTCACCCTGTTTCGACAGCAGGTCGGAGAGCGGTTTTGCCGGCTCGCTTTCGAGCACGCCATAGAGCGGATAGGCGCTGTCGACCGCCTTCAGTTCCACCAGCGCCTGGTTCGATCCGTCCGGAAGGCGCGCCATGGAGCGCAGCCCGGCGGACGCCGAGACATCGCCGAGCCCGTCGAGGAAGGCACGCTCCTCGGAGGTCGCGACGCGGTTGTTGAGCTCGAAGCGGATGTCGCCGGCAAGGATCTCCTGACCCCGCGAGGCGATCGTCGCGCTGATCGACTGCGACAGCGAATTGACGCCGGCGATCGCCGCGGTGCCGAGCGCGATGCAGGCGAGAAAGATGTAGAAACCCTTGAGACCGCCGCGCATTTCCCGCAGCGCCAGGCGAAGGGCAAGAAGCGGTCGTAGCCTGCGGATGACGGTCGCCGCGCTCATGCCGATGCGGCCTCCTGGCGGGTCGGCTCGGTGAGAGGCGCGGCCTCGGCGCCCGAGACGATCTCGCCGGAGCGCACCCGCACCTGCCTTGTGCAGCGCCCGGCGAGTGCCGCGTCATGGGTGACGAGAATGAGCGTCATGCCGCGCTCGCGCTGCTCGGCAAAGAGCAGGTCGGCGATCTGCCGGCCCGTCTCGGCGTCGAGATTGCCGGTCGGCTCGTCGGCGATCAACAGTTTCGGCGACGGCGCCAGCGCCCTGGCGATCGCCACGCGCTGCTGCTCGCCACCGGAAAGCTGCCCCGGATAGTGCGTCAGCCGTTCGCCGAGCCCGACGGCGACAAGCTCCCGGCGAGCGATGTCGAAGGCGTCGCGGACATTGGCAAGCTCGAGCGGCACCGCGACATTTTCGAGCGCCGTCATGTTGGGGATGAGGTGGAAGGACTGGAAGACGATGCCGATATTGCGGCCGCGGAAATCGGCGATCTCGTCCTCGCTCATGCGGTGCAGCGCCGTGCCGTCGATGACGATCTCGCCGCCATCGAGCTGCTCCAGGCCGGCCATGACCATCAGCAGCGTCGATTTTCCCGAACCGGACGGCCCAACGATGCCGACGGATTCGCCGGCATCGACGGTCAGGCTCACGCCCTTCAGCACATGCACCGAGGCCGCCGCCTCTCCGAGGGTCAGGTCCGCATTTTTCAGTTCGATGATGGTTTTTGCCACGCGGAACGACCCTATATGAAAGACAGTGGAATGACGAAAAGATTGCCCGCCGATTTAGGAACGAACTTATGCGATTAAAAGATTTTCTGCCCTTTTTCTTCTGCCTGGCAATGACAATCGTGTTATCGGCGCCGGCCCGTGCCGAAAGCGTGAGTCTCGTCGGCTTCGGCGACAGCCTGATGGCCGGCTATCAGCTTCCGCCGGGGGATGCCTTTCCCGCCCGGCTCGAAAAGGCGCTCAAGGACAAGGGTTTTGATGTCACCATCGCCAATGCGGGGGTTTCGGGCGATACGACGTCCAGCGGACTTGCCCGCATAGACTGGTCGGTACCGGGCGGGACGAAAGGCGTGATTCTCGAGCTCGGCGCCAATGACGCGCTGCGCGGCATCCCGCCCGAAGAAACCGCCAAGAACCTGGAGGCGATGATCCTGCGGCTCAAGGAGCGCGGTGTCGCCGTGCTGCTGGCCGGCATGATGGCGCCGCCGAACATGGGCGCCGACTACGCGGCCCGGTTCAATTCGATTTATTCCGGCCTTGCGAGGGAACACAACCTCGCCTTTTACCCTTTCTTCCTCGACGGCGTCGTGACCAAGGCGGGGCTGCAACTCGAAGACGGCATGCATCCGAACGGCGATGGTATCGCCATAATGGTGGAGCGCTTTCTTCCGACGGCCGAGCAATTCGTCCGGTCGCTTCAGAAAGGAGAGTGACACAACATCCACAAATTAAGCAGGCGTTAATATCTGAACCCGCCAAATAACTGTTGCGTGCAGAGTCGATGCGTGATTCGCTAAGACATCTGCAAGAGATTCGGGGAGCTCGCCATGCCGAGACTATTCACCGCCCTCGAAATTCCGCGCAATGCAGCAATGAGCCTTTCACTGCTGCGCGGAGGTCTTCCCGGAGCTCGATGGATCGATGTGGAGAACTACCACATCACCCTGCGTTTCATCGGCGACGTCGACTGGCGCACCGCCAATGAGATCATCGACGGGCTCGACCGCATCGAACGGCCCGAATTCCAGCTTCAACTGACCGGCACCGGCGCCTTCGGCTCCAAAAAACCGCATTCGGTCTGGGCCGGCGTCAGCAACAATCCGGACATGTTCGCGCTGCAGGCGGAAATCGAGCGCATCTGCCAGCGTCTCGGCCTGCCGCCGGACCCGCGAAAGTTCACGCCGCACGTGACGCTGGCGCGACTACGCGCCTCACGTGTCGACGATGTTGTCGAATATCTATCGGGGCGCGGCAATTTCATGACCGCGCCCTTTATCGTTCCGCGCTTCGTCCTGCTGTCCTCACGCGACTCGGTCGGCGGCGGGCCCTATCTGACGGAAGAGGTGTTCCCGCTTTACGAAGGGCCCTCAAGCTTCGCAAGCAGCGAGGAGCAACCGGCCTCCAACGTCTGGTAAAGCGCCTCGAAGGCATCTGCCGGCTCGTAGTAGGGATCCGGAACGTCGTCGTTCCGGCCCGTGGCGAATTTCATGAAGAGATGCACCTTGTGGGCCGTTTCCGGCGAGGCGAAACTCGACAGCTCGCTGGCGTTGTGGCGGTCCATGCAGAGGATGAGGTCGAAACGGACAAAATCCGCCGCGTCGATCTGGCGGCCGCGCAAATCCGTGATGTCGATGCCGTGGGCCTTGGCGACCGCGATCGAGCGCCGGTCGGGCGGATGGCCGATATGCCATGCGCCGATGCCGGCGGAATCGACCGAGACCACGTCGCCACAACCGGCGCGGCTTGCCAGCTCGCGCATCACCCCCTCGGCCAGAGGGGACCGGCAGATATTGCCGAGACAAACGAAGAGAATTCTGACGGGTTTCATGGTATCCATTGGCATATAGGCGACCTGCATTCAGGGAGCGCGACCGCTCGTCCATCGCGGCATGGTTAGACCGAATTGGCCAGGGAGAAAACCGCATGAGGCCCGAAAAGCTCGATGCCGAAGCCATCGCCGAACAGCTGCACAGGATGGAAGGCTGGGTTCTCGCCGAGGACGGCGCCTCGATCTGGAAGGCGTTCCGCTTCCGCAATTTCGCCGAAGCCTTCAGCTTTATGACGCAATGCGCCCTTGCGGCGGAGAAGCTCAACCATCACCCGGAATGGTTCAATGTCTACAACAAGGTGGATGTGACGCTGTCGACGCACGATGCCAGCGGGCTGACGGAGCTCGACTTCAAGCTGGCGGCGAAAATGGATCAGGCGGCCGCCGGCCGGATGCCAGACCATTTGAAATAGGCCATTTGAAGTAGCGCCATTTGAAATAGCACCCCGCCCATCCCATATCGAGCTTCGGCGAAAGGCGGAACGGACGCGATGGACGATATCAAGATCGGTGAGATCCTTCTTCCCGGCGAGGAATCCGAACAGGAGCGCCGCGAGCGCAAGGTGCGCCGCAGCTTCTGGCCGACCTTCCGCCGGGCCGTGCGCCAGGTCCCCTTCAGCCGCGACCTCGTCGCCGCCTATTATTGCGCGGTGGACCCGCAGACGCCGACGCGCACCCGCGGCATTTTGCTCGCCGCACTCGCCTATTTCGTCCTGCCGCTCGATTTCGTGCCCGACGTGCTCGCCGCCGTCGGCTTCTCCGACGACGTCGCCGTGCTGACTGCGGCCTTTGCGGCGATCAGCGGCCAGATCAAGGAAACGCACTATCGCAGGGCCGACGAGACCATTGGCGATCGCCCCGGCGAATAGCGACGGCGAGCATCGCCGCATCGCCGCCCGCAACGACAAACTCTTGCCCGATTCTTTGTGACATAGATTCCGGAAACGTGACCGCTGCGAGCAGAAAAGGCAGCAGGACGGCGCGTCCGACGAGATTTGAGACAGGATAACCACCGGGCAGGTCCTCCAGTACCGACGTTCGACCGAACCGGCAGGTCCGCACGAAAGAACCGCAATGCCCCAGAATGGCCAATGCTGTACGGGCTACGATCGGTCCGCCTCCCGGGGAGCAGGCGACGCCATTGCGGCGTTCGTTGACGGATTGGTAACCTGAATTAAGTCAAAATATATTCAAATCGTGTCTATGCAGTGCCCGTGAAAGCCTGGTTCGGGCAACCGCAAGCTAGAAAATCGGCAGGAACACATGTTTGCAAGAAAGATCGCAACTGCAATCGCACTCGTACTGGCGGCAGCCGGCGCAGCTTCCGCGCAATCGCCGACGCGAATCCAGCAGTTCAACGCCTGGGGCGCCTACTCCTACCAGTCCGGCGGCGGCAAGGTCTGCTACGTTCTCTCCATCCCCAAGGAGAAGACTCCTGCCGGTGTCGACCACGGCGACATCTTCTTCCTCGTCTCGCAGCGCCCGGGGCAGAACATCAGCTATGAACCGCAGGCGATGATGGGGTATCAGCTGCAGGACAACTCCAAGGTCAATGTCGTTATCGACGGACGCACCTTCGTGATGTTCACCAAAGGCAACTCGGCCTGGGTGGAAAATGCCGCGGAAGAGCCGGCGCTGGTCGCCGCCATGAAGTCCGGCAAGGACATGTCGGTCAACGCGAAGTCCCGCAAGGGGACGGCAACGTCCTACTCCTATTCGCTCTCCGGCATCTCGGCTGCCCTGAAGCAGATCGAGGCCTGCAAGTAAGCCGCGATAGTGCTTGTCGATCGCCAAGGCCGGCCGCTGCGCCGGCCTTTTTGCTTTCCGGTGACGCGCTCATGGTGACTCGCCGCCGAAAGAATGCTAAAGCGCCGGCAATTCAGAGCCCTGCGCCCCTTCGAGCGCGCACCGAGGCTCGCCCATACTTCAATTCGAGCATCGGAAGATGATCCGGAGACGCACTCCGGACAGGCCCCGCTCCATGACAGGACCACGAGCATGCCAGCCACTGAGATCTTGAACAGGGCGGACATCGTCAAGGCGCCGCAGGTGCGGCCTCAGCCGCAAACGGAAAAGCCGTCGCTGATCGGCCTGTTGCGCGAGGACATGGCCAAGCTCCTGGTCGAAAAGGGCGTGCCTGAGCGGCAGGTCAAGATGCGCGTCAGCCAGCTCTGGCACTGGCTCTATGTCCGCGGCGTCTCGGACTTCGACCAGATGTCGAACGTATCGAAGGACATGCGCGAGATGCTCAAGGAGCATTTCACCGTGGCCCGGCCGGAGATCGTCGAGGAGCAGGTTTCGGGCGACGGCACCCGCAAGTGGCTGCTGCGTTTCCCGCCGCGCGGCGCCGGCCGGCCGGTCGAGATCGAGACCGTCTATATCCCGGAGGAAGGCCGCGGCACGCTCTGCATCTCGAGCCAAGTCGGCTGCACGCTCACCTGTTCCTTCTGCCACACCGGCACGCAGAAGCTGGTGCGCAACCTGACGGCCGAGGAGATCCTCGCGCAGCTTCTGCTCGCCCGCGACCGGCTTGGCGACTTCCCCGAGCGCGACACGCCGCAGGGGGCGATCGTGCCGGCCGAGGGCCGCAAGATCACCAATATCGTCATGATGGGCATGGGCGAGCCGCTCTACAATTTCGACAACGTCAAAACGGCGCTGCTGATCGCCTCGGACGGCGACGGCCTGTCGCTGTCGAAGCGGCGCATCACGCTCTCGACCTCGGGGATCGTTCCGGAGATCTACCGCACCGGCGAGGAGATCGGCGTCATGCTGGCGATCTCCCTGCATGCGGTGAATGACGAGCTGCGCGACATGCTGGTGCCGATCAACAAGAAATACCCGCTGAAGGAATTGATGGAGGCCTGCCGCGCCTATCCGGGCCTTTCCAACGCCCGCCGCATCACCTTCGAATATGTGATGCTGAAGGACGTCAACGACAGCCTGCAAGACGCCAAGGAACTGGTGAAGCTGTTGAAGGGCATTCCGGCGAAGATCAACCTGATCCCCTTCAATCCCTGGCCCGGCACGAACTACCAGTGTTCGGACTGGGAGCAGATCGAGGCCTTTGCCGATTTCATCAACCAGGCCGGCTACGCCTCGCCGATCCGCACCCCGCGCGGCCGCGACATCCTGGCCGCCTGCGGCCAGCTCAAGTCGGAATCGGAACGCATGCGCAAGGTCGACCGCCTCGCCTTCGAGGCGATGATGATCGCCAATCACGGCGAGGATTGAGGGGGTTTCTGCCCCTCATCCCGCTGCCGCGACCTTCTCCCCGCCTGCGGGGAGAAGCGGCATACCGCAATGACAGCGCTCCAATATGCGCCTTGAAGTACGGCCTGCTGTCATAAAGATGAGAGAACGGGGAGCGTCCCACTCGTCTCTTCTCCCCGCCTGCGGGGAGAAGATGCCGGCAGGCAGATGAGGGGCAAACGCCGCTCGGACTCGCGTTACCGCGACTGGGTCAGAAAGATCTTCACCGCAAACACCGAAAAGACCCCGGCGAAGCTGTAGTCGATCGCCCGCATCGCCCGCCTGTTGCGCTGCAGCCATGCCGCCAGCCAGTCGGCGGCGAGCACCACCAGCGCGTTGACCGGCATGCCGATGGCGATGAAGAAGAAGCCGAGGAACAGCAGCTTGCCGGTCACCGCCGGATCGTCGGCGCTGACGAATTGCGGCAGGAAGGTCATGAAGAAGATCACCACCTTAGGGTTGAGGATGTTCACCGAGAAGCCGGTGGCGATATTCGACAGGGCCGAGCCCTTCGCCTCGGCGACTTTCGTCACCGACAGGCTCGACCCGTAGCGGATCGCCTGGATCGCCAGCCACAGAAGATAGGCGGCACCGCCGGTCTTCAGGACCAGGAAGGCTGTCGGCGAGGCGGTGATCAACGCCGAGATGCCGAAGGCGACGAGCAGCGTGTGGACGACGATGCCAAGCCCGGTGCCGACCACGACGAAGAGGGCCGCCTTCTTGCCCTGCGCCAGCGCCCGGCTGATGGAGAGGGTCATGTCGGGGCCCGGTGTCGCGGCGAGCAGCAGGCTGGCGGCGGCAAAGGCGAGGAGTGTCGGCAGGCTGGGGACGAATTCCATGGCGTTTTCCCGGTCGGTGATCCTTGGTGATACCGCCGGGCACGCGCTTTTGCCAGCCGATTCATGCATACGACGCTGGTTCCGCTTGTATCGCTTCAAGTTCTGGCTAAAGTGCCGCAGATTTTGCACGGCGGCTTCGCCGCCCCGAAAAGCACGGACAGACATCATGGCATCGCACAAAGACGTGAAGAAGGTCGTTCTCGCCTATTCCGGCGGTCTCGACACCTCGATCATCCTCAAGTGGCTGCAGACGGAGCTGGGCGCCGAAGTGGTGACCTTCACCGCCGACCTCGGCCAGGGCGAGGAGCTGGAGCCGGCCCGCAAGAAGGCCGAGATGCTCGGCATCAAGGAGATCTACATCGAGGACGTCCGCGAGGAATTCGTGCGTGACTTCGTCTTCCCGATGTTCCGTGCCAATGCGGTCTATGAAGGCGTCTACCTGCTCGGCACCTCGATCGCCCGCCCGCTGATTTCCAAGCACCTGATCGACATCGCCCGGAAGACCGGAGCCGACGCGATCGCCCATGGCGCAACCGGCAAGGGCAACGACCAGGTGCGCTTCGAACTCTCGGCCTATGCTCTGAATCCGGATATCAAGATCATCGCCCCGTGGCGCGACTGGTCGTTCAAGAGCCGCACCGACCTGCTCGAATTCGCCGAGAAGCACCAGATCCCGGTCGCCAAGGACAAGAAGGGCGAGGCGCCCTTCTCCGTCGACGCCAACCTCTTGCACTCCTCGTCGGAAGGCAAGGTCTTGGAGGACCCGGCCCAGGAGGCGCCGGAATATGTGCATATGCGCACGATCTCTCCGGAGGCCGCGCCGGATCAGGCGACCGTCATCAAGATCGGCTTCGAGCGCGGTGACGCGGTTTCGATCAACGGCGTGCGTCTGTCGCCGGCGACGCTGCTCGCCAAGCTCAACGACTACGGCCGCGACAACGGCATCGGCCGCCTCGACCTCGTCGAGAACCGCTTCGTCGGCATGAAGTCGCGCGGCGTCTACGAGACCCCCGGCGGCACGATCCTGCTCGCCGCCCACCGCGCCATCGAGAGCATCACGCTCGACCGCGGCGCCGCGCACCTCAAGGACGAGCTGATGCCGCGATATGCGGAGCTCATCTATTACGGCTTCTGGTTCTCGCCGGAGCGCGAAATGCTGCAGGCGGCGATCGACAGGAGCCAGGAACATGTCGAAGGCGAAGTGACGCTGAAGCTCTATAAGGGCAACGTCATGGTCATCGGCCGCGAGAGCGACAAGTCGCTCTATTCCGACAAGCTGGTCACCTTCGAGGACGACCAGGGCGCCTACGACCAGAAGGATGCCGCCGGCTTTATCAAGCTCAACGCGCTGCGCCTGCGCACGCTTGCCGCGCGCAACCGTTAAAGGTCGCCTTTTCAGATGGAAGCCGCGGCGGAGCGATCTGCCGCGGCTTTTCGTTGCGGCTATTCTGCCGCCTCCCGCAACGCCTCCTCGGAGGAGGCCGGCACCGTCAAGGGGCGCAGCCGGACGGTCCGGCAATACCACACATAGCTTGCTATGGAAATGACGCCGAACCCCGGGATGATCGTTCCGAGCGCCAGCGCCGGGGCGCCGACCAGGGCCGCCAACGCGCCGCCGAGGAGACCGGAGCCCATCTGGATGAAGCCCATCATCGCCGATGCGGTGCCGGCGATATGCGGGAAGGGCGCCATCGCCGCGGTCATCATGTAGGGCATGACGAAGGCGATGCCGAAAGCATAGAGGCCGATCGGGACCATCACCGCGAGAAAGCTCGGGCTCAGCGCATGCATGGTGAAGGCAAGAATGAGGCTCGCCATGCCGATGAAATTCAATCCGGCCGGCACCAGCGCCTGCGGCGTAAAGCGCCGCATCAAGAGCCGCACGGTCACCGTGCCGGAAAAGAACAGGCCGGACTGCATCAGCATGCCGACACCGAATTCCGTCGGCGTCAGCCCGACTTCGCTGATCAGCACGAAGGGTAGCATGGTCGCCCAGGCATAGAGCGCGCCGACCGCCCCGGCGATCACCAGCGTCGACGAGACGAAGCGGCTGTCCGACAGCAACTCGCGATAGGCGGCAAGGATGGGCTTGAGGTGCCCCTTGCCGCGGTCCGGCGTCACCGTCTCGGCCATGAAGAACTGTACGGTGAAACAGGCCATCGCCGCGAAGCCGACCATCAGGAAGAAGATCGACTGCCAGCCGAAAAGGCCGAGGGCGATGCCGCCGAGCGTCGGCGAGACCGCCGGTCCTAGCGCCAGCATCATGCCGATCATGTTCATGATGCGGGCGGCCGTGGTGCCGGTGAACTGGTCGCGGACGATGGCGCGCGCCACCGTCATGCCGACCGAGGCGCCGATCCCCTGCACGAGCCGGCCGGCCAGCAGCACCGCGACCGATGGGGCAAAGGCGGCCATCAGGCTGCCGGCGAGATAGATCGCCATGAAGATCAGCGTCGCCGGGCGCCGGCCGATGACGTCGGAGAGCGTGCCGGAAACGAGCTGGGCGAAGGCGAAGCCGCCGAAATAGAGCGACAGCGTCATCTTGATCGCCGCTTCGCTCGAGGCAAAGGCGCGAACGAGCTCCGGCATTGCCGGCGTATAGAGCGCCATGGAGACGGGCCCGAGCGCCACCAGGAAGGCGCCGATGATGCTCGTGCGCCGTTCGCTCATCCGCAACGTCATTCCGCCGCCCCCTTCTCCTTGCCGGCGAGACAAGGGTCGAGGCGGCGAAGGTTGTCGCGCAGGATGCGAAGATTGGCGCGCAGCAGCTCCCGTCCCTCGTCGCCAAGGCCGTCGGTGTAGGCGTTCATCATCTCGCGAAGCCCAACGATCAGCTCGGAAAGCAGCGGATCGGCCTTGTCGGTGATGACGACATTCTTGGCGCGGCGGTCGGCCGGGTCGGGCAGACGCGCCACGAGCCCGAGCGCCTCGAGGCGATCGAGATAGGCCGAAAGCGTCATCGGCTCGATCCCCATACGGGTGGCGATTTCCGCCTGCTTGATGCCCTCCGTCATGGCCACCTGCATCAGCGTGCGCGCCTCGCCCGGTGTGATTCCGAGCGCCATCGCATTGACCTTGCGGTCGAAGGCACCGCGCAGCAGCCGCGAGACATCGGTGAGCAGCAATCCGATCGTGTCGGATTCGAGTTTTCTGGGCATCTGGATCGTTCACAGGGAAAATAATAAGGTTTCCTTATCATATTCCGGTGAAGCGTTCAACACGAGCTGGATGCCTCAGCCCTCGAGCTCCTCGCGCAGCATTTCGAGCTCCAGCCACTCCTCCTCCATGCGCGCCAGACCCTCTTTCAGCTTTTCGAGTTCGGCGGCCAGTTTGGCGAAACCGTTGGGATCGCGGGAAAAGAGAGCGGGATCGTGCATCTTCTCTTCGCGCTTGGCGATCTCGGCCTCGGCCTTGGCGATCTCCTTCGGCAAGGTCTCCAATGCGAATTTCTGCTTGTAGGAGAGTTTGCCCTTGGCCTTCTGCGGCTCGGCTGCTTCGCCGGGCGCATCGCTCGTTTTGGCCCGCTCGGACTTTTCGGCCTTGCGTCGCTCCTCGATCGCGCCGCGGCGCTGTGCCATCATGTCGGAATAGCCGCCAGCATATTCGATCCAGCGGCCGTCCGGGGCTTCCGGATTGGCCGGCGCGATGGTCGAGGTCACGGTGCGGTCAAGAAAATCGCGGTCGTGGCTGACGAGGATGACCGTTCCGGCAAAGCCGGCGACGATCTCCTGCAAGAGGTCGAGCGTCTCGATGTCGAGATCGTTGGTCGGCTCGTCGAGGATCAGCAGGTTGGTGGGCCGCGCCAGGATGCGGGCAAGGATCAGCCGGGCCCGCTCGCCGCCGGAAAGCTCGCTGATCGGCGTGCGCGCCTGCTCCGGCTGGAAGAGGAATTCCTTCATGTAGCCGGTGACGTGGCGCTGTTCGCCGTTGACGAGAAGCGTCTCGCCCCGCCCGTCGGTCAAGTAAAGCGCCAGCGTCTCGTCGAGGTTCAGATCCTCGCGCTTCTGGTCGAGCGTGGCGATCTCAAGGTTTGTGCCGAGCTTCACCGTCCCCGAATCCGGCGCGAGCTGCCCGGTCAAGAGCTTGAGCAGCGTCGTCTTGCCGGCGCCGTTCGGGCCGACGAGGCCAATCCGGTCGCCGCGATGGACGCGGATCGAGAAGGGCGCGACGATCGTCCGATCGCCATAGGCATTGGTGATCTTTTCCGCCTCGATGACCAGCTTGCCGGATTCCCTGGCATCGGCGACGGTTGCCTGGATCGTGCCCTGCGGCCCCTTGTGGCCGCGATAGCGGGCCCGCATGTCCTGCAACTCGCCGAGCCGGCGCATGTTGCGCTTGCGCCGCGCCGTGACGCCGTAGCGCAGCCAGTGCTCCTCGCGCTCGATCGCCTTGCCGAGCTTGTGCTGTTCGAGTTCTTCCGCCTCCAGCACCTCGTCGCGCCAGGCCTCGAAATGGGCAAAGCCCCGGTCGAGCCGGCGCGACTGGCCGCGATCGAGCCAAACGGTGGCCGTCGAGACCTGCTCGAGAAAACGCCGGTCGTGCGAGATCAGCACGAGGGCCGAGCGGCTGCGGGTCAGCTCGTCTTCCAGCCACTCGATGGTCGGCAGGTCGAGATGGTTGGTCGGCTCGTCGAGAAGCAGGATATCCGGCTCCGGCGCCAGAACGCGGGCGAGTGCGGCGCGCCGCGCCTCGCCGCCGGAAAGCCGCTTCGGATCCTCCTCGCCGGTCAGGCCCAGATGCTGCAGCAGGTAGGTGACGCGGTAGTGGTCGTCGCCGGGTCCGAGACCCGCATCGGCATAGGCCTGCACCGTATCGTAGCCGTCAAAATCCGGGGCCTGGTGAAGATAGCGGATCGTCACCGAGGGATGCCGGAAGATCTCGCCGGACTGCGGCTCGGCAAGGCCCGCGGCGATCTTCATCAGCGTCGACTTGCCGGAGCCGTTGCGGCCGACGAGGCAGATGCGGTCGCCGGGCTCCACCTGCAGGTTGGCGCCGGCGAGAAGCGGCGTGCCGCCGAAGGTCAGGAAGATATCGTCAAGCTTCAGGATGGGGGGCGCCAAGGCGTCAGGCTCCGGAAAGATCATAGGGCCGTGCGAGAACCACCGCCCGGCCGGATTTCAGGGAAAAGCGAACCGGACCTTCCGCGACATTGGAAATCGTCCGGGAGGAGCCGAAGGGCAGCGCGAAGTCGTCGAGCGGATAGCGGGCATTTCCGATCGACAGGCCGGAAAGCGCGGTGAAGCCGAGGACCGAGAACAGGCTGCCCTTCGGCAGGTCGATCTCATGGGTGCCCGGCATCAGCGCGTAGGCTTCCTCCTCGCCGGAGGTCATGAAGGCGGCATGCCCCTCTTCCGCGAGCGCCGCGAGCTGCAAGAGATGCAGGAAGGCATGGTCGCTGCGGGTGCCGCCGAGTGCCCCGGCGAAGATCAACGCGGTCGCGCCCCGCGCAATCGCGGCCTCGACGGCGAGTTCGCCATCGGTGGCGTTCTTGGCAGCCGGATAATTTTCCCGCGGGACCTCGGCGAAGTCCGCCAGCAGCGCTTCGTCGGTCGAGTCGAAATCGCCGACCCAGAGATCCGGCACGACGCCCAATGTCTTCGCATGCCGCATGCCGCCGTCGGCCGCGATGAACCGGCTGCCGGAAAGCTGCGCCGCCAGCCGCGCCGTGAGGGTCAGCGCGCCGCCGAGAAGAATGGTGTAGGTCGATCGGGTCATGGCTGAAGCCCATAGCGCAAAGCGGCTCCCAAGGAAAAGGGCAGAACGCCTTTTCGGAACCCGTCACCGCCATTTGGCCAACGCGACGTGCGCGGATCAGGTTCCCGTTTCGTCCGGCGAAAGCATGTCCGCATAGATGCCGGGCGTCGAATCCGGAATTTCCACCGCCCCGACGGCCCGCGCATAAAAATCCGCCGGGCCAACGCCGCCGATGATCGCATAGGCATAGCCGGCAGCGCGCATGGCGGAGAGACTTTCGAAGAGCAGGGCCTCGCCTATGCCGCGGCCGCGCCTCGCTTCGTCGACGCCCGTCGGACCGAAGAAGCCGAGCGCCGTGACGTCGTGGCAGGCAAAGCCCGAAAGTTCTCCCTTGCAGAGCGCGATATGGATCCGCGTCGGCGTCGACGAAAGGGCCGCCTCCGCCTCGCCGGCCCAGAGGGAACCGAACCGTTCCTCGATCCAGGCGACGACGGTCCTGCGTTCGGCCGCGAGGGCTCGGCGAATGGTGACGTCGGTACCGAGCCGGGAAGCGCGGCCCTCGGGCAAGGCATAGAGGCGAACGAGCATATCCGGCATGAAATGGCCTCGCTTGGCGAACAAAACCCCGCCGCCGTTGTTTGTAATCCAGAGCTTTCCGGCTTCCGGAAACCCTTGATAGCGCAGGCGGCGCCTGGGGCCAATGCTCGGCCGAAACTCCGCTTGCCTTGGCCGCCGCCGGAAGCTAAATCTTGGCTGCTCTAACGGGGTGCCTGAGGCCGCTTGCGGTCCCATGGCTGAGAGGCTTCGAGCCAACCCGCGGAACCTGATCCGGCTCGTACCGGCGGAGGGATTAGAAGCGATCGGAACGATACGCGCTTTTCCCGTACAACATCAACACAGGGAGAGGTGCCCATCATGTCCAGTTCACGCCATCGCAAGATCCTTAGCCGGCTCGCCATCGCAACTCTGGCTGCAGCCGCATTTTCGGCGAACACTGAGGCCGCGGAAAAAACGCTGACGATCTACACCTATGAGAGCTTCATCACCGAATGGGGACCGGGCGCCAAGGTCGCCGAAGCCTTCGAAAAGACCTGCGACTGCAAGGTAAATTATGTCGGCGTCGCCGACGGCGTCGAGCTGCTGACGCGGCTGAAGCTCGAAGGCGAGGGGTCGAAGGCCGATGTCGTCGTCGGCCTCGACACCAACCTCGTCGCCGAGGCGAAGGCCACCGGCTATTTTGCCCCGCATGGCGTCGATACCAAGGACGTGAAGGTTCCCGGCGGCTTTTCCGACGACACCTTCGTTCCCTATGACTACGGCCATTTCGCCGTGATTTACGACACCGAAACCCTGAAGAACCCGCCGAAGAGCCTGAAGGAGCTGGTCGAGGGCGATCCTGCACAGAAGATCGTCATCGAGGATCCCCGCACCTCGACGCCCGGCCTTGGGCTGCTTCTCTGGGTGAAATCGGTCTATGGCGACAAGGCCGGCGAGGCCTGGGCCAAGCTCAAGGAGCGCGTGTTGACGGTGACCCCGGGCTGGTCGGAGGCCTATGGCCTGTTCACCAAGGGCGAGGCGCCGATGGTGCTCTCCTACACCACCTCTCCCGCCTACCACATGGTGGCGGAAGGAACCGACCGTTATCAAGCCGCGCCCTTCGCCGAGGGTCACTACATCCAGATCGAAGTGGCCGGCCTAACGAAGAACGCCAAGGAGCCCGAACTCGCTCGCACGTTCCTCGCCTTCATGACGGGCTCGGAATTCCAGTCGATCATCCCGACCACCAACTGGATGATGCCAGTCGGCGCCACCAAGGAACCGCTGCCGGAGGCCTTCGGCAAGCTCGTCAATCCGCAAAAGACATTCCTCTTGCCTTCGGAAGAGGTGGCCGCCAACCGCAAGGCCTGGATCGACGAATGGCTGGCCGCGATGAGCAAGAACTGAGGCCGGCTTGATTGACGCCAGCGAAAACAGGACGACGATCGCCGCCGCGGCCCTCTGCCTCGGCGGCATCCTGCTTTTCGTCGGCCTGGCAGCCGCCGCGCTGCTCGCCCAGTCCGGCGAGGGCGGCGCCAACGGGCTGTTCGACGCCTATATCTGGCGCGTCACCCGCTTCACCCTGCTGCAAGCCGGCCTCTCGACCGGCCTGTCGATCCTTTTCGCCATACCCGTCTCGCGCGCCCTGGCACGCCGCACATCCTTCCCGGGCCGGATCTGGATGTTGCGGCTGATGGCGCTGCCGCTCGGGCTGCCGGCTCTGGTTGCTGCGCTCGGCCTCATCGAGGTGTGGGGCCGGCGGGGCCTCTTGAACACTGCTCTGGCGGCAATGGGCGTTGAGCAGCCGATCAGCATCTACGGCCTGTTCGGCATCCTCATTGCCCATGTCTTCTTCAATATGCCCCTCGCGGCGCGGCTTATGCTTGCCGGCCTCGATCGCGTTCCGGCGGAATATTGGCGCAGCGCCGCCAATCTCGGCATGGGCTCGCTTGCCATCTTCCGCTTTATCGAATGGCCGGCGATCCGGGGTCTGTTGCCGGGCATTGCCGGCCTCATCTTCATGCTCTGTGCCACCAGCTTCACGCTGGTGTTGACGCTTGGCGGCGGCCCGGCGGCGAGCACGATCGAGGTGGCGATCTACCAGGCGCTACGCTTCGATTTCGACCCGCCCCGGGCGATCGCCCTGTCCGGCCTCCAGGTCGTGCTGACCGGAACGCTGCTTGTCGCGCTCAAATATCTCGCTCCGCCCCCCGAAGAAGGCACGACGAGCGGCAGAACGACCCGCCGTTTCGATGGTCTCAGCCGTGTGTCGCGCCTTACGGATGGCGCTTGGCTTATCCTTGCATTCCTCTTCGTCGGTCTGCCCTTCGCCGCCATCGCCGTTTCCGGAATTAAGGCGGATCTCGCCCGACTCGTCGGGGAGCCGGCGTTGCATCGGGCGCTCGCCACCAGCATCGCGATCGCCCTGCCCTCCGCCATCATCTCGGTTGCCATCGCCGCGCTGATGATCCACACGCAACGCCTGCTTATCGCCCGGCGACGCCCTGGAAGGCCGGTCCGCCTGTTTGCCGGTACGTTCAGCGCCAGCACCTCCTTCATCCTGCTCGCCCCGCCGGTCGTCCTCGGCGCCGGCTGGTTCCTGCTCTTGCGGCCCTTCGGCGACGTCGCCCGCTTCGCTCCCTTCGTCGTCATCGCCATCAATGCGCTGATGGCGCTGCCTTTCGTCCATCGCGTCCTTCAGCCGGCCATGGCGACCCATGCGGTGCGCACCGGGCGCCTCGCCGCCAGCCTCGGCATCGGCGGCTTCCATCGCCTGCGATGGATCGATTGGCCGGGGCTGCGCAAGCCGCTCTCGATGGCCTTCTCCTTTGCACTGGCGCTGTCGCTGGGCGATCTCGGCGCCGTCGCGCTGTTCGGTTCGCAGGATCTCGCGACCCTGCCCTGGCTGCTCTATAGCCGGATGGCCAGCTATCGCACCGCCGATGCGGCCGGGCTTGCCCTGATCCTGGGGCTTATCTGCCTGGCGCTCACCATGCTCGGCACCGCGGGAGAGAATGCGGAGGGACGACGCGGATGAGTTCGCTTGCCCTGTCGCTCAAGGACGTCAAGGTTCGTTTCGAAACGACGACGCTGGCGTTCGATTGCGCGGTTTCGGCCGGTCAGATCGTCGCGGTCATTGGCCCCTCCGGCTCGGGAAAATCGACGCTTTTCAACGTCATCGCCGGCTTCGAGACGCCGGAAGCGGGCGAAGTGCGAATCCTCGGCGAAGACACGGCCGGGCGCATGCCGGCGGATCGCCCGGTGTCCTTCATTTTCCAGGAAAACAATCTCTTCGCCCATCTCGATGTCGCGACCAATATCGGCCTCGGGATCAGCCCGTCGCTCAGCCTCGCCCCGTCCGATCGGCAAAGGATCGACGAGGCGCTGGGGCGGGTCGGGCTCGCCGGTTTTGGCAAGCGCTTGCCGCCGACGCTTTCCGGCGGCGAGCGCCAGCGGGTGGCGCTTGCCCGCGCGCTGGTGCGGCACCGGCCGCTATTGCTGCTCGACGAACCTTTCGCCGCGCTCGATCCTGGCATGCGCGCAGAGATGCGCGCCCTGCTGAGCGAGCTTCACGCCGAGGAAGGCAACACCATTCTGATGATCACGCATCATCCCGAAGACGTGAGGAGTCTCGCCGACAGCGTGCTTTTCCTCGACCAGGGGCGTATCGTCGCCCATGACGCTCTGGACCGCTTTCTGGCGCGGCGCGACCTTAAGGCGGTCAACCGGTTTCTCGGCAACGAGGAGGATCAGGTGAGGCAATGGCGTCCTTCGACCCGGTGATGGCAATCGATCGGGAGCGCGTCAGTATTTTTGAACAATGGGTGGTTCGCCACAATTTGACCGCCCCGTTGTGCGACGCGCGGAACGTCCGGCCGGGTGGCGCGTTACTCGCGCATCCGTTGCTGTGATACCACGGGGCAACTATTTCTACTGGGATCAGCTAGGCAGGCGGCGCTTAAATCGATACAGCAGGGTTATGGCTGAAAAACCTGCGCCGGAGACCTTATGCGGCTGAAAAAGTAGGATTTTTCTACGCTGGCGACTGTTTGCGCAGGGCGCATCGGCGGATGGAACGGGCTGAGGAATGGCAAGGCAGACAGTCACGAAAGGCTGGTTTCCGACGCGGCGGGGCGGCATCGCGGCGCGCGCTGTGGTTGCGCTGTCTTCGTTGAGTCTTCTGTCCGCCTGCCAGTCGATCATCGAGCAGACCTACGAGCCCGCCGTCTCGCCCTCGTCCAATCCGCAGATCGTCGAGGAGGTGCAGAAGAACGATCCGCGCGCCCAGCTCGGCGCGCGCGAGCATCCGCGCATCGTCGCGAGCTACGGCGGCGAGTACAAGGACGCCAGGACGGAACGGCTCGTTGCCCGCATCACCGGCGCGCTGACGGCGGTCTCGGAAAACCCGCAGCAGTCCTACCGCATCACCATCCTGAATTCCCCGGCGATCAACGCCTTTGCGCTGCCGGGCGGCTATCTCTACGTCACGCGCGGCCTGCTGGCGCTGGCCAACGACGCCTCGGAAGTGGCCGCCGTGCTGTCGCACGAAATGGCGCATGTCACCGCCAATCACGGCATCCAGCGCCAACAGCGCGAGGAAGCCGAGGTGATCGCCAGCCGCGTGGTCTCCGAAGTGCTGTCGTCCAACCTTGCCGGCAAGCAGGCGCTCGCCCGCGGCAAGCTGCGACTGGCCGCCTTTTCGCGCAACCAGGAACTGCAGGCCGACGTCATCGGCGTCCGAATGCTCGGCGAAGCCGGCTACGATCCCTATGCCGCCGCACGCTTCCTGGATTCGATGGCTGCCTATAGCCGCTTTACGGCGGTCGATCCCGAAGCGGACCAGAGTCTCGACTTCCTGTCGAGCCACCCGAACGCGCCGCAGCGCGTCGAGCTGGCGCGCCGCCACGCCCGCGCCTTCGGTCCGGAAGGAACGAGCGGCGACCGCGGCCGTGACTATTATCTCGCCGGCATCGACGGGCTGCTCTATGGCGACAGCCCGCAGGAAGGCTATGTCCGCGGGCAGACCTTCCTGCACGGCCAGCTCGGCATACGCTTCGACGTGCCTCAAGGCTTCCAGATCGACAACAAGGCCGAAGCCGTGCTCGCCACGGGCCCGGGTGAAGTCGCCATCCGCTTCGACGGTGTCGCCGACAATGGCCGCCGCAGCCTGACCGACTACATCGCCAGCGGCTGGGTGACCGGCCTGCAGCCGGACACAATTCGGCCGGTTGCCGTCAACGGCCTCGAAGCCGCGACGGCGCGGGCCTCTGCCGATCGCTGGGATTTCGATGTCACCGTCATCCGCATCGGCGAGCGCATCTACCGATTCCTGACCGCCGTTCCGAAGGGTTCGACAGCGCTCGAAGCGACGGCCACCCAGCTGCGCAGTTCCTTCCGCCGCATGTCGCCGACCGAGGTCCAGGCCTTGAAGCCGCTGCGCATCCGCGTGGTCACGGTGCGGCCGGGCGACACCAGCGCCACCCTGGCGGCACGCATGATGGGAACGGACCGCAAGCTTGACCTCTTCCGGCTCATCAACGCGATGCAGGTCACCTCCACCGTCAAGCCGGGCGACAAGGTGAAGATCATCTCCGAATAGACGACCGGGTCCCGGATCGGGCATACCTCGGTCCGTTTTGTCGCGCCACGCGTCTTATCAGACGCGCAACGGTCGTTGTAGCCTTCGAATCGCTGCATTCTTTCCTTGAATCGGCCTTCGATTGGAAGAAGCATGCAACCCGCAGACGCGGCCATTCGACGGGGATCAAGCATGAGATATATTCGCCTTCGGAAGCTTGGAGTTTTCGCAGCCGTCTGCCTTTTCATCGGCCATGGCACAGAGGCGCTCGCCAGCGATAGCCGAGGACATTTCGAAAGCGTCGTTGACGAGGCGATCCGCCCGCTCATGAAGGAATACGACGTCCCCGGCATGGCTGTCGCTGTCACGATCGAGGGGAAAAGATACGTCTTCAACTATGGCGTCGCCTCGA
This sequence comes from Sinorhizobium fredii NGR234, assembly GCF_000018545.1. NCBI lineage: Bacteria > Pseudomonadati > Pseudomonadota > Alphaproteobacteria > Hyphomicrobiales > Rhizobiaceae > Ensifer > Ensifer fredii. Next base: position 3,423,083 of record NC_012587.1, read on the forward strand.
AGGAGAGCGGCCGGAAGGTCGGCGATGAGACGCTTTTCGAGATCGGATCGATCAGCAAGACCTTCACGGCGACGCTCGCAGCCTATGCTGAAGCGCGTGAAACCCTGTCTCTTTCCGACAAGGCCAGCCAGCATCTTCCCGCACTTGTCGGGAGCAGTTTCGACAGGATCAGCCTTCTCGAACTCGCAACCTATACGGCCGGCGGCCTGCCCTTGCAGTTTCCGGCTTCGGTCACCGATCAGGAAACGATGGTCGCCTATTTCAAGGGCTGGCAGCCAGGCTACGCCGCGGGCACCCATCGGCTCTATTCGAACCCCAGCATCGGCCTGTTCGGCTACCTCGCCGCCAAGAGCATGGGGGAGCCGTTCGACGAGCTGATGGAGAAGACGCTGTTCCCGGAACTTGGCCTGACACGGACCCATATCAGCGTTCCCGAAGAACGCATGGGCGACTACGCCCATGGCTACTCGAAAGCCGGCAAACCGGTCCGGGTGAGTCCCGGCGTCCTCGACTCGGAGGCCTATGGCGTGAAGACGACCGCGTCCGATTTGATCGGGTTTGTCGAAGCAAACATGGACGGCGCGGAGTTGGAGGACACGCTCCAACGCGCCATCGCCGCAACGCATACGGGCTACTTCAAGGTCGGCGACATGACGCAGGGGCTCGGCTGGGAGATGTATCCCTATCCGGTCGATCTCAAACAATTGCTGGAGGGAAATTCGCCCGAGGTGAGCTTCAAGCCGAACAGGGTGACAAGACTTGATCCGCCGCTGCCGCCCCGGGACGATGTGCTGATCAATAAGACCGGCTCGACGAGCGGGTTCGGGGCCTACGCCGCTTTTGTTCCGGCCGAGAAGATTGGCGTCGTCATCCTCGCCAACCGGAACTATCCCATCCCGGCCCGCGTAAAGGCCGCCCACCAGATCCTGGCCGAGCTGCAACGCGCCCCGTAATGCGTCGGAAAGGGAGTGGTCGATTCAATGCATGGCGGCGGTCAATGCCGGCGCCCTCGACGCCAGTGCCGTTCTGAGCTTCTCGAGCGCCCGCGTTTCGATCTGCCGAACCCGTTCCTTCGAGATGCCCAGCGCCAGGCCGAGCTCCTCGAGGGTGGCGCCGTCCTCCGACAGGCGGCGCGCCCGTATGATCTTCATCTCCCGCTCGGTGAGCTGCGTCAGGGCGACCTGCAGCCAGCGGCGCGCCCGCTCGCCGTCGATCATGTCGCTCACCTGCTCGTCGGGAAGCGGCGCATCGCTCGGCAGAAAATCGAGGCGCGCACCGCCGTCGGAATCGCCGTGGCCGACCGGCGCCTGCAACGACGCATCGTTGCCGGAAAGGCGGGCATCCATCGTCTGCACATCGGCGAGGCTGACGCCGAGAGCGGCGGCGATTTCCTGATGCATGGCAAGCGATGTAAGCTGCCGGTCGCCCTGGGCGAGCCGCGCCCGCAACCGGCGCAAATTGAAGAACAGCGCCTTTTGGGCCGAACTCGTACCGCCCCGCACGATCGACCAGTTGCGCAGCACGAAGTCCTGCATCGATGCACGGATCCACCACGTCGCATAGGTCGAGAAACGGACCTCGCGGCTCGGCTCGAAACGTGCCGCCGCTTCCAGCAGCCCGATATGACCCTCCTGGACGAGATCGCCCATCGGCAGGCCGAAGCTGCGGAACTTGGCCGCCATGGCGATCACCAGCCGCATATGCGACATGGCGATCTTGTTGCGGGCTTCCTGGTCGTGGTCGTTCCGCCAGGCCTCGGCCAGCGCATGCTCCTCGTCGCGCTCGAGATAGGGGGCATCCATTGCGATCTTGATCAAACGCCTGTCTGCTGTGAGGGTCTTCATCGATCTGCTCCCTGGCTGGCGCTGAACGCCACACTGTTGATCTTGAAGAGCCGAACGCGTGTCGCAGCGATCGGTTGAAGGGCGGCCGGCGCTGCTTGACGAATTCAGGCAGTGCCCTAAATCGAAGAATACGAACCTGAGACGGTGAGGACTCACAGCACCAAGATCGCGCGGGAAAACAGGCGCAAGCCCGCCCCCGTGAACGCGAAACGTGCGCAGGGTCGAAAAGTTCCCTTCGGTGATGACGATTTTAGATTGCATGCCGCGTGCGATGCCACCGGCTCCAGACCTGCTCGCGGCAGGGAACCCGCAACGACAGAAGCATGCAGCAATCCCAAGCGCTCCAGCGACCCTTGGTACGCCTGAGAAGACGCACAGAGCTACACCGCGCAAGGCACGAAAAAAGGCCCGGCGTCAACACCGGGCCTTCTTCAAATGCGGAGCATGGGCCTCGCCCGCGTCGAGCGGGCCGGCAGCCGGCCTTAGGCGGCTTCGTCCTGCGTATCGTCTTCTTCGATGGCCTTGCCGCGCTTCGGCCCCTTGTTCAGATTGGCTTCGACGAGGCGCACGGCTTCCGTTTCCGACATCTTGTTCACGGCAGCGATTTCGCGCGCCATGCGGTCGAGAGCGGCTTCATAGAGCTGGCGCTCGGAATAGGACTGTTCCGGCTGATTTTCGGCACGATAGAGGTCGCGCACCACTTCCGCGATGGAAATGAGATCGCCGGAGTTGATCTTGGCATCGTATTCCTGGGCGCGCCGCGACCACATGGTCCGCTTCACGCGTGCCTTGCCCTGCACAACCTTCAATGCGCGATCGACGAAATCGGTTTCGGACAGTTTGCGCATGCCGATGCTGACGGCCTTGGCCACCGGCACTTTGAGACGCATCTTGTCCTTGTCGAAATCGATGACAAAAAGCTCGAGCTTCATGCCGGCGACTTCCTGCTCCTCAATCGCCACGATCTGACCAACGCCATGAGCCGGATAGACGATCGATTCACCGGTCTTGAAGCCTTGGCGCGTTGAAGATTTTTTCTGCTGGGTCGTCATTCGTTTCAAACACTCCCTAGTGCGCACCGGCCTCAATCGGCCGGGCCGGGTCGTGAGGCCCGGATAGACGGGGATACCGCCGGATGGGGTCAATCCTGGTCCGTCCAACGAAATGCAAATGGCATCCTGCGTCGCAGTCACGAGCAACGGAACGTTGCCTATTTTGAAAGTGCCGCGCCGTGGAAATCGATTTGCTTTCGTGCTGGTTTTCGGGCGCGCAAAGGCACCCTCTGTGGATCAGTGTGTGGAACGTAGCACAAAAAAGAGCGGAAATCAATAATTTGCTGCATGGCAACGATCAAGCCACCATGCTCGCACCTGCGAGGCACCGGCGGGATTTCCCCAGATTTCCAGCCTCGCGCTTTTTCTGTCGTGCGTCAGCCGCCACGAACCGGGCGGCCGAGGCTTCAGTCGCCCTGGCCGGGTTTCTCGGAGAAATACTGCTCGTATTTCCCTTCGACCCCGTCCATCTCCTTGGCCTCCGGCAGAGGGTCCCGCTTGACGGTGATGTTCGGCCACTGGGTCGCAAAATCAGCGTTCAATTTCAACCACATATCGAGACCCGGCTCGGTATCCGGCTTGATCGCGCCGGCAGGACATTCCGGCTCGCACACGCCACAATCGATGCACTCATCCGGATGGATGACGAGGAAATTCTCGCCTTCGTAGAAGCAATCCACCGGGCAGACTTCCACACAGTCCGTGTACTTGCAGCGAATGCAATTGTCGGTCACGACATACGTCATGAGGTACTCCAGCCAAGCTCACATTTGACGGCAGACGGCAAATCGCGGTGATGCTCGATCGGCCGCGCATGCTAGGAATGCCCGGCGCGCATAGCTGCCCGAAGCAAACCACGAACGCCACCTTCTGCATGGTTCCTTAGACAGGGCACCGATTTACGGATGAGACCATGCAGCAGTTCAATTCTTGCAGCGACCTTTGTGCGCCTGAACATGCGCACGGCGCTGCAAACTGGCTTGTGACGTAAAGGCTTTGGGCGGCCTTTGCAAGAATAATCCACGCGCAATTTGCCCCGAAAAGGGCAGAGTTTTCCAGCCTGGCCACGCTATCGGATCGAAGCATCCAAAACCCGGTTTCCGACACCGGACAAGGCCTACTTGTCGTCCTCGAAGCCGGGCTTGAGGCGCTCGGTGTCGCGCCGCTCCCGCTTCGTCGGCCGTCCTGCGCCGCGCTCGCGCGTCGCCTGTTCGAAGCGCGTGAGACGCTCGGCGGGTGCTTCCGGCGTCAGGTCCTCGTAAAGCAGCCGCGCCTCTTCAAAGGGGCCGCGCCGGGTTCCGGGCAGCAGCACCCGTACGACGAGGTCGCGGCGCTCGAGCGAAAGCTCCAGCGTGTCACCCGCCTTGACTGTTGCGGACGACTGCGTCGCCCGCGCTCCGTTGACGGCCACATGGCCCGCCTCGATCGCCTTCTGGGCGAGCGAACGCGACTTGATCAGCCGGGCGAAGAACAGCCACTTGTCGAGCCGCTGGCGTGCCGCGGGCGGGGACGGTGGCTGTTTCTCCATGGTCCGCCTACTTCTTCAGTTGCTCCTTGAGCGCGGCGAGCTTCGCGAAGGGCGAATCCGGATCGATCGGCTTCTCCTTGCGCGGCGGGCGATTGTCGAACTTGACGGCCCGGTCGTGGCGCTCGTGTCGGTCCTGACGCTCCTTGCGCTGGCCGCCCGGCTTGCCATCCTGAGGCTTGGCGCGCCCCGGGGCACCGCCCTTGCGGCCGCCCTCCCGGGCTTCCCCCTGGCCGTGCCGCTGACCGCCACGGCGCTGGTCGCCCTGCTGATGGCGTCCGCCGCGCTGGTTGTCCTGGCGGGTGCCGGGACGCCACAGGAGCACCGGCTTCGGCTCGGCTGGCTCTTCCGGCTGCGCGGCTGCGGGAGCTTCCTCGCCGCCAGCCTCAGCCGGCGCCGCTTCCGTCGGAGCAGCTTCTGCCAGTTCGGCTTGTGTCGACGCCGTTTCCGCCGGTGCCGCATCCGCATCGGATGGCTCCGCTGCGTCATCTGCATCCGCCTCGACGTGCTCGGTCGCCGCTTCCGGCGCTGCGCTCGCCTCTGCCGGCGTGCCGTCCTGCTTCGCAAGGAAGGCTGCCGCCTCCTCCGCGGTCACGCTGTCGGCGCGATAGCCGAGACCCTTCAGGATCTCCTCCATATCATCCGGCGTCGCGCCGAGGATCGACAGCATCGACGTCGTCGCCGTGAAGCGACGGCCGTCATAGGCACCCTCGGGCCGCTGCGTCGTGCCGGGCTTCCATTGGAGGAGCGGGCGGATCAGGTCCGCGAGACGCTCCAGGATGTCGATCCTGACCGCCCGCTTGCCGAGATAGCGAAATCCGGCGAGCTTGTAGAAGGTCCGCTCGAAGGACGGGTCGGTGACGACCGAAGTCCGGCCGGCGGCAAGAATCGGGATCAGTTCGCCGTAGCCGGGCTTGTCCAGGCCGTCGTTCTTCAGCGCCCAGAGAAGCGTGATCAGTTCGGCCGGGGCCGGCTTCAGGAGGGCCGGCAGGAAGATGTGGTAGGCGCCGAAACGAACGCCATACTTGCGGATCGACGCCCGGCTTTCCTGGTCGAGCGACTTCACCTCTTCGGCGACGTCGCGCCGGAAGAGCACGCCGAGATTCTCGACGATCTGGAAGGCCAGCCCCTTGGCCAGCCCCTCAAGATCCTCGGCGCGCGAAATATCGTCGAGCGGCTTCAGCACCGTGCTGATGTGATGGTTCACGTAGCGCTCGATCCGCGCCACGACATGGTCGCGGGCATTGGCCGTGAGCTGCTCGTCGGCAAGCAGGATGACGCGGGGCCGCATGACGTGGTCGCTGGCCGCAAGCCGCGCCACCGGATCGCCGAGCCAGCGCACGAGACCGTCCGACGAAAGCGCCAGGTCGTTGTTGCCGGCCGCATGCAGACGGGCGGCGCGCGCCTCGAATTCCAGCGCAAGCGCCTTCTGGGCAGCGCCCTGAACGGCCTTTGCGTCCGTTCCCTCGCTGCCGGCGACAAGCGTGAACCGGAAACCGGTTAGCTGACCCACGTGGTGCCCTTCGACGAAGACATCACCATTCACACTGATTTCTGCTTCCAGCATCGCATTCTCTCTCAGGCGCTTCATGAGCACAGATGTCCTGCGGTCAACGAAGCGTTTCGTCAACCTTTCATGTAACGCGTCGGACAATCGATCTTCGATTTCCCGCGTCTTTTCTTGCCAGTGTGTCGGATCGGCAAGCCACCCGGGCCGGTTGGACACATAGGTCCAGGTCCTGATCTGCGCGATTCGCGCCGAAAGTGTGTCAATCTCGCCATCCGTATGGTCGGCGCGGCGGACCTGCTCGGCCATGAAGTCCTCGTTGACAGTGCCATGGCGAACGAGATCGGCATAGATGCTCGCAATCAGGTCGGCGTGCTGCGCCGGCGCGATGCGACGGTAGTCGGGCAGCGCGCAGGCTTCCCAGAGCTTCTCGACGCGTTCCGAAGTCGTGGCCACGTCCACGACCTCCGGATATCGGGCCAGGTGCTCCAGTGCCTGCTGGTCGACGGCCGGAAGGGCGCGCGTCAGGCCGGACACCGCCGGTGCCGCCTCGAGGCTGTGCTTCAGCGCCTTCAGGGAGGAATAGTCGACCGCCTTGGAGCGCCATTGCAACACCCGGACCGGATCGAACTCATGCGACTCGATCCGCTGCACCAATTCGTCCTCGAAGGGATCGACGCGACCGGTGACGCCGAATGTGCCGTCACGGACATGACGGCCGGCGCGGCCGGCGACCTGGGCAAGCTCAGCCGGATTGAGATTGCGGTACTGGTAGCCGTCGAACTTGCGGTCCTGCGCGAAGGCGACGTGATCGACGTCGAGGTTGAGCCCCATGCCGATCGCGTCGGTCGCCACCAGATAGTCGACGTCGCCTTCCTGGTAGAGCGCCACCTGGGCATTGCGGGTGCGCGGCGAGAGAGCGCCGAGCACCACCGCGGCGCCGCCGCGCTGCCGCCGGATCAGCTCGGCGATGGCATAGACCTCGTCGGCCGAGAAGGCGACGATCGCCGAGCGATGCGGCAGCCGGGTGATCTTCTTCGAGCCCGCATAGAGAAGCTGCGACATGCGCGGCCGTTCGACCACCGTTATACCGGGCAAGAGGTGCTCGAGGATCGGCCGCATGGTCGCGGCACCAAGCAGCAGCGTCTCTCCCCTGCCGCGCAGATGCAGGAGCCTGTCGGTGAAGATATGGCCGCGCTCCAGATCGCCGGCGAGCTGCACCTCGTCGATCGCCACGAAGGAAGCCGTCGTCTCGCGCGGCATCGCTTCCACCGTGCAGACCGAGTAGCGGGCCCGATGCGGGGCGATTTTCTCCTCGCCGGTGATCAGCGCGACGTTGTGGTGTCCGACCTTCTCGACGAGACGCGTATAGACCTCGCGGGCAAGCAATCGAAGCGGCAGCCCGATGACGCCGCTGTCATGCGCGACCATGCGCTCGATGGCGTAATGCGTCTTGCCGGTATTGGTGGGTCCGAGCACCGCGGTCACGCCGCGGCCGCTCAGGATCATGGATTGGAAGGACAAGGTCATCGATCCCGGGCAGTCTCTACAGCGCCGCGCGTCTTTCAGACGCACAAAGGTCGCTGAAGCACTTCTGATTGCTGCATGTTCTATCCTTAAATCGGCGCCGATTTAAGGATGGAACATGCGATAGGAGCCAAGCGCTGACGCACTCCGGCGGGCAACAGATGCCCACCCGGAGGCCCGAGCGCAAGGGGGCGCGAGCAATTAAAAGCATCAGGCTGCCGCCGGCCATATCTTGGGGCTCTTTTCATCTGCAAAAATTGACACGTGGAACAGTGGTGGAACGAATCGGAGACGAATCGCTGACTCGCGCCGATTCACTGTATGTTCACGACTATATATAGATTTCAACGACTGGACTCGCACCATATGCTGAATCTTCCGTCGCCCCAGGCGTCGCACCATGAACGAGGCGGCACATTAGGGCCGCCGACGACGGAATCAGCTCAAAGGATTCCGAATCCAAGAGTCTGGAATAGCTGGAAAATTTTGACCAAGATTCGTTTTTCGGCACTCCGATTCCGGGAATACGAATCGCCACATCGCAGGCGCGGCCGAGTTGAGGCGACTCCGCTCGGACTCGCGGAGTGCGTAGTCCCTGCCTCTGCCCGCTACAACATATAGTGGTCACGTGCTTCGTTGATGCAGGGATTTCGACGGCGCAAAAATGAAAAGCGGCGCCCCGAAGAGCGCCGCGCAACAACCGACGATCGAAAATGTCAGGCGAAATACTGCCCGCCATTCGCCGAGATCGTCGAACCGGTGATGAAGCCGGATTCATCCGAGGCCAGGAACACGACGCAGCGGGCGATTTCCTCCGGCTCGCCGAGGCGGCCGACGGGGATCTGCGGGATGATCCTTTCGTTCAAGACCTTTTCCGGCACCGCCCGCACCATCTCCGTGCCGATATAGCCGGGGCATATCGCATTGACGGTGACGCCCTTTGCCGCGCCTTCCTGGGCCAGCGCCTTGGTGAAGCCGAGATCGCCGGCCTTGGCGGCCGAATAGTTCGCCTGGCCCATCTGGCCCTTCTGGCCGTTGATCGACGAGATGTTGATGACGCGGCCGAAGCCGCGGTCGCGCATGCCCGACCAGACCGGATGCGTCATGTTGAAGAGGCCGGTGAGGTTGGTGTTGATGACCTCGCCCCACTGTTCCGGCGTCATCTTGTGGAACATCGCATCACGGGTGATGCCGGCATTGTTGACGAGAATGTCGACCGGCCCGAGATCCGCCTCGACCTTGGCGATGCCGTCGACGCAGGCCTGATAGCTGGAGACATCCCATTTGTAGACCGGGATGCCGGTTTCCTGCTTGAAGGCCTGAGCCTTCTCGTCATTGCCGGCATAGTTCGCGGCCACCTTGTAGCCGGCCGCCTTCAGCGCGACGGAAATTGCAGCGCCGATACCGCGGGACCCACCCGTAACCAATGCTACCCTGCTCATGTTCGCCTCCCATTGGGTTAAGTCTGCCAAAACTGTCCTTCCACGGCCCGGAGGTCCGGGCCGTGCTCTCGTTTGATAGGGCGGGTAGCCCTTGCATGCCGCTGGCCGGTTACAGGCGCTCGACGCACATGGCGACGCCCATGCCGCCGCCGATGCACAAGGTTGCAAGGCCCTTGGAAACGCCGCGCCGCTTCATCTCGAAGAGCAGCGTGTTGAGGACGCGGGCACCGGAAGCGCCGATCGGATGGCCGATGGCGATCGCGCCGCCGTTGACGTTGACGATCGACGGATCCCAGCCGAGATCCTTGTTGACCGCGCAGGCCTGCGCCGCGAAGGCTTCGTTGGCCTCGACGAGTTCGACGTCGCCGATCGGCCAGCCGGCCTTCTCGAGCGCCTTGCGGGAGGCGGGAATCGGGCCGGTGCCCATGATCTGCGGGTCGACGCCGGCCGTCGCCCAGGAGACGATGCGGGCGAGCGGCTGGATGCCGCGTTTGGCAGCCTCGGCCTCGGTCATCAGCAGCGTCGCGGCGGCGCCGTCATTGAGCCCGGAGGCATTGCCGGCGGTCACCGTTCCTTCCTTGTCGAAGGCCGGCCTGAGCTTGGCAATCGACTCGAGCGTGGCGCCGTGGCGGATATATTCGTCCTGATCGACGGTGACGTCGCCCTTGCGCGTCTTGACGATGAAGGGGACGATCTCGTCGGCGAAGCGGCCGGCCTTCTGCGCCGCCTCGGCCTTGTTCTGCGAGCGGAGCGCGAATTCGTCCTGCTCCTCGCGGGTCAGCTGCCACTTGCGCGCCACGTTCTCGGCGGTGGTGCCCATGTGGTAGCCGTAGAAGGCGTCGGTCAGGCCGTCCTTGATCATCGTGTCGATCATCTTGTAGTCGCCCATCTTCACGCCGCCGCGCAGATGGGCGCAATGCGGCGCCATCGACATCGACTCCATGCCGCCGGCGACGATGATGCTCGCATCGCCGGTGGCGATCTGCTGCATGCCGAGGGCGACGGCGCGCAAGCCCGAGCCGCAGAGCTGGTTCATGCCCCAGGCGGTCTTTTCCTGCGGGACGCCGGCCTTGATCGCCGCCTGGCGGGCCGGGTTCTGCCCTTCGCCGGCCGGAAGCACCTGGCCGAGGATCACCTCGTCGACCTCTGCCGCATCGACACCGGCCCGTTCGAGGACCGCCTTGATGACCGTTGCACCCAGTTCATGAGCGGGAGTGTTGCCGAAGGCGCCGTTGAAGGACCCGACTGCGGTGCGAGCGGCGCTGGCGATCACGATGGAGGGATTGCTCATGGGACGTTTCCTCTTGTTTCCTTTGCCTGGAGAAGCAGACTGGCAAAGCCAAGAGCGCAAGTCAAACGCCTTTGATGCCCTGCAACAAAAGCTTCACGGGCGCGCCGTTCATCACGTTTTGCACCTGCGTCGCCGCAACGCACAAAGAGATTGTCAGCGGTGCTCTTTTGCGGATACTCTTAAAAAACACAATAAAGACGGGACGATGGGTAAGAGGAGACCCTGATGGCGAAGAATGAAGGCCAGATCGTTATCAAAAAATACGCTAACCGGCGGCTCTACAATACCGGCACGAGCACCTATGTGACCCTCGACGATCTGGCCGTGATGGTGAAGAGGGGCGAGGACTTCATCGTGCAGGATGCCAAGTCGGGCGAAGACATCACGCATTCGGTCCTGACGCAGATCATCTTCGAACAGGAATCAAAAACCGGCAACACGCTCCTGCCGATTTCCTTCCTGCGCCAGCTCATCTCCTTCTACGGCGACCAGATGCAGATGGTCGTGCCGAGCTATCTTGAACATTCGATGCAGGCCTTCACCGAGCAGCAGTCGCAGATGCGCGAACAGATCAACAAGGCCTTCGGCGACTCGCCGCTCGGCAAGAACCTGCAGGTGCCCTTGCAACTGGTCGAGGAGCAGGTCCGGCGCAACACCGAAATGTTTCATCAGGCCATGCAGATGTTCTCGCCCTTCATGGCCGCTCCTCCGGCCAAGGAGACCAAGAAGGCGGAGGCGAAGGACATCGACGAGCTCAAGGAGCAGCTGCGCGCCTTGCAGACGAAGCTCGACAATTTGGGCTGAGAGTCCCGGCGAATCTCGTGATCGCGATCTTACGGCAAATGCCCCTCTCCTCGGGTTTAACCCGAGGACTAGCCCTCTCCCCGCAAGCGGGGAGAGGGGACTTGCGCGGCCGCCACGATTCCCCTTCGCCCCGCTAGCGGGGAGAAGGTGGCCGGCAGGCCGGATGAGGGGCAGTCGCTCACGCCAGCAGCCGTAATCCTATCACTCCAATAAAAAAGGGCCGGCAGAGCCGACCCTTCTCATTTCCTCCGCACACGAAGAGCGCTTATGCGCTTTCCTTCGGCGTCAGGACCTGACGGCCGCGGTACATGCCGGTCTTCAGGTCGATGTGGTGCGGGCGGCGCAGTTCGCCGGAGTTCTTGTCTTCGACGTAGGTCGGAGCCTTGAGGGCGTCAGCGGAACGGCGCATGCCACGCTTGGACGGGCTCGTTTTTCTTTTGGGTACAGCCATTTCATTCTCCACTTATCGGGCAAAACACTGTTCAGCAGCCGAAAATGGCCGGGTCAAACAGATGTCGATCTCGGAATTTCGCGCGCTTATACATGCCCGACCACGGTTTGACCAGTCCCTGCGCGCAAATTTTCGAATCGGCCAGCAGGCGCAACCGCCGGCACTCCTTGAGAACCTCAGGCCTCGTCCTCCGGCACGATCCACGGTTCCGCCCTTGCGGCTTCCTCCCATTTGCGGAAGGCCGGATGCGCCTTGACCGCCTCCATATAGGCGAGCGTCCCCGGATCGGTCGTCAATTCGTAGACCTCCAGGCGGTTGACGACCGGGGCGAACATCGCGTCGGCGGCGGTGAAGCGGCCGAAGAGGAACGGTCCGCCGGAGCGGGCGATCGCCTCGCGCCAGATCGTTTCGATCCGCGCGACATCGTCCATCACGCCGTCGGGAAGGGCAATCGCCTTCACCGGCCGGCGGATGTTCATCGGGCAGGCGCCGCGCAGCGCCCGGAAGCCGGCAAGCATCTCCATCGAATAGCTGCGCGCCCGGGCCCGGTCCTCGCGGTTCTCGGGCCAGATACCGGCATCCGGAAAAAGCTCCGCGACATATTCGATGATGGCCAGCGATTCCCAGACGCGGATTTCTCCGTGGTGGAGCACCGGCACGCGACCCGTCGGCGAAATCTCGCGAAAACGCGGATTGCCCGCCGGAAAGTCGAAGGGGATGACGACGTCTTCGAACGGGATGCCGCAGCCTTCGAGCGCCAGCCATGGCCTAAGCGACCAGGACGAATAATTCTTGTTGCCGACATAAAGAACGAGCTTGGCCATAGATCCCCCATTGCGCTGATTGGCCAGAGGATTGCCACATCACCGGCGACAACACCAATGAATTGCCTTCATCTCAATCATAAAGACATGTGATGTAGCCGCCGGACCGGCTGGCGCGGCGCTCGATCACCGAGGCAAGGCGCCTGAGGCCCCGCCCCGGCTTGCCGGCATTGCGATCGATCGGGTTGGGGAGCGCCACGGCAAGCAGCGCGGCCTGGCGGCGCGAGAGCTTCGCGGCGGAAACCCCGAAATGATGCCGCGCGGCGGCCTCGATGCCGTAGATGCCGTCGCCCCACTCGGCGACGTTCAGGTAGATTTCCATCATCCGCCGCTTGCTCCAGACGAGATCGGCGACGACGGCAAGCGGCAGTTCCATGCCCTTGCGAATGAAGGAGCGCCCGTTCCAGAGATAGAGGTTCTTGACCGTCTGCATCGGGATGGTGCTTGCGCCGCGCGTCTGTTCGCCGTCCAGGGCGTCCTCGACGACGCCGCGCATCTGGCCCCAATCGACTCCGTTATGAGCGCAGAACTGGCCGTCCTCGGACATCATCACCGACTGGACGAGGACCGGGGCGATGTCGTCGAACTCCACCCATTGCCGGTCGTAGCCGCGCAGCAGCACGAGGTCGCGCAGCATCAATGTCGAGACCGGATGGATGAAGCCGGTGAGATAGACGAAGATCAGCAGATAGGGGAGCAGGAGAATGGAAAGCGCCGCGAGAATGAAACGCCGGCGCCGTGTTCGCCAGGTGCGGCGCAGCGCGGACCAGCGGCCGGCGGGCAACTCGCCCTCCTCACGTTCGTGCGGAACGATGTCCACGGCCTGACTGTCCACCCCTCTGTCCATGCCCCCACTCTTATTTCATGGCCCACTCTTATGTCATGGCCCCACTCTTATTTCACGGATCGCGAAAGTTGAACGGCCTTTCTTGGAAAAGACAAGGCGCCTGTGCGCTCATCCCGTACAAAACGCGCGGCCTCAGACGCGAAAGTCCGTTGAAAGCCGCTCTCCCCCGTGCCAAAGAGCCTCTCATGCAAGACGAGACACCATTTTTTCCGGAACGCCTCAAGGCCGCGGCGCTGGCGGTGGAGAGCCTGCTTTCGAACCTCCTCGGGCCTTCCGCCCAAGCGGACGAAATCGCCCGGCCGGCTCAGCTCCTCGATGCCATGCGCCATGGCGTGCTCAACGGCGGCAAGCGACTGCGCCCCTTCCTCGTCGCCGAAAGCACCGCCCTGCTCGGCGGCAGCGCCGATGCGGCGCTCCGGATCGGCGCGGCGCTCGAATGCGTGCATTGCTATTCGCTCGTCCATGACGACCTGCCGGCGATGGACGACGACGACCTGAGGCGCGGCCAGCCGACCGTGCATATCGCCTTCGACGAAGCGACCGCCATTCTCGCCGGCGACAGCCTGCTGACCTTCGCCTTCGACATTGTCGCCGCGCCGGAAACGCCGCTCTCCGATGGCCAGAAGACGGCGCTCGTGCTGGCACTGGCCCGCGCCGCCGGTCTTGGCGGCATGGCAGGCGGCCAGGCGCTCGACCTCGCGGCCGAGAAGACCGCGCCCGACGAGGCGGCGATCGTCACGCTGCAGGCGATGAAGACCGGCGCCCTCATCCGCTTCGCCTGCGAGGCAGGGGCGATCATCGCCGACGCGGGCCTCGAGGACCGCCGACGGCTGCGCGCCTTCGGCGAGAAGATCGGCCTTGCCTTCCAGCTTGCCGACGACCTTCTCGACCTCACCGCCGATGCCGAGGCGATGGGCAAGGCGACCGGCAAGGATGCCGCCCGCGGCAAAGGCACCCTCGTCGGCCTCCATGGCCAGGCCTGGGCCGAGCGCCAGCTCGAAGGCCTGGTGACCGAGGCCAAAGAGCTGCTTCGGCCCTACGGCGCCCGTTCGGCCATTCTTGTCGAAGCCGCCCGCTTCGTTGCCAATCGCAGGAACTGAGTTCATGAGCAAATTCTGGTCGCCGATCGTATCCACGCTGAAACCCTATGTTCCGGGCGAACAGCCGCGTATCGCGAATCTCGTCAAGCTCAACACCAATGAAAGCCCCTACGGACCCTCCGAACAGGCGCTCGAAGCCATCCGGGCGGCGGCAAACGCCGATCTGCGGCTCTATCCGGACCCGGTCGCGCTCGGCCTGAGGGAGGCGATCGCCGCACGATACGGCATCTCGGCCGGCGAAGTCTTCGTCGGCAACGGTTCCGACGAGGTGCTGGCCCATGCCTTCGCCGCGCTGCTGAACCACGACGCGCCGCTGCTCTATCCGGATATTTCCTACAGCTTCTATCCGACCTATGCCGGCCTGTTCGACATCGAGGCGATCGAAGTGCCGCTCGATGCGGCCTTCCGCATCGATATCGCCGACTACCGCCGCGCCTCAGGCGCGATCATCCTGCCCAATCCCAATGCGCCGACCGGCATCGGCCTGCCGCTCGCCGAGATCGAGAGGCTGGTCGCCGAGCATCCCGACCAGCCGGTGGTGATCGACGAGGCCTATGTCGACTTCGGCGGTGAATCGGCGATTGCGCTCGTCCCGAAATACGCCAACCTGCTGGTCGTCCAGACCTTCTCCAAGTCACGCGCGCTGGCGGGCCTGCGCGTCGGCTTCGCGATCGGCCAGCGGGTGCTGATCGAGGCGCTGGAACGGGTCAAGGACAGCTTCAACTCCTACCCGCTCGGTCGCGCCGCCCAGGCCGGCGCGACCGCCGCGATCCAGGACGACACATGGTTCGAGGCGACGCGCGGCAAGATCATCGCGACGCGTGCGGGGTTGACGAGCGAGCTGGAAAAGCGCGGCTTCGAGGTCCTGCCGTCGCAGGCGAATTTCGTCTTTGCCCGTCATCCAAGCCATGCCGGACAGACGCTCGCGGCCAAGTTGCGGGAGCGCGCGGTGATCGTCCGCCATTTCGCCAAGCCGCGGATTTCCGATTTCCTGCGCATCACCATCGGCACCGACGAGGAATGCAAAAGGCTGGTTGCAGCACTCGACGAGATTCTTTGAAGCGGGGGCCGGCGACGGGGTGAAAAGAAGAACGGCATGTCTGGCCCCTCACCCTGACCCTCTCCCCGCGCGCGGGACGCGCGCGGGGAGAGGGGACTTGGACGGCGCGGCATACCTTTTCCGCTCACGGTATCTTAGGCTCGGATCGGCGACGCCGCCGCGCGTCCCCTTCGCCCCGCTTGCGGGGAGAAGGTGGCCGGCAGGCCGGATGAGGGGCGATTCGGACCGGGTAACTGGTTGACGCGAAGCGTTATTCGGCCGCCGCCTGGCCGTGGCCGAAGCGCTTTTCGATATAGTCGGCGACGAGAAGCTGGAACTCCTCGGCGATCTTCGGGCCGCGCAGGGTCATCGCCTTCTGGCCGTCGATGAACACCGGTGCCGCCGGCGTCTCGCCGGTACCGGGCAGCGAAATGCCGATATCGGCATGCTTGCTCTCGCCCGGGCCGTTGACGATGCAGCCCATGACGGCGACTTTCAGCGCCTCGACGCCCGGATATTTCTCGCGCCAGACCGGCATGCTGGTGCGGATATCCTCCTGGATCTTCTGGGCAAGCTCCTGGAAGACCGTGGAGGTGGTGCGGCCGCAGCCGGGACAGGCGGCAACCACCGGAATGAACTGGCGGAAGCCCATGACCTGCAGGAGCTCCTGCGCCACCTGCACCTCGCGGGTGCGGTCGCCGCCGGGCTCCGGCGTCAGCGAGATGCGGATCGTATCGCCGATGCCCTGCTGCATCAGGATGCCGAGCGAAGCCGAGGAGGCAACGATACCCTTCGTGCCCATGCCGGCCTCGGTCAGGCCGAGATGCAGCGCATGGTCGGAGCGGGCGGCAAGCATCGCGTAGACGGCGATCAGGTCCTGGACGCCGGAGACCTTGGCGGAAAGGATGATGCGGTTGCGCGGCAGGCCGAGTTCTTCGGCGAGCTCCGCCGAGAGAAGCGCCGACTGCACGATCGTCTCGCGCGTCACCTGTTGCGCTGTCAAGGGCGAGCCCGCGGCCTGGTTCTCGTCCATCAGCCGCGTCAGCAGTTCCTGGTCGAGCGAGCCCCAGTTCACCCCGATGCGCACCGGCTTGTCATAGCGGATCGCCATCTCGATGATCTCGGCGAACTGCTTGTCCTTCTTGTCCTTGAAGCCGACATTGCCTGGATTGATGCGGTACTTCGCCAGCGCCTCGGCGCAGGCCGGGTGATCGGCCAGGAGCTTGTGGCCGATATAATGGAAGTCGCCGACGAGCGGCACGTCCATGCCGAGCCGCAGCAGCCGCTCGCGGATCTTCGGCACGGCGGCGGCACTTTCGTCACGGTCGACGGTGATGCGCACCAGCTCGGAACCCGCCTTGTGGAGCGCCGCCACCTGCGCAACCGTCGCGTCGATGTCGGCCGTGTCCGTGTTCGTCATCGACTGGACGACGACCGGCGCGGCACCGCCGACGATGACGCCGCCGACATCGACGGCCACCGAGGCGCGGCGCGGCATTGGCTCGAAATCGAAGGCAGACGACATGAAGGCCTCTTCGTAGTCCCATTTGCGGGACGGATCCTCGTCCCAAGCATTCGCCTTTCAGGTGGCGAAGGAAAGCGTGCTTGTCAACGGCAACATCATGTGCTGACGGCGAATTGATGGCAGGGTAGGTGTCGAGCGCGCGATGGCCCCCCATCCGCCTGCCGGCACCTTCTCCCCGTTCTCACGGGGAGGAGGGACTTGCCGCACCGTTGAAGTCCCCTCTCACGCAGGCGCCAGCGGGAGTCGAGACGCATGCTGCGAGTCCCCTTCGCCCCGCCTGCGGGGAGAAGGTGGCCGGCAGGCCGGATGAGGGGCAATCGCCTCCGCGGCGCATCGTGCCAATGTAGAGCATTGCAGTCAGGCGGAATCACCTGACGTCGCACAAATGCAGCAAAACCAAATGGTTAGAGCGGCGGCGCGATCATATGTGAGCGCACTCCGCTCTAGGAATGCCCATTCCCATGATCCGCATGGACGGCGTGGTGCGACAGGAGAAGCACGACTATGAAGAGAACGGGGATGGAGGCAAAGATCACCGCGAAGCCGCTATGCTCGGCAATGAAGCCGATCAGCGACGGCGCGAACAGCATACCGGAATAGCCCATCGTCGTCGCAACCGCGAGGCCGATCCCCGGCTGCAGGCCCGGCATGTTGCCGGCCGCCGAAAAGGCGATCGGCACCATGTTCGAAATACCGATGCCGGCCACGGCAAAGCCGAGGATCGCGAGCGACGCGCTCGGCGCGAGCCCTGCGGCGACAAGGCCGACAAGCGCCGTGACCGTGCAGATCCGCAGCGTCTTCGTGGCACCGAAGCGATCGCGGACATGATCGCCGGCAAAACGCATCGTCGCCATGGTGGCCGAGAAGGCGGCGAAGCCGAATCCCGAAAGCTCGACCGAGGCGCCGAGTTCGTTGCGCAGATAGAGCGCACCCCAGTCGAGCACCGCCCCTTCCGGCACCATCGAGAACAGCGCCATCAGGCCGATCAGCCAGGGCAGCGGCGTCATCGGCAGGCGCAGTTTCTCTTTGGCGGCGGCCGGGTGCGGCTCATCGGCGAGGATCAACGGCCAGGCAACCGCAAGGATCGCGGCGCAGAGGCCGGTGACCAGGATCGCATGCGGCAGCACGCCGACGCGGGCCATCAGGAAGCCGCCGATGCCGGCACCGATCAGCCCGCCGAGGCTCCAATAGGCGTGGCAGGAGGACATGATGGCGCGGCGCATCGATTTCTCGACCTCGACGGCATTGGCATTCATCGCCACGTCCATGGCGCCGACGAAGCCGCCGAGCAGGAACATGCCGATCGCCGCCGTCCAGACATCAGGCACCAGCGTCAGGAGCAGAAGCAGGGGCGAGAGGATGATCGCCGTCACCTTGGCGACCTTCTGCGAGCCGATGCGGGCAATATAGCCGCCGGCGATCGGCATCAGCACCAGCGATCCGATACCGAACACCAGGATCAACAGGCCGAGCACGCTCTCGCCGATTCCGAGCCGGTCCTTGAATTCCGGGATTTTCGGCGCCCAGCTGCCGGTGACGAAACCGTTCATCAGGAACAGGAGCGAGACGGCGAACCTGTTCCTGGACATATAGCCCTGCCGGGTTGCGGCCGTCGGGCCGGTCTCTGTGCGCTGGTCCATTTTGATCTTCCTGATTGCCGGTTCCGGCTCAAATGGTGATTTCGATGAGGTTGCCGTCGGGATCGCGGATCACGGCTTCGTAGAAACCGTCCCCCGTCCACCGGGCTCCCGATAGGAGCAGGCCCTGCCGGTCGGCCCGCGCCGCCATCTCGTCCACGGCCTTGCCGCCGCCGAGCGAAAGGGCGATGTGCGCGTAGCCGGCGCGCTCCACCCTCACGTCGTCATGCGGCTCCAGCCACGGCCCCTCCATGACCTCGATCGATGGCCCGGCACCAACGGTCAGGAAGCGCGAGCGGAAACCGGGCCGACGCCGGCTTTCATAGATCGAGCCAGCTTCGGCGCCAAGGAATTCGACCCAGAAGTCCGCCATTCGCTCAAGATCCCTGGTCCAGAGCGCGACATGGGCGATGCTCATCCTTGTTCCCTCGCAACGACTACGCGCGCGCCTTGCGCGGTGAATGCGGCGATCTGAGCCTCCGGCGCACTCGCCTCGAGGACGAGCGTCGAACCGGCAGCGATGTCGATCACGGCGTGCGGAGCGGCGGTGCCGAGCTTGTCGCTGGTGACGGCGGCGAGCACGGAGCGGCTCCGCGAGGCGATCAACCGCTTGAACTCCGCGTCCTCGAAGTGAGAGGCCGTCAGCCCCGCTTCGGCGTCGGCACCGCAAGTGCCGAGAATGCAGAGATCGGGCCTCAGCAGTTCCGCATCGCGCTGCGCCCTGGCGCCGACCGCCGCGCCGACGGTGCGGTCGAGCGTTCCGCCGATCAGGATGAGATCAAGGCCCGGCTTTTCCATCAAGGCAGCGGCGATCAGCGGTGTATTGGTGACGATCGTTGCCGACAGATCCGGGCCTATCGCCCGGGCAATCGCCAGATTGGTCGAGCCCGCATCCAGAAACACCGTCATGTCGCGTTGAATGAAGCCGACCGACGCCAGTGCCAGCGCCGCCTTCCGTTCCGGGGCAAGTGCGGCCCGCTCGCTGAGCGAGCCCGAATCCGGAGCGATCGGCAGGGCGCCGCCATAGACGCGCTCGCAGAGGCCCGCCGCTGCCATTTCGCGCAGGTCCCGCCGGATCGTGTCCTCGGAAACGTTGAGTTCGCGCGCCAGGTCGGCGGCGAGAACGCGGCCATCGGTCCTCAGGCGGTCCTGAATGAGGGATTTTCTTTCGCGGAGCAGCAGGTCGGTCGACACTTTAGAAACCGTCATAAACGTGCATGATCAGATAAAATCGTGCATATCACTCCCGTCTTGCGATTTCAACCTTCGATCGTCCGGAACAGGCAAGCCGGTTGGGCGGTTTCTATGGCGGCCGTCCCGATGGAGCGTGGTTTGATTGAGAAAATATTCTATCGAAACAGCCGAGAATTGGTCTTTTATGCGCTCAGGTGGTTCGGAATTTGTGCGAGTCTCGCCGCAATCCGGATGACGGGCCGGAGAACAGAGAGATGGAAAAAAGATATGAAGCTCCTTCCGACACTTT
Source organism: Sinorhizobium fredii NGR234 (assembly GCF_000018545.1). Taxonomy (NCBI): domain Bacteria; kingdom Pseudomonadati; phylum Pseudomonadota; class Alphaproteobacteria; order Hyphomicrobiales; family Rhizobiaceae; genus Ensifer; species Ensifer fredii. The sequence continues at coordinate 3,442,981 of NC_012587.1, forward strand.
TCGCTGCCGCCCTCGTGCAACTGGCCGCCTTCGCGCCGGCCGAGGCCGGATCGAACCTTGATGAGGTCAAATCGGCCGGCGTGCTGAAGATCGGCACCGAGGGCACCTACGCGCCCTTCACCTATCACGACGCCAACGGCGCGCTCGTCGGCTTCGACGTGGAGATCGGTGAGGCAGTCGCCAAGCGCCTCGGCGTCAAGGCCGAGTTCTTGGAAGGCAAGTGGGACGGCCTGATCGCCGGCCTCGACGCCAACCGCTACGACACCGTCATCAACCAGGTCGGCATCACCGAGGAACGCAAGAAGAAATATGATTTCTCCGAGCCCTATATCGCCTCCAAGGCGGTGCTGATCGTCAAGGGCGACAACGAGGAGATCAAGGACTTCGCCGACTTGAAAGGCAAGAAGTCCGCCCAGTCGCTGACCAGCAATTTCGGCAAGCTTGCCGAAGCCTCCGGCGCCGAGCTCGTCGGCACCGACGGCTTCGACCAGTCGATCCAGCTCGTCCTGACCGGCCGCGCCGATGCGACGATCAACGACAGCCTCTCCTTCCTCGATTTCAAGAAGCAGAAGCCGAACGCCAACGTGAGGATCGCTGCCGAAAAGCCTGACGCGGATTATTCCGGCATCATCCTGCGAAAGGACGAGCCGGAACTGCTGGCGGCGATCAACAAGGCGCTGGCCGAAATCAAGGCCGACGGCACCTATGAGAAGATCTCGCAAAAATATTTCGGCGCCGACGTCTCGAAATAGCGTTCGGAAGACGCCGCTTCGGCCCCTCATCCGCCCGCCGGCACCTTCTCCCCGCAAGCGGGGCGAAGGGACAAGCGGCAACGTCTCACCCCACGCGGGCGCTTTGGACGAAGTCACGCATCGCGACATCCTCGTCCCCTCTCCCCGCAAGCGGGGAGAGGGCTAGGGTGAGGGGCAATTCTTCACATCACCCGCGGCCGGCGGACGGACTTCCAGCTCACCGCTTTCCCCATCCCGCTCCATGAACTACGATCCGCTCCTCTCCGGAGCGGATCCGCGCGTTTTGAAAGGCTGTCCCTTGCCAAACTGGCTCAACCTCATGGCGGAATCGCTGCCGACCCTGCTCTGGGCCGGGCTGATCTTCACTGTTCCGCTGACCCTGCTTTCCTTCGTTCTCGGTCTTTCGCTGGGACTTGTCACGGCACTCGTCCGTCTCTTCGCGCCGGCTCCCTTCGTCGCCGTAGCGCGCTTCTATGTCTGGGTGATCCGCGGAACGCCGCTCCTCGTTCAGCTCTTCGTCATTTTCTATGGCCTGCCGAGCATGAACATATTGCTCGATGCATTCCCCGCGGCGCTGATCGGCTTCACGCTGAACATCGGCGCCTATACATCCGAAATCATCCGCGCCACGATCTCGTCCGTGCCGCGCGGCCAATGGGAAGCGGCCTATTCGATCGGGATGAGTTGGAGCCAGGTCATGCGACGCACGATCCTGCCGCAGGCGACCCGGGTCGCCGTGCCGCCGCTGTCGAACACCTTCATCTCGCTCGTCAAGGATACCTCGCTGGCCGCGGCGATCACCGTGCCGGAGCTCTTCCAGACGGCGCAGCGCATCGTCGCCACCACCTACGAGCCGCTGATCCTCTACATCGAGGCGGCGCTGATCTATCTTGCCATGAGCTCGGTGCTTTCGGCGCTGCAGGTGAGGCTGGAGAAACGCTTCGCCCGCTATGGCGGCTTCCTGGAGGCGCGCGCATGATCGAGCTCACGCATATCGTCAAGCGCTTCGGCACCAACACGGTCCTGAACGACATCAGCGTCAGCCTGGCGGAAGGCACCGTGACGGCCCTCGTCGGCCCGTCCGGCGGCGGCAAGAGCACGCTGCTGCGCTGCGTCAATCTTCTGGAAGTACCGACCAGCGGCACGATCCGCCTCGGCGACGAGCGGCTGGAATTCGCCCCGGACCGCACGGTCGGCTGGAGGGCGATCCAAAAGCTGCGCCGCCAGACCGGCATGGTGTTCCAGAATTTTCAGCTCTTTCCCCACCAGACCGCGCTCGGCAATGTCATGGAAGGCCTCACGACCGTCCTCAAATGGCCGGCCGACCGGGCCCGCGCCCGAGCGCTCCAGCTTCTGGAAAAGGTCGGCATGGCGCACAAGGCCGACGCCTGGCCGTCGACGCTTTCGGGCGGCCAACAGCAGCGCGTCGCGATCGCCCGCGCGCTCGCCCCCTCGCCGCGCGTGCTGCTGTGCGACGAACCGACCTCGGCCCTCGATCCGGAGCTGGCGGAAGAAGTGGTCGAGGTCCTCAGCCGTCTCGCCCGCGAAGGCACGACGATGATCATGGCCACCCACGACCTCCGCCTCGCCTCGCGCGTCGCCGACCACGTGATTTTCCTCGACGCCGGCGTCGTGGTCGAAAGCGGCCCGCCACGCAGGATTTTTTCAACGCCGGAGCGGGAGCGAACGAAGCGGTTCATTGCCTCGCTGAGTGCGCCGATGAGTTACGATATTTGAGGGAACGTTCGGGCAGCGGGCAGATTTCAAATCGCACTGCGACGCACATTGTGGATCGGCACTTTTCCCTCTCCGCCGTCATCGTCGGGCTTGACCCAGGGCTTGACCCGAGGATCCACGTGCAAGCATTCCGTCTGCAGAGCACGCTTCGATTGGGGCCACCGTCTCTCGAACTTCACTGGGCTCGTGAATGGATCCTCGGGTCAAGCCCGAGGATGACAATGCGGGTGAGACTGAGGCCCGGATCAAGCGCCAAGTAGGACCACGACGTCCTGTCGAGTATTGCTCCCTACCCTTCGGGCCATGGACCCGATAGTCGGATAAGTCCTGCGATGCCCCCACCACAGCAAACAGCAGCGCGCCGCACAGCTACGATGTTTGAACGCTCTTCCAGAGCTTAACTGGGAAAACTATCGCTGCCATCAACCAAACCAGCCCTACAAGATAGGCAGTGGCGTTGGCCAAGATTTTTTCGACGCCGGAGCGGGAGCGAACGAAGAGGTTTATTGCCTCGCTGGGTGCGCCGCATAGCTACAGTATTTGAGCGAAAATTCGGGCGCGCGGGCGGATTGCCAATTGCACTGCGACGCGCCTTGCGGATGGGCTTTCCCCTCTCCACCGTCATCCTCGGGCTTGACCCGAGGATCCATTTACAAGCCGCAGCGAAAATTAACAGACGTGGGCGTACGCTGACGTGTAGCGACGCATATGCTGCCCTCGGTGGGCCGCATGCGTGCGTGTGGATCCTCGGGTCAAGCCCGAGGATGACAGTGGGAGAGAGCGTGTCTGGCGGCTTCCGCAGGCCTGGCCCCTTCACCTTACACTCAAAACAAAAACGGCCGGATCGCTCCGGCCGTTCGCGTTCGAAGGGCTGCACGTATCAGCCAAACACGATCAGCAAATCCTTCGCGTCGATCTGGTCGCCAGCGCGGACCAGCACCTCGGCGATCATGCCGTCCTTCTCGGCGTGCAGCGCCGTCTCCATCTTCATCGCCTCGATCGAGAGCAGCACGTCGCCGGCCTTGACCGGCTGGCCGGCGTGGACCGCGACGGTCGAGATGACGCCGGGCATCGGCGCTCCGAGCTGGGCGGCGTTGCCGGCCTCGGCCTTGCGGCGGATGGCGGCGGAGGCGCCGCGGTTGCGGTCCGGCACCTTGATCGAGCGCGGCTGGCCGTTCAGCTCGAAGAACATCTTGACCATGCCCTTCTCGTCGATCTCGCCCTGCGCCTGGTTGAGGATGACAAGCGTCTTGCCCTTCTCGATGTCGGCGAACAGTTCCTCGCCCGGGCCCATGCCGTAGAAATAGGCGGGCGTCGGCAGCACGCTGACCGGACCGTAGGTCTCGGCGGCCAGCGCATAGTCGGTGAACACCTTCGGATACATCAGGTAGGAGGCGAACTCGAAGTCGTCGACATCACGCTCGAGCTTGTCCTCGATGGCTTTGCGCTCTTGATCGAGATCGGCGGCCGGCAGCAGCGAGCCCGGCACGGCGGTATAGGGGGCTTCGCCCTTCAGCGCCTTCTTCTGCAGCGCCTGCGGCCAACCGCCCGGCGGCTGGCCGAGGTCGCCCTTCAGCATCGAGACCACCGAGTCCGGGAAGGCGATGTCCTTGGCCGGGTTCTCGACGTCGGCGACCGTCAGGTCCTGGGAGACCATCATCAGCGCCATGTCGCCGACCACCTTGGAGGACGGCGTCACCTTGACGATGTCGCCGAACATCCGGTTGGCGTCGGCATAGGCCTGCGCCACCTCGTGCCAGCGGGTCTCGAGCCCGAGCGAGCGGGCCTGTTCCTTCAGGTTCGTGAACTGGCCGCCCGGCATCTCGTGCAGGTAGACTTCCGAGGCCGGTCCCTTGAGGTCGCTCTCGAAGGCCGCATATTGGTGGCGCACCGCCTCCCAGTAGAAGGAGATGCGGCGGATCCATTCCGGGTTCAGGCCCGGGTCGCGCTCGGTGCCGGACAGCGCCTCGACGATCGAGCCGAGGCAGGGCTGCGAGGTGTTGCCGGAGAGCGCGTCCATCGCCGCATCGACGATATCGGCGCCCGACTCGACGGCGGCAAGCACCGTCGCTGCGGCAATGCCTGACGTGTCGTGGGTGTGGAAGTGGATCGGCAGGTCGGTCGCCTCCTTCAGTGCCTTGAACAGCACCCGCGCCGCGGCCGGCTTCAACAGCCCGGCCATGTCCTTGACGGCGATGATATGGGCGCCGGCCTTCTCCAGCTCGGCGGCAAGCGCCGTGTAGTACTTCAGATCGTATTTCGGCCGGGCCGAATTCAGGATGTCGCCGGTATAGCAGATCGCCGCCTCGCAGATCCGGTTCTCCTCGCCGACGGCGTCCATCGACACGCGCATGTTGTCGACCCAGTTGAGGCAGTCGAAGACGCGGAACACGTCGATGCCGCCCTTGGCCGCCTGGCGGACGAAGTATTTGACGACATTGTCCGGATAGTTCTTGTAGCCGACGCCGTTGGCGCCGCGCAGCAGCATCTGCAGTAAGAGGTTCGGCGCGCCCTCGCGCACCATCGCCAGCCGTTCCCACGGATCTTCGGTCAAAAAGCGCATCGACACGTCGAAGGTGGCGCCGCCCCAGCATTCCAGCGAGAACAGGTTTGGCAGCGCCCGCGAATAGGTGCCGGCGATGCGGGCGATGTCATAGGTGCGCATGCGGGTGGCAAGCAGCGACTGATGGCCGTCGCGCATCGTCGTGTCGGTGAGCAGCACCTGCGGCTGCGCCTTCACCCATTCGGCGAATTTCTTCGGCCCAAGCGCATCGAGCTTCTGCTTGGTGCCGGGCTTCGCCTCGCCATTGATGAACGGCACGACGGGTGCGGCGATATCGTCGTTCGGCTTCGGCCGGCCCTTCGCCTCCGGGTGGCCGTTGACCGTGACGTCGGCGAGATAGGTGAGGAGCTTGGTGGCGCGGTCCTGGCGCTTCACCTGCTGGAACAGCTCGGGCGTCGTGTCGATGAAGCGTGTCGTGTAGCTGTTGTCCTTGAACTTCGGGTGGCCGATGATCGCCTCGAGGAAGGTCAGGTTGGTCGCCACGCCGCGAATACGGAATTCGCGCAGCGCCCGGTTCATCCGCTGGATCGCCTCGTCCGGCTTCGGCGCCCAGGCGGTGACCTTTTCCAAGAGCGGATCGTAGTAGCGGGTGATCACCGCGCCGGAATAGGCGGTGCCGCCGTCGAGGCGGATCCCGAAGCCGGTGGCGCCGCGATAGGCGGTGATGCGACCGTAGTCGGGAATGAAATTCTGTTCGGGATCTTCGGTGGTGATGCGGCACTGCAGCGCATGGCCGTTCAGCCGGATGTCTTCCTGGTCAGGCACGCCCGATTCCGGCGAACCGATGGCAAAGCCGTCGAGGATGTGGATCTGCGCCTTGACGATGTCGATGCCGGTGACGACCTCGGTTACCGTGTGCTCGACCTGGATGCGCGGGTTGACCTCGATGAAGTAGAACTTGCCGGTGTCGGAATCCATCAGATACTCGACCGTTCCGGCGCCGATATAATTGGTCGCCTCGGCGATCTTCAGCGAATAGTCGGCGAGTTCGGCGCGCTGCGCTTCGCTGAGATACGGCGCCGGCGCGCGCTCGACGACCTTCTGGTTGCGCCGCTGGATCGAGCAGTCGCGCTCGAAGAGATGCACGACGTTGCCATGCGTGTCGCCGAGGATCTGGCTTTCGACGTGGCGGGCCCGCTCGACGAGCTTCTCCAGATAGACCTCGTCCTTGCCGAAGGCGGCCTTCGCCTCGCGCTTCGCCTCGGTCACCTCGCGGATCAGGTCCTTGGGATCGCGGATCGCCCGCATGCCGCGGCCGCCGCCGCCCCAGGAGGCCTTCAGCATCACCGGATAGCCGATCTCCTCGGCAAGCCTGGCGATCTCGGCCGGATCGTCCGGCAGCGGCTCGGTCGCCGGCACGACCGGCACGCCGATCGAGATGGCGAGATTGCGGGCCGCCACCTTGTTGCCGAGCTGGCGCATCGTCTCCGGCTTCGGGCCGATGAAGGTGATGCCGTTTTCAGCACAGGCCTCGGCGAATTCCGGGCTTTCCGACAGCAGGCCGTAACCGGGATGGATGGCATCGGCGCCGGACAGCTTGGCGACGCGGATCACCTCGTCGATCGACAGATAGCTCTCGATCGGCCCGAGATCGCGGCCAAGATGCGGGCCGCGGCCGACCTGATAGCTCTCGTCCGCCTTGAAGCGGTGCAGCGCCAGCTTGTCCTCCTCAGCCCATATCGCGACCGTTTTAAGCCCCAGTTCATTGGCCGCGCGGAAGACGCGGATGGCGATTTCGGATCGGTTGGCAACAAGGATCTTTGAGATGGACAAGTCGGACTCCTCAATAGACTTGAAAACGCGGGAATGCTGCACCCGCGAAAAGAACTATTAGCGAGTCATGGAATGAAGTGCAATTTCAGATGCGACACGAAGCCTAACCCATTGGGTCAGGACGGCCCTAAAGCGCGGCGCGTTCAAACGTATTCACGCGGCGCGCTTTAGGACTTTGTTTCTGTGCATGTCGTCATCCCAAAACCGCTGCACACTTTTGGGGCGACATGCATTTAGGAGATGAGGCCGAGCCGGAAGGCGATGGCGACGGCATGATGCCGGTTCTTTGCCTTCAGCTTCTCCTGGATGCCGTTCATGTACCAGTCGACGGTGTGGCTCGAAATGTCGAGCACCTTGCCGATGTCGTTTGAGGTCATGCCGTCGGCGAGATAGTTGAGCGCCTCCATTTCGCGCCGCGTCATCTGGACTTCGACGCGCGAGACGAGCTCGGCCATGATTTCCGGATCGGTGAGCTCGAGCAGCTTCCAGAACAGCCGTTTGGCAATCGCATCGAAGAGGCTCAGCTCCACCGGGCTCAAATCGACCACCCGGCCGCCGACGGTCAAGTTGCCCATCAGCCCGCGCCGGCCGTGCACCGGAAAGATATCGCCGTCGAAAAGCCCGTGATTGCGCGCCTCGACCATCATGCTTTCCATGCGCTTGCGGTGCGGGTCCGAGCGGAAGGCGACCAGCGTGTCGCGCCAGCGGAAGCCGCGCTGGGCGTGGCCGAGATAGCGGATCGTCGGATCGATGACGACGTATTTCTTGCGGATGTAGATCTGCGGCCAGCTCTCGGGCCAACGCCCGGCGAGCAGCAGCCTCAGCGGGTTCTCGTGCGGTTTGGGCTGGCGCACCACGCCGTAGAAATCGAAACCGCAGCGATCGAGCAGCCGTTCGAACTCCGGCAGGATTTCCTCGCGTGTCTTCATCTCCTCGAGAAGCGCCAGAAACTGTACGAGCAACGTTATATTCATGGAACACCTTGAACTCAGAACGGACGGCGAGCGCTTGCGAATTCTTCCATGAACGCGCCGTTCAGAAGCCATTCATGTTGCAACCGCGATAATTCTTCTTATCACGCCCGGTCCTGTACGGAACCTGCAAAAATTCGGAGTCGTGGCAAGAGATAGCGAACGATGGATCGTCCACCAATTCCTCCCTTGGACCCGGATGATCAAGCCGTCTGATTTGCCCGTTTCGCGTTTTCCGCAGGTTTTTCTAGAGGGTCGTCTCGCGCGGCTTTGTCGGTCCTGCAGGGCAATCCTGCGTTGATCGCCAAAGTCGCAACGCATTGCCGCATTGCTGGTGCGGCGAAGAATCCGATGCCCAGAAGGGGTGAGACAGTGTCTTTATTCCAGGTGTATGCAAGAGCGCTTCAGTATCTTGCTGTCCACAAATATCGTGTCGGGGCGATCGTCATCGCCAATATCGTCCTGGCCGTCATCACGATCGCCGAGCCTATCCTCTTCGGCCGGATCATCGACGCGATCTCGACGCAAAAGGACGTCGCGCCGATGCTGCTGCTATGGGCCGGCTTCGGTGTCTTCAACACGATCGCCTTCGTACTCGTCTCCCGAGAGGCCGACCGCCTTGCGCATGGCCGCCGGGCGACGCTCTTGACCGAAGCCTTCGGCCGGATCGTCTCCATGCCGCTCTCCTGGCATAGCCAGCGTGGCACCTCGAACGCGCTGCATACGCTGCTGCGCGCCTGCGAGACCCTCTTCGGCCTGTGGCTCGAATTCATGCGGCAGCACCTCGCGACCGCCGTCGCGCTCGTCCTGCTGGTGCCGACCGCCTTCGCCATGGACTTTCGCCTGTCGATGGTCCTCGTCGTGCTCGGCGCCGCCTATGTGCTGATCAGCAAGGTCGTGATGAACCGGACCAAGGACGGCCAGGCCTCGGTCGAGAACCATTACCACACGGTCTTCTCGCACGTCTCCGATGCGATCAGCAACGTCTCGGTGGTCCACAGCTACAACCGTATCGAAGCGGAAACGCGCGAACTGAAGAAGTTTGCCGAGCGGCTGCTCTCGGCCCAGTATCCGGTGCTCGACTGGTGGGCGCTGGCGAGCGCGCTCAACCGCATCGCCTCGACCATCTCGATGATGACGATCCTTGTCATCGGCACCATTCTGGTGCAGCGCGGCGAACTCGGCGTCGGAGAGGTCATCGCCTTCATCGGCTTCGCCAATCTGCTGATCGGCCGTCTCGACCAGATGAAGGCCTTCGTGACGCAGATCTTCGAGGCCCGCGCCAAGCTCCAGGATTTCTACCAGCTCGAGGATTCGGTGCGCGAACGCGAGGAGCCGGCTGGCGCCGCGGATCTCAGCGGCGTCGTCGGCGAGGTGGAATTCCGCGACGTCTCCTTCGACTTCGCCAATTCCGCCCAGGGCGTGCGCAACGTCTCCTTCACTGCCAAGGCCGGCCAGACGATCGCCATCGTCGGCCCGACCGGCGCCGGCAAGACGACGCTCGTCAACTTGCTTCAGCGGGTCCATGAGCCGAAGCACGGCCAGATCCTGATCGACGGCGTCGACATCTCGAAGGTCACCCGCAAGTCGCTGCGCCGCTCGATCGCCACCGTCTTCCAGGATGCCTGCCTGATGAACCGCTCGATCGGCGACAACATCCGCCTCGGCCGCGAGGACGCCTCGCTGGAAGAGGTCATGGGCGCCGCCGAAGCGGCCGCCGCCAGCGACTTCATCGAAGGCCGCCTCAACGGCTACGAAACCCTCGTCGGCGAACGCGGCAACCGGCTCTCCGGCGGCGAGCGCCAGCGGATCGCCATTGCCCGCGCCATCCTCAAGAACGCGCCGATCTTGGTCCTCGACGAGGCGACCAGCGCTCTCGACGTCGAAACCGAGGCACGCGTCAAGGAAGCGATCGATGCGCTGCGCAAGGACCGCACGACCTTCATCATCGCCCACCGGCTGTCGACGGTGCGCGAGGCCGACCTGGTGATCTTCATGGATCACGGCCGGGTCGTCGAGATGGGCGGCTTCAGCGAGCTCAGCCAGAGCAACGGCCGCTTCGCCGCCCTGCTGCGCGCCAGCGGCATCCTGACGGACGAGGACGTCCGCAAGAGCCTCACGGCGGCATAAGTTCTTCGGTCTAGGATAGAACGACGGACTACCAGCGGCCATGAAACGGAAGCCACCCGCAAGGAAACGCGGGTGGCTTTTTCGTCGCGGGGACTTGCCTGCAACGCCCGAGCAGCCTTGTCATTCCCGAAAATCTTGATAGACCGGAATTCCGGCTTCAATTCCAAGGGAATCAACATGCCGGATTTCTCCACCCTCCTACTTTTCGCCACCGCGTCTTTGGTGCTCACCGCCACCCCGGGCCCCGATATGCTGCTCATCGCCTCACGCAGCATTAGCCAAGGGCGCACCGCCGGGTTCCTCACCTATGCCGGAATCGCGCTCGGCACCTATTGCCATGCGCTCGCCGCCGCCCTCGGCCTCTCGCAGCTCTTTGTGGCCGTGCCGGTCGCCTATGAGATCGTGCGTTGGGCGGGCTGCGCCTATCTTCTCTACTTGGCCTACAAGACAGTCCGCTCGGACGGGTCGAACTTTTCCCCGACATCGGCGCTAAAGCGACTTTCACCTAAGCGGATTTTCGGGGAGGGCCTCCTGACCAACCTCCTGAATCCGAAGATGGCCCTCTTTGTTTTGGCTCTGTTCCCGCAGTTCGTGCATCCCGACGGCGGATCAATCGTCACTCAGATGCTTCTTCTCGCAACGATACTGAATGGGATCGGCTTTCTCGTGAACGGCTCGGTCATCCTTCTCGGAAACCATGTCCGCACGCGACTTTCCGGACTCCGCTTCCCGAAGCTGCCCCAGTATCTTCTCGCGAGCGTTTTCACGGGCCTGGCGTGCCGACTTGCCCTGGACGCCAGGAACTAACGCATGTCGCCCAAAAGTGTGCAGCGGTTTGGGGAGAACGACGTGTAAAAGCGGAGACCTAAAGCACGCCAAATCAGCGACGTGCTTTTAAATCGGGCCGGCGTCCCTCACGCCGCCCTGAGTGGCTTCGCGCCGGCCATTTCCCGAAGCCAGTCGAGGTAATAGGCATAGACGAAGTGCAGGCCGATGCCGGCGACGACGAAGAGCGAGCCGACGATCGGGTTCTTGCCGGTGACGAAGAGCAGCACCTGGCCCGCCATGGCGAGGATCGTTCCGAAGATGAACACCGCCAGCGAATGCCGGCCGACCATCACTAGCGGATGGTTGGTGTCGAGCCGCGTCAGCCGGCTGACGAGCGGGGTGATCGCCAGCAAATAGGCGAGCGCCAGCACGTGCAGGAGCCGCGTCAGCGACAGGAACGTCTTGTCGAAGCCGGTCAGTACCGCGGGCAGCCCGAAGGAGAAGTCGAGGCTCCACCAGGAGAACAGCACCCAGGCGCCCGAGACCAGCAGATAGGCTGCGGAAGGCACGATGAGCCACCAGCTTCGCGGCAGGCGACCGCCGCGGCGCACATGACCGATTGCGAGGATGCCAATCACGAAGAGGAACTGCCAGGACCACGGATTGAGGAACCAGTAGCCTTCGTCGAGGAAATTGTACGGCACCAGCTTGAAGCAGCCGGCGGCAAGCCAGAGAGCGGCCGAAAGGACGAAGAGCAGCGATGGACGCAACGCATTCAGCCATAAGAGGCCGGGCAGCATCAGGAACAGCACCGCGTACATCGACAGGATGTTGTTGTAGCCGAGCTGGTGGCCGAGCAGAACCATGGCGACGATGCCCTGCTCGGCCTGATCGACGATCGGGCGGATGTTGATTTCGCCGATCAGATCCTGGCGGCCGAAATAAAGCGCGCCGCCGGCGAAGATCGCCAGCGTCACCACGCTCGTCATGATATGGGCGACGTAGAGCGTCAGCGCCCGGCGCCAGATCTTCAAGCTCAGCGCCAGCCGCTGACCGGCCACGAACCTGCCGCCATAGGCGACGCCGACCGACAGGCCGGAAATCAGCACGAAGGCCTCGGCCGAATCGGAAAAGCCGATGTTCTTGTGCGTCAGATATTCGAGATACTGACCCGGAACGTGGTTGACGAAGATCGTCAGCAGGCAGAGCGCCCGGAAGACGTCGAGGCGCGTGTCGCGCCCATTCGTGACCGGGTTTGTCGTGACCGGGTTTGTCGTGACCGGGGCGGTTCCGATCCGGTCTCTGACGCCCCAAGAAGTCTTTTGCAGCATACGGCCCTTATCCGGGATTTGGCGCCCCGCCCGACCCCCTGTTGAAACCGGACGCCGCCGCCACAGGGGGCTTTTCGGCATCAATGAAACCGCAACCCGCAATGGGTCGCGATACCTGAACTGACGGCAAAGAAAAACCGGCCTCGCACGTTCGTACAAAGCCGGTTCCTCTCCGATTCACTTCCGGCGCTTACAGCAAAATGCCTTCATGCGCGTTTTTTGTGACACTATTATTGACGCTGACGATCAACTCACCGGTTTTTTTGTCGCGGCTGACGGAAATCCGGTGCGTGGCGCCGTTCAGCCGGACCTCGGCCGAATAGCCGTCCCAGGCTTCCGGCAGCACCGGCTGGATCGCCAGCCTCTCGCCCCGCTGGCGAATGCCGAGGATCCCCTCGACGCCGGCGCGGTAGAGCCAGCCCGCCGAACCGGTATACCAGGTCCAGCCGCCGCGGCCGGCAAGCGCGCCCTCGCCGTAGATATCGGCCGCCACGACATAGGGCTCGACGCGGTAGTGTTCCGCATCGTCGCGATTGCGCGCATGCGAGATCGGGTTCAGCATCTGGAATGCCCGCCAGGCTTCCTCGGGCCGTCCCTGGGCGGCAAAGGCCAGCACGACCCAAGTGGCAGCGTGGGTATATTGGCCGCCATTCTCGCGCACGCCCGGCGGGTAGGACTTGATATAGCCAGGATCCTGCTTGGTCTTTTCGAGCGGCGGCGTGAACAGCCGGACGATGCGCTTTTCCGGATCGACCAGTTCCGCCATCACCGCATCCATGGCGCGCCTGGACCGCTCCGGGTCGCCCTCGCCCGAAAGCGTGCTCCATGATTGCCCGATCGAGTCGATCCGGCACTCGTTGCTTTCCGCCGAGCCGAGCGGCGTCCCGTCGTCATAATAACCGCGGCGATAGTAGTCGCCGTCCCAGCCGGCCTCGTCGAGCCCCCGCTTAAGGATATCGAGGTGCGATTCCCAGAGGGCCGCCCGCGGCTCGTCCTGACGCTCGCGCGCATAGGGCAGGAAGGCGCGCAAGGCGCCTGCCAGGAACCAGCCGAGCCAGACGCTCGTGCCTTCGCCCGCCTCGCCGACGCGGTTCATGCCGTCGTTCCAGTCGCCGCCGAGAATCAGCGGCAGGCCGTTGGCACCGGTGCGCTTGATGGCGAGATCGAGCGCTCGCGCGCAATGCTCGTAGATGTCGGCAACCTCGTCGGAGATCTCCGGCGTGTAGAAGCTGTCGTGCTGTCCCTCCTCGAGCGCCGGTCCGGTGATAAAGGCCAGCTTCTGATCGAGAAGGTCCTTCGTCCCCGTGACGGTGCAATAATGGGCGACCGCATAGGCGAGCCAGACAACGTCATCGGAAATCATCGTCCGAACCCCCGCCCCCGAACCCGGCAGCCACCAATGCTGCACGTCGCCTTCGACGAACTGCCGGGAGGCGGCGTTCAGCACCTGCGCCCGCGCCAGTTCCGGCCGGTGCGTCAGGAAGGCGAGCGTATCCTGCAACTGATCGCGGAAGCCAAAGGCACCGCTCGCCTGATAGAAGGCCGAGCGCGCCATGATCCGGCACCCGAGGCTCTGGTAGGGAAGCCAATGATTGACCATGTGGTTGAAGGCCCGGTCGGGGGTCTCCACCTTCACGACACCGGTGAACTCGCTCCAGAAGGTCTTTGACGCCTCCAGCACCTTGTCGAAGGCACCGGCCCGCAATTCCCCGAGAATGTCCTCTACCTTGTCGCTGCTGTCGGCATCGCCGAGGAAGAAGGTGACCTGCCGCTCGGAGCCGGGCTCGATGCTGAGATCCGTCGCCAGCGCCGCGCAGGGATCGCCATCCACTTCGGTCGATCCGGAAAGTGCGCTGCCCGAGAGGACCGCCTCAGGGGCGAGGATCGCGCCGCTCCCGCCGAGGAACTCCCGGCGGCTCGCCGTATAGCTCGCCGTCTCGCCATCCATCGCGAAGAATGCCGTGCGGCCGGCATAGTCGATGCTGTAGGGATTGGTCGCAAGCAGCGCCTTGGCGCCTTCCTGCCATTCGCTGAGCACGAAGGGCGCGGTGCGGCTGCGGTTGTTGCCGAGAACCCACTCGGCATAGCCGTAGACGCGCAGCTTGCGGGCGGACGAACCGCGGTTGCGGATCGACAGCCGGACGAGCCTTGCCGGCAGCGACCGGTGCACCGTGTGGGTTGCCTCGATCTCGAGGTCGTCCTGCCTGCTTCGGAACAGCGAATAGCCGAGGCCATGGCGCGCTTCGAACAGCGCCGACTTGCGCCGCGAAAGGGCGGCGTAGGGCGTCAATACCGAACCGCTCGCCATATCGCGGATGAAGATCGCTTCGCCCGGGCGGTTGACGACGGCGTCGTTGGTCCAGGGGGTCAGCTGGTAGTCGCGCGAATTGCGGCTCCAGGAGAAGCCGGCTCCCTCGGCCGACACGTGGAAGCCGAAACCCTCGTTGGAAATGACGTTGATCCACGGGTGAGGCGTCGCCTCGCCGCCGCGCAGCCGCACGACATACTCGCGACCATCCTCCGCAAAGCCGCCGAAGCCGTTCCAGAATTCGAGGTCGTCACCGGAGACGACCGCAGCGGGGCGGCCGGACCTGTCCTCGATAACCGGCAGCAGCATCCGCGCGCTCTCCTCCGCCTTTTCCGCAGGCTTTGCGTAAAGGGCGGCGGCGCGGGCGATCTGGTCGGTGATCGTGCCGTTGCGGGCGTGGAAGACGGCGCGCGACGCCGAGATCAGCGTCGACCAGGTCTCCGGCTCCATCAGGTCGCGCCGCACCGCGAAAATGTGCTGGCGCGGGCCGTCCGAGAGGCCACGCAGCCTGAGATTTTCGCACATCGAATCCAGCGTGTGCTGCAGGTCCTGCGCATAGGACGAGGCGCGCTCGTTGATGACAACCAGATCGGCGGTGATGCCGCGGGCTCTCAGATACTCCTGCGCGCGCAGCGCCTCGCGGGCGATGCCGAGATCGCCGTCGTCGTTGATCCTCAGGCAGAAGATCGGGAAATCGCCGGAGATCGCCAGCGGCCACAGCGCCGCCTGGGTGGCGAGGCCGGCCTTGACGCTCGCCGCATCGGCGCGAAGGTGCATGTCCGGATAGACCAGGTAGCGGCCGAGCATCTGGAAGCTCGCCGCCTCCTTGGAACTGATCCCGACATGGCGCATCTGCACCTGGCTGCGGGTCCAGGCATGGATGAGCTCATGATTGAACGTTTCCGGGTGGCGGTAGCGGTCGATCGCCCGATCGACGCCCTCACGATCCGGGGCAGCGATCGTCCAGAAGATGACGCTGACCTTCTTGCCTGCCGGAACCCTGACGACGCGCCGGAGCGCCATGATCGGATCGAGCGTGTAGCCGTCCGTGCCCGACAGGCTCGCCCCCGGGTCGAAGGCGGCGGCCTCCGAAAGCGTCCGGCCCTGGCCGAGGAAGCGGCGGCGGTCGGTTTCCGCCTGGGTATGGCGATCGCTGCCGGCATTGTCGGTGACGAGATGCGCGACTTCGATATCCGGATCGCCGGGACCGCGCTTGTTGCGCGACACGCGGATGACATCGCCCTGCCGGCTGATTTCCGTACGGATGAACATCTTCGAGAAGGCCGGATGCGAGCTGTCGGCGTCGTCAAAGGACAACACCGGCTCGGCATAGGAGGTGACCTCGATGAACCGGTCTTCCGTGCCCGTATTGAGCAGGATCACCCGGCGGCCTTCCGCGTCGTGTTCGGTGGCGACGATGCATTCCACTTCGCTCGTCAGATCGCCGACGGTCTTGACGAACTCGGCCTTGTCGTCGCCGAAGCGGGTCAGCGTCTTCTCGCCTTCGACGCGGCGCGGCTCGGCGGTCGCCGACCACCACTCGCCGTTCACGGTGTCGCGCAGGAAGATGAACGTCCCCGTCCTGTCTTCCACCGGATCCGGCTTCCAACGGGTGACCGACTGGCCGTTCCAGCGCCCATAGCCGGCCCCGGTCGCCGTCAGCATGATCGAGTAATGGCCGTTCGACAGGAAGACCGTCTCGCGGTCCTGCGACAGCGGGTCCTCGATGACCCGGACTTCCGGGCGCAGCAGGTCGGCCTGGCCCTTGCCGAGCGATTCCGGCTCGCGCTTGGCGGCCATCAGCGGAATGTCGCGCGGCGCCTTCTCCTGCAGCAGCAGCTCCGCCGCCTCGATCACCGGATCGGCATGGAACCATTCGCGCAGCTGCCCGGTGAAGACAACGTTTGCCACGGCCGCGATCGACATGCCGTGGTGGTGGGCATAGTAGTTGCGAACCACGGCGCATTTCTGCCCTTCGGGCACGCGGGTCGGCGTGAAATCCACGGCATCATGGTAGCCATAGGCCCCGACGGCGCCGACGTCCCTGAGCCGCGCCAGATTGGCGAGCGCCGACTTCGGATCGTACATGCAGGCAAGGATCGACGCATAGGGGGCGATCACCGCATTCTGGCCGAGGCCGCGTTTGAGGCCCAGCGTCGGCACGCCGAAATTCGTGTACTGGTAGGTAAGCTCGTGGTCGCGGGCGTTGAAGGCGGCCTCGGAGATGCCCCAGGGGGTACCGAGGCGGCGTCCGTGGTTGATCTGCTCCTGCACCACCAGATTGTTCGTCTGGTTCAGGATGCCGCCCTGCCGCTCCTGCATGACGAGCGGCGGCATCAGATATTCGAACATCGAGCCGGACCAGGAGACGAGCGCACCGCGCGCGCCGATCGGCACGATCGGCCGCCCGAGCTTGTACCAATGCTCCGTCGGCAGGTCCCCCTTGGCGATCGCAAAGAGACTCGTCAGCCGCGCTTCCGAGGCCAGGAGGTCGTAGCAGGCCTCGTCGAGTTCGTTGGCGTTGACCCTGTAACCGATCGACAGCAGCCGCCGCTCCGGCCGGAACAGGAAGCTGAAATCCATCGAGAAGGCGATGTCGCGGGCCCGGTCCTTCAGCACCAGCAGGCGCTGGCGCAGCGCGTCGATCGCGCCGAGATCGAAGACGCCGTCGGCGATATGCGCCTCGCAGGTCGCCACCAGCGAGCTTGCCCATTTCGCCACCTCGCCGCTTTGGGCGGTGCGCACTTCATGGTCGAGATTGACGGTAAGCTTGTGCATGTCGCGGGCGAGCACCGCCAGGTTGATGACCCGGATCGAGGCGAATTCGTGCTCCCGCTTGACCGCGGCGAGCGCGTTCTGGAACCCGGCGATGCGCTCTTCGATCAGCCGCCTGAGCGGTCGCACCGTCTTGCGGTCGTCCGGCAGCTCGTTCAACACCTCGGCGAGAATCGCCGCGACATCGCCGATGCCGTCGAGGCTGCCCTGGACATGGGCGGAAGGCGCCTCGGCCCATTCCCGGCACATGGACGAGACCGAGATCAGGTGGCCGGCGAGATTGCCGCTGTCGACCGACGAAATATAGCGCGGCTCCATCGTTTCGAGGCCCCGCGTGCGGTACCAGTTGAACAGATGACCACGATATTTCGGCATGCGGTCGATCGTCGCGATCGTCTGCTCGAGCCGGGTGATCGTCTCCTCGAAGCCGATCCAGCCGAAGGAGCGCGCCGACATCACCGACAGGAGATAGACGCCGATATTCGTGGGCGAGGTGCGTTCCGCCAGCACCGGCTGCGGGGTTTCCTGGAAATTGTCCGGAGGCAGGAAGTTCTGCTCGGCGGTGACGAAGCTCTCGAAGTAGCGCCAGGTCCGCCGGGCGATCTTGCGCATCTCGTCGATCGCCTCGTCGGAGACGACCAGCTGGTCTTCGGTTTCGGCCGACTGGCTGACGAACCATGCGACCGCCGGCGACGCCGCCCACAGAAGAGCGAAGGGAATGCCGATGAAGGGCAGCCCGGTATCGGAGATCGCCGCGAGCGCCAGCGAGACGATGGAAAGAGCCGGCGCCGCCCACATGGCGCGGAAATAATCGCCGATCGAGCCGTGGCCGGCGCTCTGCACCTGTGCGGCCGTGCGCCATTCGAGCATCAGCTTGCGGCTGACG
The DNA here is from genome assembly GCF_000018545.1 of Sinorhizobium fredii NGR234. Taxonomy (NCBI): domain Bacteria; kingdom Pseudomonadati; phylum Pseudomonadota; class Alphaproteobacteria; order Hyphomicrobiales; family Rhizobiaceae; genus Ensifer; species Ensifer fredii. The sequence goes on from NC_012587.1 coordinate 3,460,975, forward strand.
AAGGTGCGGTAGAGCGACCGGACGATCGCGTCCGCCATCATCGCCGCGTTGTGGGCGATGAAGACGATCCGCAAGGCGACCTGCGCATTGGCGGCGCGGATGTCGGAAAGCACCGTATGGATATGGGCTCTCGCGACGATATCGTTGCGCCGCGGCATGATTCCGGAGATCAGCGACAGCGTCGGCGCGACGAAAAGGCTGAAGATCAGCACGATCTGCCAGATCAGCGCATCCGTCGGCTGCATGTAGTACCAGCCCATGACCGAGGCGGCGAGCCAGGCGACGGGGATCAGCGAGCGGCGCAGGTTGTCGTACATCTTCCAGCGGCCAAGCATGGAGAGCCCGTTCGTCAGGCTGAAGATGTAAGGCAGGAGCTGCCAATCGCCGCGCGCCCAGCGGTGCTGGCGCGACATCTCGACCTCGTAGCGGGTCGGAAAATCCTCGACGAGTTCGATATCGGTCACCAATGCGCAACGCGCATAGGAACCCTCGAGCAGGTCGTGGCTGAGCACCGCATTTTCTTCGATGCGGCCCTTGAGCGCGGCCTCGAAGGCATCGACGTGGTAGAGGCCCTTGCCGGTGAAGCTGCCTTCACCGGTGATGTCCTGATAGACGTCGGAGACCGTGAAGATATAGGGATCGATGCCGCGGTTGATCGAGAAGATGCGCTGGAAGGCGGAGGCCTCGTTGCCGGTCGTCAGCGACGGCGTGACGCGCGGCTGCAGCAGGCTGTAGCCGGCGACGACGTTCTGCGTGCGGGGGTTCACGACCGGCCGGTTGATCGGGTGATAGAGCTTGCCGACCAGCTTCGTCACCGCGTCGCGCATCAGCCGCGTGTCGGAATCGAGCGTCATGACATATTGCACGCCCTCCGGCACCATATTGGCGCCCTGCAGGAACGAGGTGTCGCGATCGCCGCGCAGCAGGAGGTTCAACTCGTGCAGCTTGCCGCGCTTGCGTTCCCAGCCCATCCAGACGCCTTCGGCCTCGTTGAAAAGCCGGCGGCGATGCAGGAGGAAGAAGCGGGTCCTGCCGTCATAGGCGTAACGGGCCGTGAGCGCCGCCACCTCGCGCTTGGCGTATTCGAGCACGTCCGAATCGGCAGGCGTTTCCTCGAACTTGCTGTCGGCCCAGTCGCTCACCAGCGCGAAAGAGATCTCGCCGCGCGGATTGGCGAGATAGTGAACCTCTAGATTGCGCACCAGTTCGTCGACATGGTCGCGCTTGGCGATCAGGCAGGGCACCACGACGAGCGTGCGGGCGTCCTCCGGGATGCCGTCGAGAAATTCGTAGCCGACGAGCCGCGACGGTTTGACGAACAGCGTGACGAGCGTGTTGAACAGGCCCATCGCGCCCTCGGACGCCGGCAGCGCGAAAAGCAGCAGCATGATCAGCTTGGCGCCGCTCGGAATGTCCATCGGGTTGACGAAAACGAAGACGGCGATCATCGCCAGGATGGTCAGCAGGATGTTCGGCCCGGCGATCGCAAACCAGTCCAGCTTGCGCACCAGGCGGACCATCCGCTGCAGCACCGACGGCGAATAGCCGATCCTTCTCTCGAGGTTTTTCCGCTGTTTGCCGACCAGGAAGGCGCCGACATTCGGTTCCTGCAGCGGCGCCTCGACCGCGGCGGCGGCCCTTGCCTCGCCGACCATCTCGATCGCCGTTTCGGTGACCTCGTGCTCGCTGTAGCCGGAGCGGCGGGCGAGTTTTTCGATCGTGTCGCGATACTTGTTGCGCGAGCCGAAGTCGAGTGCCGCATAGTCGGAGCCGTCGCGCAGCGTCGCATCGATCTTGCTGACGCTCTCGAACCAGACGGCCCAGTCCGTGTCGTCGATCTCGCGCAGGCTGCGAATGATGTTGCTCATCGTCGCATTGCCCGACGACAGGCGGTTCTGCTCCGCGACCAGTGCCTCCTCGACGTCGGTGCCGCGCTGCTCCAGCCGTTCCTCGATCCAGGCGATGACCGCTCCGGAGGTCTGCGACCCGTCGCGCATGCGGTAGAGAAGCTGGGCAATGAATGTGTTGTCGGCGGCGAGCGCCTCGGAGTCCGCCAGCAGCGCCCGGCATCGTTCCGGGTCGCTCACGCGGATGATCTGGTCGGCGACCTCGTTCGCCTTGCGCCGCATGCCGCGCGAGCGTTCGACGCGGATCGCGATGCGTCTGAGGTTTTCGATGAGCGCGAAGCGCAGGATCGACGGCAAGGCCCACAACTCGCCGATCCTGAAAGTCTCATGCTCCTGGAAGCCCTGCACCATCGCGGTGATGGTCTCGCGCGAGACGGTGCTGTGCGTATGGGCCACATAGAGCCAGGCAAGCGCCATGCTGCGCGGGATCGTCGTTCCGGAAACCGACAGCGTCGGCAATTGGCGATAGAACCTGCGCGGGAAGTCGCGCCGGACCTCCTGGATCGCTTCCTCGACGACGTGGTGGTTGTCGAGCAGCCACTCGGCGGCCGGGGTGATCGAGGCGCCGGCTTCGACATCGGCCGCCGTCGCCCGGTAGACGCGAAAGATTTCCTTCTCGTTTTCCCGATGCCTGGGGCGGAACTCGAAGGGAAAGAATCCCGGAAGGGAGGAAACCCCGTTTAACGCAAGCTCGGCACCGCAGGCCCTGAGATCGTCGATCGAATAATAGGTCGAGCGGATCGAGTCGTTGTAGTCGATCTGCTTCGCTTCCGGTTCGCGCGGTGTATTGGACGACGTCGTATGTTGGAGCATGGGTATGGATTCTGGTTCCAACCGGGGTTGATCGGCCCGGTTCTCGTTGATCTGCCGAAGTGGCTGCGGCCCTGAAGATCCAGGCGTCGCCGGCGCGTTTCTAGACACGGTCATGTGTCCCCCCATCCGCGGTCGTCATCCTGGAGCAGGAAACCCGCGGAAGCAGGCGCCGGCCGGGACTTGGGGCTTAGAGATCGCAAAGCCGACGGCGCGTTGGATGTCACGGCCGCGTGCTGCATGAAAGTGGCATTTTTTAGCCGTAGTGCCAGCGGCTTGCAAGGATTGCGAGCAGCGCCCGGGACGATTTGCGCGGGACTGCCGTGGCGGCAATGCGGCGCGGCGGCACCCTGCCGCTGGCTCGATGAATGCTTCTCTCAAGTCCGGCCCCTTCCTGGTATGCGGCAGCGTGGCGATCCCCAAGAGGATCGCCCGGAAAGCCGCCCTCCACCCTCCCCGGCAGCGTCGGTTTCAGTCGACCTGCTCGCTGATCCATTCGCGGAAGGCGCGGCTGATCGGATTTTCCAGTTTGCCTTCCGGTACGACGAGATAATAACTGTTTTCCGTCTGCATCGGTCGGTCGAGTACGATCCGCAGCGTGCCTGCGGTGAGTTCCTGTTCGATCAGATAGCGGGGCAAAAGGGCAAAACCGAGACCTGCGGTCGCCGCTTCGATCACCATCGAGAATTGGTCGAACCGGTTGCCCCGATAGGCGCCGTGATTGTCGACGCCGTTCGCGTCGAACCATTGCGCCCAGAGCTTCGGTCTTGTCGCAAGGTGAAGCAGCGGTCCCCCGCCGATGTCCTCGGGCCCCTCGACCGAATTTGCCGCAAGAAGCCCCGGACTTGCGACCGGCACGATGACCTCGCTGCACAGATAGCTGCAGGTGGCGCGCGCCCAGACCGGTTGGCCGTAGTGGATCGCCAGGTCGAAGTTCTGCTCGTCGAAATCGAACGGCGCGGAGCGCGACGCGAGGTTGAGAACCGTGCCGGGAAAACGCCTCAGGAAATCGGGCAGGCGCGGCACCAGCCAACGGCTGCCGAAGGTCGGCAGCGAGGCGACGGACAGGCTTGAATCGGCCCGTGCCGAGGCCATGGCGCGCACCATCAGTTCCTCCGTCTGGTGCAGCAGACGGCGGACCTCCGGCAGGAATTTCTGGCCCGCATCCGAGAGGATCACCCGTTGCCGGACCCGTTCGAAGAGCAGCACGCCCAATTGCGTTTCGAGGTCCTTAATCTGCCGGCTGACAGCGCTTTGGGTAAGATTGAGCTCGGCGGCGGCCTGGGTGAAGCTGCCGTGGCGCGCCGCGCATTCGAAGGCCTGCAGCGTCGTCACGTCGGGAACCAGTCGGCGGCTCAACTTCATTCCGGCCTCGCATCAACATAGTCAGAAGCAACGCGATCCAAGCCCGTCACCTTCGCATATGATCAGAATTAAGAATGATCTTGTCCGTCACCCATAGCGCGAGGCGAGCCCCAGTGAAAGAGAATAGTTTCGTATCGACCGACCATATCCGCTCGGCCTTTTCCGCCGCGATGTCGCTCATGTACCGTGACGAGGTTCCAGCGTACGGCACGTTGATGGAACTGGTGGCGAAGGTCAATGCCGACACCCTGGCGGCGGACGCGACCCTCAAGGAACGCCTCGATGCGACCGACACGCTCGAGCGTATCTCCGAGGAGCGACATGGCGCGATCCGGCTCGGCACTCCGGCAGAGCTTTCGATGATGCGCCGCGTCTTCGCGGTCATGGGCATGTATCCGGTCGGTTACTATGACCTTTCGACCGCCGGCGTGCCGGTGCATTCCACTGCCTTCCGCCCGGTCAGCGAGGCGTCGCTGAAGCGCAATCCCTTCCGCGTCTTCACGTCACTGCTCAGGCTCGATCTGATCGCCGACGAGACGCTGCGGGCCGAGTCGGAAGCAATTCTGAAAGAGCGCCGGATATTCACTCCGGAGGCGATCGAGCTCACCGAGATAGCCGAGCGCGACGGCGGCCTCGGCAAGGCCGATGCCGAGCGCTTCGTGGCGCAGGTGCTGGAAACCTTCCGCTGGCACGACACGGCCAATGTGAGCGCCGACATGTACAAGCGCCTGCATGACGCGCACCGGCTGATCGCCGACGTCGTCTCCTTCAAGGGACCGCACATCAACCATCTGACGCCGCGCACCCTCGACATCGATGAGATCCAGGCGCTGATGCCCGAATACGGCATTGCCCCGAAGGCCGTCGTCGAAGGCCCGCCGACCCGCAAATGCCCGATCCTGCTTCGGCAGACCTCCTTCAAGGCGCTCGAGGAGCCGGTTTCCTTCCGCGACGCCGAGGACGGCTGGAAGGCCGGCTCGCATACGGCCCGCTTCGGCGAGATCGAGCAGCGTGGCATCGCCCTGACGCCAAAGGGCCGCGGCCTTTATGACCGGCTGCTCGGCGACTCACGCAAGATCGTCCGCCCCGCCGCCGACGGCTCCAATGCCCGGGACTATGAAACGGCACTTACCGGAGCCTTCAAGGGCTTCCCGGACAGCTGGGCGGAAATTCGCGAGGCAGGACTCGGCTATTTCAGCTATTCTCTGACGGAAAAGGGCCGGCAGACGAAGCTCCCCGGTCGCCGCGATCCCGAAACGCTGATCGCCGACGGCCTGGTTCAGTTCGATCCGATTGTCTACGAGGACTTCCTTCCGGTCAGCGCCGCCGGTATCTTCCAGTCGAACCTCGGCGACGGCGCACAGCAGGAATTCGTCGCGAGCCCCAACCAGAAGCGCTTCGAAACGGATCTCGGCGCCGCCGTGCTCGATGAATTCGCGCACTATGCCGGCATTGAAAAGGCATCGGTCGAGAGCTGCCTCAAGGCCTTGACCGCCGCCGTGGCAGCGGAATGATACGCCGACAATGATGGACGAACAGCATATCGACGCGCTGGCGAAGCTCCTTGGCGACAAGGGCGTCGTCACGCGTCCCGAGGACAAGGAAGCCTATGAGACGGGGGCCCGCTACGACCGCGGCCGCGCCGCCGCCGTACTGCGACCGACAACGACGGCGGAGGTTTCCGCCGCTGTCTCCTATTGCGTGCGCAACGGCATCGCCCTGATCCCGCAAGCCGGCAATACCGGCCTCGTTTCTGGCTCGACGCCGGACGTCTCCGGCAGTGAAGCGGTGCTCAGTCTCGACCGGCTGACGCGGCAATTCGAGCTCGATCTCGACAACCGTTCGGTCCGTGTCGATGCGGGCTTCCGCCTGTCCGACCTCAATCGGACGCTCGAGGAGCACGACCTGTTCTTCCCGATCGACCTCGGCGCCGACCCACGCATCGGCGGCATGGTCGCCACCAATACCGGCGGCTCGCGCTTCCTGAAATATGGAGACGTGCGCCGCAACACGCTGGGGCTGAAGGTCGTGCTCGCCGACGAGGCGGGCACCGTGCTCGACCTCGATTGCGACCTCAGGAAAAACAACACCGGTGTCGACTGGAAGCAGATTTTCATCGGCACCTCCGGCGCCTTCGGCATCGTCACCGAATGCGTGCTCAATCTCGAGCGACTTCCGAAGCAGGTGGCGACCGCATTCCTGGTGCCGGCCGGCGGCGCGCAGGTGCTGCCGCTGCTGAACGCCATGGAAGAGCGGCTCGGCGCCTATCTTTCCGCCTTCGAGGGCATGTCGAAGAACGCCATCGCCGCCGCCTTCACGCATGTCCCGTCGCTCAAGAACCCCTTCCAGGGCGGCCACATTCCCGACTATGTGATCCTCGCGGAAATCTCCCGCAGCTCAGCACCGCGCGCGGAAGAACAGCCGCTCGATGCGGTGCTCGAAACGGCGCTGGCGGAAATCTGGGAGTTGGAGGAAGCGCCGCTCGCCGACGCCTTTGTCGGTCCGCCGCACGAGACCTGGGCCTTGCGGCACGCCCTTTCCGAGGGCGTCAAGCATCTCGGCAAGCTGATCGCCTTCGATGTTTCCTTCCGCCGGGGTGACATCATGGCCTTCTGCGACCATATGAAGGCGGAAATGCCGGAGAAGTTTCCCGGCGTCACGGTCTGCGACTTCGGTCATATCGGCGACGGCGGCGTCCACTTCAACCTGGTGGTGGCGAAGGATAGCCCGCTATTGACCGATCCGAGCTTCGAGCAGCGCCTGCGCGAATGGGTCTTCACTGTCGCGGTCGAGCAATATCGCGGCAGCTTCAGTGCCGAGCACGCGATCGGCCGCCGCAACCAGGCCTATTACGATTTCTATACACCGGAAAAACTCAAAGAGATGGCCGCTGGCCTGAAGACGGTCACCTCGCCGGGCAAGCTCGGCAGCGTGCGATTCGGCTAGGCCATCCAAGCAAGACGGGAGTCAGATGAGATGAACATTGCAGCCAAGAAAGTCGACGTCGCCAAGGAGGCAGCCGCCCTCCTCGACAAGATGGGTGTCGCCAGGGAACTCTATACGGGCGGCGACATGCCGTCCTTCAGCCCGGTCACCGGCGAGCAGATCGCCAGCCTGAAGACCGTGTCGGTTGCCGAGGCGGCCAGGAAGATCGAGAAGGCCAATGAGGCTTTCCGCGCCTGGCGGCTGGTGCCCGCACCGAAGCGTGGCGAACTCGTCCGCCTGCTCGGCGAGGAGCTGCGCGCCTTCAAGGCCGATCTCGGCCGCCTGGTCTCGCTCGAAGCCGGCAAGATCCCGTCCGAAGGCCTCGGCGAAGTGCAGGAGATGATCGACATCTGCGATTTCGCCGTCGGCCTGTCCCGCCAGCTCTACGGCCTGACGATCGCGACCGAGCGTCCCGGCCACCGCATGATGGAAACCTGGCACCCGCTCGGCGTCATCGGCATCATCTCGGCCTTCAACTTCCCGGTCGCCGTCTGGTCGTGGAACGCCGCACTGGCGCTCGTTTGCGGCAACGCCGTCGTCTGGAAGCCGTCGGAAAAGACGCCGCTCACCGCCCTTGCATCGCAGGCTATCTTCGAGCGCGCCCTGGCCCGCTTCGGCGACGCGCCGGAAGGCCTGTCCGAGGTGCTGATCGGCGACCGCTCGATCGGCGAAGTGCTCGTCGACCATCCGAAGGTGCCGCTTGTCTCGGCGACCGGCTCGACCCGCATGGGCCGCGAGGTGGGGCCGCGCCTTGCCAAGCGCTTCGCCCGCGCGATCCTCGAGCTCGGCGGCAACAATGCCGGCATCGTCTGCCCCTCGGCCGATCTCGACATGGCGCTCCGCGCCATCGCCTTCGGTGCCATGGGCACGGCCGGCCAGCGCTGCACGACGCTGCGCCGCCTCTTCGTCCATGAAAGCGTCTACGACCAGCTCGTGCCGCGGCTGAAGAAGGCGTATCAGTCGGTCTCCGTCGGCAATCCGCTGGAATCGGCTGCGCTCGTCGGCCCGCTGGTCGACAAGGCTGCCTTCGACAACATGCAGAAGGCGATCGCCGAGGCCAAGGCGGAGGGCGGCGCGGTCACCGGCGGCGAACGCGTCGAACTCGGCTACGACAACGGCTACTACGTCAAGCCGGCGCTCGTCGAAATGCCGAAGCAGGCCGGCCCGGTTCTCGAAGAGACCTTCGCGCCGATTCTCTATGTCATCAAGTACAGCGACTTCGACGCCGTGCTTGCCGACCACAATGCCGTCGCGGCCGGGCTTTCCTCGTCGATCTTCACCCGCGACATGCAGGAATCCGAGCGTTTCCTCGCGGTCGACGGCTCGGATTGCGGCATCGCCAACGTCAATATCGGCACGTCCGGCGCGGAAATCGGCGGTGCGTTCGGTGGCGAGAAGGAAACCGGCGGCGGCCGCGAATCCGGCTCCGACGCCTGGAAGGCCTATATGCGCCGCGCCACCAACACGATCAACTATTCGAAGGCTCTGCCGCTGGCGCAGGGCGTCTCGTTCGATATCGAATAGGATCGACCATGACCATCAATACAACGGTCAGGGAGGCGGGCTTTCTGCCCGCCTCGCGGATTGCCTCTATCGGCGTTTCGGAAATCCTCAAGATCGGCGCGCGTGCCAGCGCCATGAAGCGCGACGGCAAGCCGGTGATCATCCTCGGCGCCGGCGAGCCGGACTTCGATACCCCGGACCATATCAAGCAAGCAGCCTGGGAGGCGATCCAGCGCGGCGAGACGAAATATACGGCGCTCGACGGCTCGCCGGACCTGAAGAAAGCGATCCGCGAAAAGTTCCAGCGCGAGAACGATCTCGCCTATGAACTCGACGAAATCACCGTCGGCACCGGCGCCAAACAGATCCTCTTCAACGCCATGATGGCGACGATCAATCCCGGCGACGAGGTGATTATCCCGACGCCCTACTGGACCTCCTATTCGGACATCGTCCAGATCTGCGAAGGCAGGCCTGTCCTGATCGCCTGCGATGCATCGTCCGGCTTCCGCCTGACGGCGGAAAAGCTCGAAGCGGCAATCACGCCGAAGACCCGCTGGGTGCTGTTGAATTCGCCCTCGAACCCGTCGGGCGCCGCCTACAGCGCGGCCGACTACCGGCCGCTGCTCGACGTGCTGCTCAGGCACCCGCATGTCTGGCTGCTCGTCGACGACATGTACGAGCACATCGTTTATGACGATTTCCGCTTCGTCACCCCCGCCCAGCTCGAGCCCCGTCTCAAGGCGCGGACGCTGACCGTCAACGGCGTCTCCAAGGCCTATGCGATGACCGGCTGGCGGATCGGCTATGCCGGCGGCCCGCGACCCCTGATCAAGGCGATGGCCGTCGTCCAGAGCCAGGCGACCTCCTGCCCGTCATCCGTGAGCCAGGCAGCCTCGGTCGCCGCACTCAACGGCCCGCAGGATTTCCTGAAGGAGCGCACCGCGAGCTTCAAGCGTCGCCGCGACTTGGTGGTGAACGGCCTGAACGCCATCGACGGCCTCGATTGCCGCGTTCCGGAAGGTGCCTTCTACACCTTCTCCGGCTGCGCCGGCATGCTCGGCAAGGTGACGCCCGACGGCAAGCGGATCGAGACGGATACGGACTTCTGCGCCTACCTCCTCGACGACGCCCATGTCGCCGTCGTCCCGGGCTCGGCCTTCGGCCTTTCGCCCTATTTCCGGATTTCCTATGCGACGTCGGAGACGGAGCTAAAGGAAGCGCTGCAGCGCATCGCTTCGGCCTGCACGCGGCTTTCCTGAGTCAGTTGAAAGAGGCGCGGATAAGACCCCTCCCCAACCCCTCCCCACAGGTGGGAGGGGCTTAACCTGCCGCACCCACTTGGCCTCTTTTTGACCGTTCCGGCAGGGGGCGAGCCTGGGAAATGGCAGTCGGGCGCAGCGAGCACCAAAGCCCCTCCCACCTGTGGGGAGGGGCTGGGGAGGGGCATTCTCGCGCTCTCGTCGCCACCGCCTTCTCAGCCAATACGCCTCTCAAAACGTCGGCGGCGTGCAGGCGCTGATCACCTCGCACGGCACCGGCCCGACGCAGCGGAAGCGGTGCGGCCGGCGGCTTTCGAAGTAATAGGCGTCGCCCGGCCCGAGAATCCGTCGTTCGTCGTCGACGGTCACCTCCAGCCGGCCGGAAAGCACGATGCCGCCCTCCTCGCCCTCATGCACCAACAGCACCTTGCCGGTGTCTGCCCCCGGCTGGTAGCACTCCTTGAGGATCTGCAGGCTGCGGCCGAAGAGATTGTCGCCGATCTGCCGATAGGAAATCGGCCCCTTGCCGATCTCCACCAGTTCCTCCGCGGCATAGAAGGCCTTGCGCGGCCGTTCCGGCTCGAAGGAGAAGAACTCGGCAAGCCCGATCGGGATGCCGTCGAGAATACGCTTGAGGGCGCCGACCGATGGGTTCGAGGCGTTCGATTCGATCAGCGAGATCGTCGAGTTGGTGACGCCCGCCCGTTTGGCCAGTTCCCGCTGGGAGAGGTTGTGCATCAGCCGCACATGGCGCAGGCGGTTGCCGATATCGACGCTCATCGCAGTTACCGGTGTTGACGTTGTTCGAAATATCGAAACTGTATCAAACTCGATCCATGAAATACAATGACTTAGGCAAACAAAGAAAAGGACTTGTTCGGCATCCGAAATCATGGCGTCAATCCCGCACCTGACAGGAGGATGCCATGGACGCCCACAACAAGCCCAACACCCCGGCTCTCGACAGCTACTGGATGCCGTTTACCGCCAACCGCCAGTTCAAGGCGGCACCCCGCCTGCTCGCCTCGGCCGAGGGCATGCACTATACCAGCGTCGACGGACGCAGGATTCTCGACGGCACCGCCGGCCTCTGGTGCGTCAATGCCGGCCACGGCCGCCGGCAGATCGCCGCCGCCGTCGAGCGGCAGTTGACGACGATGGACTTTGCCCCGTCGTTCCAGATGGGCCATCCGATCGCCTTCGACTTCGCCGAGCGGCTCGCCGAGATCGCGCCGGGCCCCGAGGGCCAGAAGCTCGACCGGGTGTTCTTCACCGGCTCCGGCTCGGAATCGGTCGACACGGCGCTGAAGATCGCGCTCGCCTATCAGCGCTCGATCGGCCAGGGCACCCGCACCCGGCTCATCGGCCGCGAGCGCGGCTACCACGGCGTCGGCTTCGGCGGCATCTCGGTCGGCGGCATCCTCAACAATCGCCGTGTCTTCCCGCAGCTTCCGGGCTCCGACCATCTGCGCCACACCCATGATCTTGCGAGGAACGCGTTCGTCAAGGGCCAGCCGGACCATGGCGCCGAGCTTGCCGACGACCTCGAAAGGCTGGTGGCGCTGCACGGCGCCGAAACGATCGCCGCCTGCATCGTCGAGCCGGTGGCCGGCTCGACCGGCGTGCTGATCCCGCCGAAGGGCTATCTCGAGCGGCTGCGCGCCATCTGCAACAAGCACGGCATCCTGCTGATCTTCGACGAGGTGATCACCGGCTTCGGCCGCCTCGGCGCCGCCTTCGCCGCCGACTATTTCAACGTGACGCCGGACCTCGTCACCACCGCCAAGGGGCTGACCAACGGCGCCATCCCGATGGGCGCGGTATTCGCCAGCCGCAAGGTGCACGACGCGCTGATGCACGGGCCGGAAGGCCAGATCGAGCTCTTCCACGGCTACACCTATTCCGGCCACCCGGCCGCCTGCGCCGCCGGCATCGCGACGCTCGACATCTATCGCGACGAGGGCCTGATGACCCGCGCCGCCGAGCTTCAGGACGACTGGCACGAGGCGATGCATTCGCTGAAGGGCCTGCCGCACGTCATCGACATCCGCACCATCGGCCTCATCGCCGGCATCGAGCTGCAGTCGCGCGACGGCGCACCCGGCACCCGCGCCTACGACGTCTTCGTCGATTGCTTCGAGAAGGGCCTGCTCATCCGCGTCACCGGCGACATCATCGCCTTCTCGCCGCCGCTGATCGCCGACAAGAGCCATTTCGGCGAGATCGTCTCGATCCTCGGCGATGCACTGAAGCGGGTGAAGTAACCGGATGGATACTTGAGCGAACAAGCCCCTTCTCCACAAGGGCCCCACAGGTGGACACCTGTGGGGAAGGGTTGGGGGGTGTATTGCCCCGCCACAAGGAACGGGGCGCGTGAAGCCAATAGGCGCCAGCGGCGGCGGTGCTATCCCGCCTGCTCCACCCCCAGAACTCCCAGCAGATTGCGCATCCGTGCTGCCGCCAGTTCCGGCCTGTCGAGCACATTGGCCTGGTCGGCGAGGCGGAAGATATCCGCATAGTGCAGCAGTCCGCGGGCCGATTGCAGGCCGGCCGGCAGGGTGAAATGGCGCTGGTGGCCGTTCAGCCAGGCGAGAAAAACGACGCCGGCCTTGTAGTATTGCGTCGGCGCCTCGAAGATCTTGCGTGACAGCGGCACGGTCGGCTCGATGACGCCGCGGAAGGTGGCGAGATCGCCGGCCGCAAGCGACGCGAGCGCCTTCGAGGCGGAGGGCGCGACGGCGTCGAAGATGCCGAGCAGTGCGTGGCTGTATTTCGTACCGTCTCCCTCGATCAGTTCCGCATAGTTGAAGTCGTCGCCGGTGAAGCAGAGCACGCCCTCCGGCAGCCGATTGCGCAGCGCCACTTCCTTGGCGTTGTCGAGCAGCGAGATCTTGATGCCTTCGACCTTGGCGCTGTTCTCGCCGATGATCGACAGCACCGTTTGCAGAGCCTCGTCGAAATTCTCGGAGCCCCAATAGCCCTTGAGCTGCGGGTCGAACATGTCGCCGAGCCAATGAAGCACGACCTTGTCCTTCGCCTCACGCAGGATATGGCCGTAGACGCGGCGGTAGTCATCTCCGGAGCGCGCCACGCGGGCCAGTGCCCGGCTGGCCATTATGATGGCGCGGCCGCCCTCCCCCTCGACGAAGCCGATCTGTTCCTCGTAGGCCGCGATGACGTCGTCGATCGAACGGGCTTCCGTTGGAGGGAGATGGTCGGTGCCGGCGCCGCAGGCGAGATCCGCACCCGGGACGCTGCGCGCTTCGGCGAGCGAACGGCGGATCAGCTCCTGGGCGCCTGCCCAGGACAAGCCCATGCCGCGCTGCGCGGTGTCCATCGCCTCGGCGATCTTGAAGCCGAGGCTCCATAGGTGATGGCGAAAGGCCATCGTCGCCTCCCAGTCGATCGCCGGGTTGCCCCAGGGATCGGCATCGCGCAACGGATCGGAAACCACATGGGCGGCCGCATAGGCGATGCGGTTGAAGCTCGGCACGGCCGCGGGGCGAGTGATTGGCGTTCCCTGCAGCCGGTATTCTTCGAGCGAGCCGTCCTGGCGCGGCAACAAAAGGCTGGTCATCGGCATTGATCCTCCTGAGGTTTGCGGCATCGAATAATTTAGATCGTTCCAAATTGCAAGGTTGAATATTTTCGAGCTCGCCGAGCGACTCATTGTGGAGCGTGGCTGCTTATCGACGCGAAAAACGGCTATTTTGCTGAAATATAAATGCGTTTGGCGAAATTTCGCTCTCAGATGAGGCACCTAAGCTTCGTGCGATGCCTCGAAAAAAGTGAACGACGCCCTCTTGACGAAATTGGAACGTTCCAATTATTAAGGATGCAAGAGACGAAATGCCGAGGAGGACGTGATGGCGAAGGAGCGGGTGACGGTCGTCGATATAGCGCGCGCTGCCGGCGTGTCGAAGTCGACCGTGTCGCTCGTCCTGCAGGGGAGCGCGCTGGTCAACGAGGCGACGCGCGCCAAGGTGAATGCTGCTATCCGCGAGCTTGGCTATGTTTACAATCGCAGCGCCGCCAATCTGCGCCAGGCACGCTCGAAGATCATCGGCATCGTCGTCAACGACCTGACGAACAGCTTCTTCGCGGAGCTCGCCGTCGGCGTCGATGCGGTGGTGCAGTCCGCGGGCTTCGTGCAGTTCCTGGCCAACACCAGTGAGAAGAGCGAACGCCAGCGCGAGGTCATCGCCTCGATGCGCGAGCACGGCGTTTCGGGCCTGATCATCTCGCCGGCGCGCGGCACGGAAGCGGCCGATCTTGCGCCGCTCGTCGCCAGCGGCATTCCGGTCGTGCTTGTCGTGCGCGACATTGCCGAAGCCGGCGTCTCGTCGCTGACCTCCGACAACCATGCCGGCGCCATGGCCGCCGTCCGTCATCTGATCGAGCGCGGCCATCGCCGCATCGCCTTTCTTGGCGGCTTTCCGGACACCGCCGTCTTCGAGGCGCGCATGCGCGGCTACCGCGATGCGCTCCGCGAGGCGGGAATGCCCGCCCTCGACGAGCTGGTCATCGGTTCGGCGCCGTCGCGGGCCGGCGGCGTGACCGCGATCGAGCAGGCGATGATGCTGAAGGATCGGCCGAGCGCGGCGCTCTGCTTCAACGACGCGGTCGCCTTCGGCGTTTGCGACGGGCTGAGGGCGCGGCGGCTCGAGCCGGGCGCCGATTTCGCGGTGATCGGCTTCGACGACGTGATCGAGGCAAAGACCGCGGTGCCGGCACTGACCACGGTTTCCGTCGATCCGCAGGGCATGGGCGAGCGCGCGGCGGAATTGCTGCTGAAGCAGATCCAGGCCGGGCGCGCCGAACCCGAAGCGATCGTCAGCCCCGTACGGCTCGTCGTCCGCCAGAGCTGCGGCGGCACCGTCGAGCGCAGAGTGAAGGAGATTTCGTCATGATCAGATGGGGATTGATCGGCGCGAGCACGATCGCGCGCGAATGGGTGATTGGCGCCATCCGCGCCGCCGGCGGCGAGGTCGTCTCGGTGATGAGCTCGAGCGAGGAACGCGGGCAGGCCTATGCCGCCGAAAACGGCATCGCCAAGGCCGTTACCAGCCTCGACGACCTCGTCGGCGATCAGGAGGTCGACGCCGTCTATATTTCGACGACCAACGAGCTGCATCACGCCCAGGCGCTCGCGGCGATTCACGCCGGCAAGCACGTGCTCTGCGAAAAGCCGCTGGCGATGAACTTGAACGACGGCTGCGAAATGGTGCTGAAGGCCTGCGAGGCCGGCGTCGTGCTTGGCACCAACCATCACCTGCGCAATGCCGCCACGCACCGGGTCATGCGTGAAGCGATCGCCGCCGGCCGGATCGGCAGGCCGATCGCGGCGCGGGTGTTCCACGCCGTCTACCTGCCGCCGCATCTGCAGGGCTGGCGGCTCGAAAGGCCGGATGCCGGCGGCGGCGTCATCCTCGACATCACCGTGCATGACGCGGACACGCTGCGCTTCATCCTCGACGACGACCCGATCGAGGCGGTGGCGATCAGCCACAGTGCCGGCATGGGCAAGGAGGGGCTCGAGGACGGCGTGATGGGTGTCTTGCGCTTTCGTTCCGGCGTGATCGCCCAGTTCCATGATGCGTTCACGACGAAATATGCCGAGACCGGGCTCGAAGTGCACGGCACGGACGGCTCGCTGATCGGCCGCAACGTCATGTCCCAGCGCCCCGTCGGGACGGTGACGCTGCGCAACGAAGAGGGTGAGGTCGAACTGCCGCTCGATCACCGCAATCTCTACGAGACGGGCATCAGCGCCTTCCATGCCGCGATCGAAGGAAACGGCCGGCCCTCGGCAACCGGCGAGGACGGCGTCTGGTCGCTCGCCACGGGCCTTGCCGTCGTCAAGGCGGCCGCCACCGGCATCGCCGCCCAGATCGAAACGGGACTGTGAAGCGAATGTCCATCAACAAGCATATTTCGCCGGCACAAGCGGCCGGGCTGATCCCGGACGGTGCCGTCGTTTCGGTCTCCTCCTCCAGCGGCCTCGGCTGCCCGGATCTGATGCTGAAGGCGATCGGCGAGCGGTTCGAGGCGACGGGCCATCCGCGCGATCTCACGACCCTGCATCCGATTGCCGCCGGCGACATGAGCGGCATCAAGGGCGTCGACTACATCGCCAAAAAGGGCCTGCTGAAGAAGATCATCGGCGGCTCCTACCCGTCCGGACCGTCGAGCGCCGAGCCGCCGCTGATCTGGCAGATGATCGGCGCCAACGAGGTGGCGGCCTATAACGTTCCCTCCGGCATCCTCTTCGACATGCACCGCGAGGCGGCCGCTAAACGCCCGGGCGTGATGACCAAGGTCGGGCTCGACACCTTCGTCGATCCTTCGCGCGAAGGCTGCGCCATGAATGCTTCGGCTGCCGCGGAGCCTGTGGTGAAGAAGATTTCCTTCGAGGGCGAGGACTGGCTCTATTTCAAGGCGATGGCACCTGACGTGGCGATCATCCGTGCCACGACGGCCGACGAGCGCGGCAATCTCACCTATGAGCACGAGGGCGCCTATTTGGGCGGGCTCGACCAGGCGCTCGCCGCCCGCAACAATGGCGGCATCGTCATCGCCCAGGTGAAGCGCATCGCCAAGGAAGGCTCGTTCAAGCCGCACGACGTGCGCGTGCCGGGTGTGCTCGTCGATTACGTCATCGTCGATCCGGACCAGAAGCAGACGACCCAGACGCTCTATGATCCGGCCATTTCCGGCGAGATCTTCCGACCGCTCGACAGTTTCCGCGTCCCGGAATTCAACATCCAGAAGGTGATCGCGCGCCGCGTCGCCCAGGAGCTCGAAGCGGGCAGCGCCGTCAATCTCGGCTTCGGCATTTCCGCCAATGTGCCCCGCATCCTCTTGGAAGAGGGGTTGCACGGTGCCGTCACCTGGGTGATCGAACAGGGCGCGGTCGGCGGCGTGCCGCTCCTGGACTTCGCCTTCGGCTGCGCCTCGAACGCCGACGCCTTCATGCCGTCGCCCTACCAGTTCACCTATTTCCAGGGTGCCGGCTTCGACGCCTCGCTGCTCTCCTTCCTGGAGATCGACCGCACCGGCTCTGTCAACGTCTCGAAGCTCAGCTTCCGCCCGCATGTGACGGCCGGCGCCGGCGGCTTCGTCGACATCACGGCGCGGGCGAAGAAGATCGTCTTCTCCGGCATGTTCAATGCCGGCGCAAAACTCGGCGTCGCCGACGGCCAACTCGTCATCGAGAAGGACGGCAAGCTCAAGAAGCTGGTCAACCAGGTCGAGCACGTCACCTTCTCCGGCCGCCGAGCCATCGAGCAGGGGCAGGACATCACCTATGTCACCGAGCGCTCGGTGATGAAGCTGATGCCGGAAGGCATCGTGCTCACCGAAATCGCGCCAGGGGCCGACCTGCAGACGCATATTCTCGATCAGGCGGAATTCCCGCTGATCGTCTCCGACAGGCTGAAGGTCATGGATGCGGCACTGTTCCAAGAGGCGCCGCTGGGACTCACGCTGCCCGCCAAGCCGCAGCGCGAGATCGCGGGAGGCGCACATGGCTGACGATCGCATCCGCATCGAGATCGAGGGTACCGTCGCGACGATGACGGTGGCTCGGCCGGAAAAACTCAATGCCTTCGATATCGACATGCTGAAGGCGCTCGCCTCCGCCTGCGACACGGTCGAGGCGAACCGCGATGTGCGGGTCGTGATCCTGACCGGCCAGGGCAAGGCCTTTTCCGCCGGCGGCGACATCAGGGCCTGGGGCGGCATGGAGCCCGCGGCCTTCGGCCACGACTGGGTGCGCTTCGGCCACCGCGTCTTCGAGCGGCTGGCGACGCTGCGCATGCCGGTGATCGCCGCCTTGAACGGCCATGCGCTCGGCGGCGGCCTGGAGCTGGCAGCGGCCGCGGATATCCGCATCGCCGAAAAACAGGTGAAGATCGGCCTGCCGGAAACCAGTCTCGGCATGGTGCCCGGCTGGTCCGGCACGCAACGCCTCGTGTCGCGCTTCGGCGCGCAGGTCGTCCGCCGCATGGTGCTCGGCGGCGAGATGTTCACGGCGGAGGAGGCGAAGGCCGAAGGCCTCGTCGATGCCGTTGTCGAGACGGGCACGGTGATGACGGCGGCGCGGGCCTATGCAGCGCGTGTCGCGTCGCGTGGTCCGGCGGCATTGGAAATATCGAAGCTGATGATCGCTACGGCGAACGGCGAGGACAAGGGCGCGGCCATCGAAGCCTTGGGCTCGATCCTCGTCGCCAAGACCGGCGACCTCAAGGAGGGCGTCGCGGCCTTCAGCGAAAAGCGCGAAGCGCGCTTCAAGGGAGAATGGTGATGACCGTACTGGTGAGGCCGAAGCCGCTCGGCGACGACAAGGTCCGCGAATTCCGCATGCTGATCGACGGCCAATGGATGGCCGGCGCCGAGGGCCGGACGATCGAGCGCGTGGCGCCCGGGCACGGCGTCGTCGTCAGCCGTTACCAGGCGGCGACGATGGTGGATGCCGAGCGCGCCATCGCCGCGGCGCGGCGTGCCTTCGACGACGGCCCCTGGCCGCGCATGACCGCGTCGGAACGCTCGCTGATCCTGCTCCGCGCCGCCGACATGATCGCCGCCCGGGCCGACGAGCTCGCCTATCTCGACGCGATCGAATCCGGCAAGCCGATCAGCCAGGCCAAGGGCGAACTGGCAGGCGCCGCCGATATCTGGCGCTATGCGGCGGCCCTTGCCCGCGAGCTTTCCGGCGAGAGCTACAACACGCTCGGCGAGGGCACGCTCGGCGTCGTGCTGCGCGAGGCGATCGGCGTCGTCTCGATCATCACGCCCTGGAATTTCCCATTCCTGATCGTCAGCCAGAAATTACCCTTCGCGCTCGCCGCCGGCTGCACGACGGTGGTCAAGCCGTCGGAGCTCACCTCCGCCTCGACGCTCGTTCTCGGCGAAATCCTCGAGGCCGCCGGCGTGCCGGCCGGCGTCGTCAACATCATCGTCGGTACCGGCCCGGAAGTCGGCGCGCCGCTTGCCACCCACCCGGATGTCGACATGATCTCCTTCACCGGCTCGACCGGTATCGGCCGGCTGACGATGGCGAACGCGGCGCAAACCCTGAAGAAGGTCTCGCTCGAACTCGGCGGCAAGAACCCGCAGATCGTCTATCCCGACGCGGATCTCGACGCGTTCATCGATGCGGCCGTCTTCGGCGCCTATTTCAATGCCGGCGAATGCTGCAATGCCGGCTCGCGGCTGATCCTGCATCGTGACATCGCCGAGGAGGTGACGGCGCGCATTACCAGCCTCTCCGCCAAGGTCAAGGTCGGCGATCCGCTCGATCCCGAGACGCAGGTCGGCGCGATCATCACGCCGCAGCATCTGGAAAAGATCGCCGGCTATGTAACGGCCGCGGCGGGCGAGGGTGCGGCCGTCAGCCATGGTGGCACCGCACTCGATCTCGGCATGGGCCAGTTCATGGCGCCGACCATTCTCTCGGCCGTCCGGCCGGAGATGGCGGTGGCCCGCGAGGAGGTGTTCGGGCCGGTCCTTTCGGTCCTCACCTTCGAGACGACCGAGGAGGCGATCCGCATCGCCAACTCCATCGATTACGGGCTCTCGGCCGGCGTCTGGAGCCGCGATTTCGATACATGCCTGACGATCGGGCGGCGCGTGCGCGCCGGGACCGTCTGGATGAACACCTTCATGGACGGCGCCTGCGAACTGCCCTTCGGCGGCTACCGCCAGTCGGGGCTCGGCCGCGAACTCGGCCGGCATGCGGTGGAGGACTACACCGAGACCAAGACGCTCAACATGCATATCGGCCAGCGCACCAGCTGGTGGATGCCGCGCTGAGATCGGGATCGGGAGGCAAGTGGGAATGGGCGCGTTGGCACGGTTTGCAGGCACGATGGGGAAGGAAGGGCGTATCCCCTGCCTTTCCGCTTCGGCTGCGCGGGCTTCAGGCGTCGGTGGCAGCTGGCTCCGATTTGAAGCGAAGCTCGGGCTCGAGCAGCAATTGCAGCTCGCCGATCTCGGTGCTGCCGCCGATGCGGCGCAGCAGGATGCGCCCCATGTGCTCGCCGGTTTCGGTCAGGTCCTCGTAGATCGTGTCGACGCGCGGCTGGATGGCGCCGAGCAGCGGCGACGTCTGCTTCGCGACGATGTCGTATTCGACGCCGAGGGTCAGGCCGCAGTCGCTCATGCCGGTGATCGTCGCGAGCGCACAGACCTCGCCGCCGCAGGTGAAGCCATCAGGCGGATCCGGGTCGGCCTGGCGCCGGCGGATCCGGTCGCGGATCGCGCCGGCCGGGCTGTCGAGGTCGATGTCGGTGAGAATTTCATAGGCGCAGCCCGCCTCGCGCACTGCCGTCATGAAGCCATGCAGGATATGGCCGGCAAAGGTGAAACCGGCCGGGCCGCTGATCAGCGCCGGCTTCCGCCGCCCCTTGGCTATCAGCCGCCGCGTCGCCTCATAGGTGAAGGTGAAATTGTCGTAGTCGACGAAAGGATGGGCGGTGGCGAGCTCGGTTCTGCCATGGGTGACGAACGGAAAGCCGGCCTCCGAAAGCAGCTTGACGCGCGGATCGAGCGGTTCGGTGCGCGAGAAGATCAGCCCGTCGGCCATGCCGTTGCGGATGATGTAGTTCACCGCATCGATATTCGCGGCGTCGAGGAAATTCGGCATGACGATCAGGTGGTAGGCGGTGCCCTGCAAGGCCCTGGCGATGCCGGCCATGACGGAGGTTCCGTAGCCGAGGATCTCTTCATGCGGCTCGAGCAGCACGGCGATCACATTCGTCCGGCCGGTCTTCAGGCGTTGGGCAGCGCGGTCCGGCGAATAGCCGATGTCGAGCGCCACCTGGCGGACGCGATGCCGCGTCTCGATAGAGATCTGCGGCGCGTCCGCAAGCGCCCGCGACACGGTGGTGACGGCCAGTCCGGTAATATCGGCAATGGTGCGCAGGGTCGGCTTGCCGCGTCCTGGCGCGGCACTTCCCGGGCGGACGGGTTTAGAAGGATCGGCCAAACGGGTGCTTTCCTGCAAGCGGTCAAGAGCGGCATTTGTAACGTGACGCGAACCGATACGCAATCGTATGATGCAAACGTTTTAAATCGCTATACCACCACTTTTTTGCTGCATCGCAGCATGCATTGCATGTCGTATAGTGCAGTGAAATCAGTCGGTTTCGGTCGGCGGACGGCGGAAGCTCGCGGTCCGCTTGACTTGCGGTGATTTGTAACGTTTTAAATTGTGCGGGCGGCGCATGCCGCAAGCCCAGACTGCCCCTTGGGAGGGGGCAGACAATCCAAAAGAGCGGGAGGAGCTTCCGCTTCGGTAACTTGCAAACGGGAGGAAAACGATGCGCAAGTTGATGACGACGACGGCTGTTGCAGCATTGATGTTGGCGGCGACCGCCGCGCGCGCAGCAGAGAACGTGGAAGTGCTGCACTGGTGGACGTCCGGCGGCGAGGCGGCGGCACTCGACGTTCTGAAGAAGGATCTGGAAGGCAAGGGCATCAGCTGGACCGACATGCCGGTTGCCGGCGGTGGCGGCACGGAGGCCATGACGGTACTTCGCGCCCGCGTCACGTCCGGCAATGCGCCCACGGCGGTGCAGATGCTCGGCTTCGACATCCTCGACTGGGCCAAGGAAGGCGCACTCGGCAACCTTGACGACATTGCCGCCAAGGAAGGCTGGGACAAGGTCGTTCCGACGGCGCTTCAGCAGTTCTCGAAATATGACGGCCACTGGATCGCCGCGCCGGTCAACGTCCATTCGACCAACTGGGTCTGGATCAACAAGGCCGCCCTCGACAAGGCCGGCGGCAAGGAGCCGGCGAACTGGGATGAGCTGATCGCGCTGCTCGACAAGTTCAAGGAGCAGGGCATCACGCCGGTCGCCCACGGCGGTCAGCCCTGGCAGGACGCGACGATCTTCGACGCGGTCGTGCTGTCGCTCGGCAACGACGTCTACAAAAAGGCCTTCATCGACCTCGATCCGGCAACGCTCGGCGGCGACAAGATGAAGGAAGCCTTCGACCGGATGACGAAGCTCAGATCCTATGTCGACGACAACTTCTCCGGCCGCGACTGGAACCTCGCTTCGGCGATGGTCATCGAGAACAAGGCCGGCCTGCAGTTCATGGGCGACTGGGCGAAGGGTGAGTTCCTGAAGGCGAAGAAGGTGCCCGGCACCGATTTTGTCTGCATGCGCTTCCCGGGAACGCAAGGTTCGGTCACCTTCAACTCCGACCAGTTCGCGATGTTCAAGGTCTCGGATGACAAGGTCCCGGCGCAGTTGCAGATGGCCTCGGCGATCGAAAGCCCGACCTTCCAGTCGGCCTTCAACGTCGTCAAGGGATCGGTTCCGGCCCGCACCGACGTTCCGGACACCGATTTCGACGCCTGCGGCAAGAAGGGCATCAAGGATCTGGCCGAAGCCAACGCCAACGGCACGCTCATGGGCTCCATGGCGCATGGGCATGCCAATCCGGCAGCGGTCAAGAACGCCATCTACGACGTCGTGACCCGCCAGTTCAACGGCGAGCTCAGCTCGGACGAGGCGGTGAAGGAACTCGCCGCGGCGGTCGAGGCCGCGAAGTAAGCGACGCGAGGGATTTGCCCCTCATCCCGCTGCCGCGACCTTCTCCCCGCTCGCGGGGAGAAGGGGCAAGCAGCGAGCTCGGCGTGCCTCTCACCCCTTTGGGGGGCTGAGCTCCCTCGCCCCGTCCGCGGGAGGGAGGGGACGGAGGCGCTGCGGCACATGCCTTCTCCCCGCGCGCGCGGAGAAGGTGCCGGCAGGCGGATGAGGGGCAGACCCGCGGCACGAACGAAACGATACGGTGGTAACAAACATGGATAGCCGCACCCGGCTGCAGGAGCTTTTGCCAAAGCTCGTGCTTGCCCCCAGCTTTCTCATAGTTCTGGTGTTCGTCTACGGCTTCATAGTCTATACGGGCTTCCTGTCGCTGACGGACAGCAAGATGCTGCCGTCCTACAATTTCGTCGGCTTGAGCAACTACAGCAGGCTGTGGGCGCTGCCGCACTGGTGGAGGGCGGTCAGCAACCTGGCGATCTTCGCCACGCTCTATATCGTCATCTGCTCGGTGCTCGGCCTGGCACTGGCGATCCTGCTCGACCAGAAGATCCGCGCTGAAGGGTTCCTGCGGCCGATCTATCTCTATCCGATGGCGCTCTCCTTCATCGTCACGGGAACCGCCTGGAAGTGGTTCCTCGATCCCGGCATCGGCCTTGAGAACACCATGCACCTCTGGGGCTGGGAGAGCTTCTCCTTCAACTGGATCAAGGACCGCAACTACACGATCTACTGCGTCGTCATCGCAGCCGTCTGGCAGTCGACCGGCTTCATCATGGCAATGTTCCTGGCGGGGCTTCGCGGCGTCGACAACGAGATCATCAAGGCCGCCCAGATCGACGGGGCGACGACGCCGACCATCTACCGGCGGATCATCATTCCGCTGATGCGGCCCGTCTTCCTCTCGGCCTTCGTCGTCCTCGCTCACCTTGCGATCAAGGCCTACGACCTGATCATCGCTTTGACCGGCGGCGGGCCGGGGCAGGCGACCGAACTGCCGGCGACCTTCATGTATTCCTACACCTTCACGCGCAATCAGATGGCGGTCGGCGCCTCGTCGGCGATCATCATGCTCATCATGATCTTCTCGATCATCGTTCCCTATCTCTATTCCGAAATCCGGGGAGGAAAACGCTGATGGGCGCTCCCAGTCCAGAGAACGTCATCTCGCACAACCGCCTGACCCGGGCGCTGATCTACCTGGCGCTGATCATTTTCGCGCTCTATTCGCTGCTGCCGCTCTACGTCATGCTGGTGAATTCCCTGAAGCCGCTCGACGAAATCCGCCAGGGCGGCATGCTGAACCTGCCGCAAACCTGGACCATCGAGCCCTGGCTTTCGGCCTGGTCGACGGCGCAGATCGGCGTGCAGCCGACCGGCCTCCGTCCGTTCTTCATCAACTCCATCCTGATGGTCGTTCCGGCCGTGGCGATCTCGACCTTCATCGGCGCGCTGAACGGCTACGTCCTGACGAAGTGGCGTTTCCCCGGAGCCAACATCTTCTTCGGCATGCTGCTGTTGTCCTGCTTCATCCCGTTCCAGATCGTGCTGATCCCGATGGCCCGCATCCTCGGTATTTTCGGCCTCGCCGGGTCGATCTGGGGGCTGATCCTCGTCCATGTGGTCTACGGCATCGGCTTCACGACGCTCTATTTCCGCAACTACTACGAGGCCTTCCCGACCGAGCTGGTGCGCGCCGCGCAGATCGACGGGGCGAGCTTCTTCCAGATATTCTGGCGAATCATGCTGCCGTCCTCCGGGCCGATCATCGTCGTCTCCGTCATCTGGCAGTTCACCAATATCTGGAACGACTTCCTGTTCGGAGCCTCGTTCTCCGGGCCCTATTCGACACCGATGACGGTGGCGCTCAACAACCTTGTGAGCTCGTCGACCGGCGTCAAGGAATACAACGTCCACTTCGCGGGCGCGATCCTCGCCGCCCTGCCAACGCTCATCGTCTACATCGTGTCCGGCCGCTACTTCGTCCGCGGGCTGATGTCCGGCGCCGTGAAAGGATAACTCCATGTCATTCCTGAAAATCAGCAATCTGCGCAAATCCTACGGCTCGCTGGAGATCTTGAAGGACATCAATCTCGAGATCGAAAAGGGTGGGTTCCTCGTGCTCGTCGGCCCGTCCGGCTGCGGCAAGTCGACTCTCCTGAACACGATCGCCGGCCTGGAACCGATCACCTCGGGCGACATCGCCATCAACGGCCGCTCGGTGTCGGGGCTGCACCCGTCGAAGCGCGACATCGCCATGGTGTTCCAGTCCTACGCGCTCTATCCGAACATGACGGTCGCCGGAAACATCGCCTTCGGCATGGAAATCCGCGGCGTGCCGAAGGAGGAGCGCGACAAGGCGATCAAGCAGGTTGCCGACATGCTGCAGATCGGTCACCTGCTCGAGCGCAAGCCGAGCCAGCTCTCCGGCGGCCAGCGCCAGCGCGTCGCCATGGGCCGGGCGCTGGTGCGCAATCCGCAGGTCTTTCTTTTCGACGAGCCCTTGTCGAACCTCGATGCCAAGCTGCGCGTCGACATGCGCACCGAGATCAAGCGGCTGCATCACCGAATGAAGACGACGATCGTCTATGTAACGCATGACCAGATCGAAGCGATGACGCTGGCAACCAAGATCGCCGTGCTGAAGGACGGCGTGCTGCAGCAGTTCGGTACACCGGCCGAGATCTACAACAACCCGGCCAATATGTTCGTCGCGGATTTCATGGGATCGCCGGCGATGAACCTGTTGAAGGCGCGCATCGAAGCCTCCGGGCCGAACGTCGCCGTGACGCTGGAGCGGCCGAATGCCGAGCCGCTGAGGCTCGCGGTGCCGCATGACGGCGCGCTCTCCTCCTATGCCGGCCGCGACGTCGTCTTCGGCATCCGTCCGGAGGCGCTCACCGATCCGGACGGTGCCGACCGCAACGCCAAGTTCGTCGCCGAGGGCGATTGCCTGATCGAGGTGGTCGAGCCGGCCGGTTCCGACACCTTCGCGGTCACCCGGCTCGGCGGCAAGGAAATCGTGGCAAGACTCCGCGCCGACGCGCGCATCGCGCCCGGCCAGACGTCGCGGCTCGCCTTCAACCTCGACAAGGCCGTGTTCTTCGACCCTGAGAGCCAGATGCGGATCGCATGAGCCAGAGCATGGAGAGCCAGCCGGATATCGTCATCATCGGCTCGGGCGTCGGCGGCGCCACCGTGGCTGCCGGACTTGCCGCTTCGGGTGCCGAAATCCTCATCCTCGAGGCGGGTCACCACATCGAGGACCTGCCGGTCAACCGCGACCAGCGGGCGATCTTCCAGCGCGGCCATTTCCGGCCGAAGGAGACCTGGTACGAGGCGGGCGGCGCCGGCTTCAACCCCGGCAACTACTACAATGTCGGCGGCAACTCGAAATTCTACGGCGCGGTGCTCACCCGCTACCGCCGCGAGGACTTCGAGGAGATGCGCCACCTCGAAGGCGTCTCGCCCGCCTGGCCGTTTGCCTACGAGGAGCTCGAGCCGTGGTACGCCAAGGCGGAGGAACTCTATCAGGTGCGTGGGAGGCTGGGCGAGGACCCGACCGAACCAGCGCATTCGAACGACTATCCGCACGGGCCGGTGCCGGATGAGCCGGCGATCGCCAAGGTTCGCAAGCGCCTGGCAGCGATCGGTATGCACCCCTATTCGCTGCCGCTCGGCATCGATATCGACCGCTGGCTCGCCAAGGGCAAGACGCCCTGGGATGCACATCCGAACAGTTTCGACGGCAAGATGGATGCGGAAACGGCCGCGCTGACCGCTGCACTCGAATATCCGAATGTGCGGCTGCAGACCGGCTCGCGCGTCACCCGGCTGACGACAGCCCCGGATGGCAAGGCGATCTCCTCCGTGCATTATGTCAAGGACGGGGTCGAGCATAGCATCTCGCCGAAGCTCGTCATCCTCTCGGCCGGCGCCGTGCAATCGGCCGTGCTGCTCCTGCGCTCGGCCGACGAGCGCAACCCGGCCGGTCTCGCCAACCGCTCCGACCAGGTCGGCCGCAATTTCATGAATCACAATTCGAGCGCGGTGATCGCGCTCAGCCCCTGGTACCGCAACGACTCCGTCTATCAGAAGACCTTCGGCCTCAACGATTTCTATCTCTCCGACGGCGAGGGCGGGCCGCCGCTCGGCAATATCCAGCTTCTCGGCCGTGTCTCCGGCGCAATCCTGAAAGCCAACATGCCGGCCATGCCCGAGTGGCTCCTCAACCAGGTCTCGGCCCGCGGAATCGATTTCTACGCGATGAGCGAGGACCTGCCGTCGCCGGAAAGCCGCGTCATGGTCGACGGCGAGCGCATCCTGCTCAAATGGGTGCGCACCAACTGGCAAGCCCACCTCGATCTCGTATCCAGGCTGAAGGCGGTGCTGAAAAAGGCCGGCTTCCCGATCGTTCTGGCCAGGGCCTTCGACAAGCGAACGCCGTCGCACCAATGCGGCACGGTCAGGATCGGCAATGACGCCGCGGACGCGCCGCTCGACGTTTATTGCCGCGCCTTCGATCATCCGAACCTCTTCGTTGTCGATGCCGGCTTCCTGCCGACGTCGGCCGCCGCCAATCCGGCGCTGACGGTTGCGGCCCAGGCGCTGCGCGTCGCTGATCACATCGTCAATGAGGATCTTCGGGCATGACGGACAAGGCACGCCCCGTCGCGATCGTCACCGGCGGCCGCCGCGGCATCGGCCTCGGCATTGCCCGAGCCCTTGCGGCGGGCGGATTCGACATCGCCATCACCGGCATCGGCGATGCGGAAGGCGTGGCGCCGGTCATTGCGGAGCTCGGCACGCTGGGCGCGCGCGCCATCTTCCTCCGGGCCGATGTCGCCGACCTTTCGGGCCATCAGGCAACCGTCGATGCGGTGATCGCGGCCTTCGGCCGGATCGACTGCCTCGTCAACAATGCCGGCATTGCCTCCGTCGTGCGCGGCGATTTTTTCGATCTCAAGCCGGAGAATTTCGACACGATCGTTGGCATCAACCTGCGCGGCACGGTCTTCTTCACCCAGGCGGTGCTGAAAGCGATGCGCGCCATCGCTCCGAGCGCGCCGCGTTCGATCATCAACATCACCTCGGTCTCCGCGGCGATGACGTCGCCGGAACGGCTCGACTATTGCATGAGCAAGGCGGGGCTCGCGGCCTTCACCCAGGGCCTGGCGCTGAGGCTCGCCGAGACCGGCATCTCGGCCTTCGAGGTGCGCCCCGGCATCATCCGCTCCGATATGACCGCGGCCGTGTCCAGCAAATACGACGCGCTGATCGCCGGTGGGCTGGTGCCGGTCAAGCGCTGGGGCGAGCCCGAGGATATCGGCAATATCGTCGCCGGCCTCGCCAGCGGCCAATTCGCCTTCGCCACGGGCTCGGTCATCCAGGCCGATGGAGGCCTGTCGATCAGCCGGTTGTAAACTTGTCGGGGGAGGCAGCCCCTCTCCTCGGGTTTAACCCGAGGACTAACCCTCTCCCCGCCTGCGGGGAGAGGGGACGCGGTCGGCGATACGTCGGGGAGATGGCTAAGGCGGTGCCGCGAGTCCCTTCTCCCCGCGCGCGGGGAGAAGGTGGCGGCAGCCGGATGAGGGGCAAATGCTGAGTTATCTGACCGCGCGCAGACGCGTAAGCTTGAGGACGTCGTGGAATGAGCTATGACTATATCATCACCGGTGCCGGCCCGGCCGGCTGCGTGCTCGCCAACCGGCTGAGCGAGGATCCGGCCGTCAAGGTGCTGCTGCTCGAGGCGGGCGGCGGCGATTGGAACCCGCTGTTCCACATGCCGGCCGGCTTCGCCAAGATGACCAAGGGCGTGGCGAGCTGGGGCTGGAATACGGTGCCGCAGAAGCACATGAAGGGCAGGGTGCTGCGCTATACGCAGGCCAAGGTGATCGGCGGCGGCTCGTCGATCAATGCGCAGCTCTACACCCGCGGGAATGCCGTCGACTATGATCTCTGGGCGAGCGAGGACGGCTGCGCCGGCTGGGACTATCGCAGCGTGCTTCCCTATTTCAAGCGGGCCGAGGACAACCAGCGCTTCGCCGACGACTATCATGCCTATGGCGGACCGCTCGGCGTCTCGATGCCGGTCTCGACGCTGCCGATCTGCGATGCCTATATCCGCGCCGGCCAGGAACTCGGCATTCCCTATAATCACGATTTCAACGGCAGGCAGCAGGCGGGCGTCGGCTTCTATCAGCTCACCCAGCGCAACCGCCGCCGCTCCTCCGCATCGCTTGCCTATCTGTCGCCGATCAAGGATCGCAAGAACCTGACGGTGCGCACCGGTGCCCGCGTCGCCCGCATCGTGCTCGAAGGCCGCCGCGCCGTCGGCGTCGAAGTGGTGACCGCCAAGGGCAGCGAAGCGATCCGCGCCGAACGGGAGGTGCTGGTTTCGTCCGGTGCGATCGGTTCGCCGAAACTGCTGCTGCAGTCCGGCATCGGGCCGGCCGATCACCTGCGTTCGGTGGGCGTCGAGGTCCGCCACGATCTCCCCGGCGTCGGCAGCAATCTTCAGGACCATCTCGACCTGTTCGTGATTTCCGAATGCACTGGCGACCACACCTACGACAACGTCGCCAAGCTGCACCGCACGCTCTGGGCGGGGCTGCAATATGTGCTGTTCCGCAGCGGC